>JACRPN010000011.1 GCA_016223145.1 Armatimonadota bacterium | reverse complement strand
CTCCCCTCACCCGGTTCGCCAGAGCTCACTTCCATCCCCTTCGGGGCGGAGCCGGACCTCTCCCTCAAGGGGCGAGCTGGTTACTGCGCCGTGGATTTCGGCTGTGGGGCAGGGCGTTCGACGCGGTTTCTAAAGAAGCTCGGCTTCGAGGCCGTGGGTGTGGACATTTCCGAGCAAATGATCGCGCTCGCCAGGCAGATCGACCCCCAAGGCGACTATCGCGTCTGTGGTGAAAGCGGGCCAACAGAGCTCCCGGAAGGGGCCTTCGACCTCGTCCAGTCGGTGTTCACCTTCGACAACGTTCCGATGGCGGCGAAGGCCACCCTCTTTGGTTCCTTGAGAAGATTGCTCAAGCCGACAGGAAAGATTGTCAGTCTTGTTTCGACCCCTGACATCTACACCCACGATTGGGCGTCGTTTCGGACCACTCATTTCGAAAGCAACTTCAAAGCAAAGAGCGGCGACACGGTCTACACCGTGATGCTCGACGTCGAAGATCAGCGGCCGGTCTCCGATGTGCTCTGCCTTCACGAGGACTACGAGTGCTTCTACCGAGAAGCGGGACTTCAGATCGAAGCCACCTATAGACCCTTGGGCAGAGCTGATGAACCGATCGCTTGGGTCAACGAGACCCGGGTGGCGCCGTGGATCATCTACGTGCTTGCTCCCCTGCCGGCATAATGAGCGTGTGCTCTGCGCTTTGGCTGCCATCATGCTGACCCCCGGAAGTCCCTCTGAGATGACGGACTGGGGGCTCAAGACCATGGCGCTCATTCGGAAGGAGTATCGGATCGACGCGATACCGGGATACTGCGATGCCCTTGAGCCTGGCAAAAAACCGCAGCCCGTGTTCAATTGGGGACTTGGGGTGCTGCTGAGCGCGATGAACGGCGCGGCAAAGGCCGATCCCGAGTGGAAGGCCGACCTACGGAAGCTCGTCGACGCCTCGAGAGCCTACTGGAACACGGCGAGCCCGGTGGCGGGGTACGACGTGTTACCTGGCTCGAAGAGGCATCAAGCGTGGCATGACCGTCCCGGTCATGATCTCGCACTCCAAGTCAGCACTGAAGCATCACCCAGTGACCATTACCGGGACGGTCATGCCACGACCCCCGCTGCGCCAGACCGCTACTACGACGACAACGCCTGGATGGTATTGGCGCTCGTGGAGACATGCGGCGTGCTCCAGGACAAGTCAATTCTGAAGCAGGCTGAAGCGGCGCTCAAGTTCGTTCTGAGCGGCCAGGACGACAAGCTTGGCGGCGGCATCTATTGGCGCGAGAGCGACAAGAAGAGCAAGAACACGTGCTCAAATGCCCCGTCGGCAGCGGCTTGTCTGGCGGTATGGGAGAAGACCAAAGACCCGGGTCTGCTTGAAATGGCCAAGACTCTCTACGCTTGGACCAAGGGACGCCTTCAGGACCCGACAGATCTTCTTTTCTGGGACAACGTCGGCCTGGACGGCAAAGTCGAGAAGACCAAGTGGTCCTACAACACCGCGCTGATGATCCGCACCGCGGCGATGCTCTACAAAGCTACGCGCGAAGGGCGGTACGCGAAAGAAGCCGAAGCGATGGCCTCCGCGAGCGAGAAGCGGTGGTTCGTCGGTGGGAAGGTCGCGGACGCGGGCCGCTTTGCACACCTGCTGCTCGAGAGTTGGGGCTATGTGCCCACGCCCGAACGCAGGGAGAAGGCCAAGGCTGCCCTCGAATGGCTATGGAGGCAAGGGCGCAACGAACAGGGCTACTATGGCGGGCAATTCAACCACCCACCTGCCAACGATCAGAAGAGGTTTGAACTCATCGACCAAGCCAGCGCTGCCAGGGCCATGTTCATTTTCGGCTCGCAGAAGACCGGCAGCGCCGAGTGACCAGCCGTTCGGCGGTTCGAACTGAATCTCAACTCAAAGCCGGAGAACCCGAGCCTACGGCGACGTGGCCGTAACGATGATGACGGGCGCCTTCACGTGAACCCACCCGTCTCGCTCCAATGCCGTCAAGTTGTCCAGTGCCTCTTGGTCGGCGGCACGCCGGTCCCCAGGTGACAAGGCGTCCGCGAGGTTCCGGAACGGAGCGGCAATCTCGAACAACTGGTCGAGCAGGGCTCTTGCGGTCCCTGGGAAGGGAGTCGGTAGAGTCAGCGACACTTCTTGCACTCCCGTGAACCCCGCCTTCTCGACGATCTTGACCAGCTTTCCAGGCTCTGCAAATCGCATCGGTCCGGGCCCATCGGGGTCAGGCTTTTCCGCCATGCGCTTGACATAGGGCACCACCGCCGATCCGAAATAGGTTCCAGGCGCGGGCGCACCCCAAACGAGGAATGCGATCCTACCACTGCTCTTCAAGACTCGGCGGACCCCGCTCAGCGCCCGATCCAGCTCGCCACAAAACATCACGCCGAACCGAGACGTGACGATGTCGAATCGATGATCCTCAAAAGGCAACTCGTGTGCATCGCAATCGTGCGTCAAGACGTTGGCGACGCCTTCGTCGAGAGCGTTCTGACGCAGGGCCGCGAGCATGTGAGGGTTGAAGTCGGTTGCGGTGACGGTGCCGCCGGGCGCCACCCTTCGCGCCAATGAAAGCGCCGGGTCTCCGGTGCCCGATGCCAGGTCCAGGATATTCATGCCCGACTGCGGATTGGCGGCTTCGACGATGGCTTGCGTGACCGGGGCCAGTTGGTCCCGCATCGACTTGTAGTGTTTCTGCCAAGCCGCAGCGGCTTCCATTCCGCCCCAATCGGACTCGACGCGCTGCTTGAAGGTCGCGATTTGAGTTTCAGTCGTGCTCATCTGTATTTCCTGCGCCCGATCACTTGGTGATCTTACAATTAAGTAAGGATTTTCAGCCTAGATTCGTTCTGGGAATCTGAGGATTCTGACCACCGATGTCTATGGGAATCATGCCTTTGCACTGTCCAACAGAGATCTCATCGTGGCCGCTAACTTCGGGAAGCGTCGTCGACAGATCATACAGAGGGGCCTTCTCGGGATTCGCCGGGTAACGTCCGTTCCAAGGGACCATGGTTGCGTTTGCCGTCGTAATCGTTCTTGCTCAGAGGGACTTCGCTGCCGACCTCGAAGCAGCGCTTCAGAGCGTCAAGCTCCAAGGCACCCAATTTCATCGTGCCCTGATCCTGACTGGCAAGAAGCACGACCTCTACGTCGATACCAAGCAAAGCGTGATTCGGACGGTGGGTGACAAGCGCGGGGTCATCCTCTGGACCGAGAACGGGTTCATGGGACCGGGCCAACTCTATTTCATCTGGCCCGAAGGCGGGCGTAACCGGGTTCAGCACCTCGATCGGAAGAACGACATGGGCTGGACGTCCGCTGATTTCTATTGGCGCGGCGACACGATCCGCGCGGCTGGAGTGGGATATAGCGGCGGCAACTGGACGTGGCCCACCCTCTACGTGTTTCGCAAGGGTCCTACCGGCTGGAAGGCGAAGCAGGTGATCAACGAGGAAGCGGAACTCAGCGGCGGGTGCTCGTTCGTCCGGTCAAACGGCCGTGTCGACCCGAACCACGCGCGCGCCAGGGTGCGGCTCTACCCGAAGCATCTGGGCAGCCCTCATGCCGGGCCCCATCTACTCTATGTCTACGATTGGCGATTTTCCAGCGGGCGGTTCAAACTCACCTCCAAGGTGCGTCAGCCCACGGCGTTCGCCGAACTGGACGACCTTGCGGGATTGGTCCGCCACAAGCAACGCAAGACCTTTGAGGGGCGGGTGCCCGGTGCATTGGGCAGAAAGCTTTGGAGGGTTCTATACGAGGCGCGGGAGGGCTATTACCTCAACGTCGATGACGTGGGCAACCTCACGAATGACCTCGCGAAGGCTTTCGTGATCAGCGAGAAGTGGAAGGTGTCATTCCAAGGTCGACCGGGGAGGTGGCGCGTGAGGTCGGTGACCCGTCTTGAATGACCTTTCTGCTGTCAGATCCCTTTCGGTGAGCAGTACAGCCGCAGGCTTTCGCCAGCCTCCTGAATGTTTTGGGCCCGTAGCCGCAGGCTTTAGCCTGCGTTCTGAATTGCCGTGCCAGGAGCCGCTTGCTTTAGCCTGCTTCCTGGATGTTCTTTGGGCCCGTAGTCGCAGGCTTTAGCCTGCGATGGTAAGAACCACGCGGACAAGTCCGCGCACTCCCAAAGGTGGCCTATTCCTTCATTTTCGGTAGCTCGGCTTCGATGCGGTCCCGGATGATCTTCTCGATCAGGGCGTCGGGAAGGGGGTGGTCAGGGGTGAACTGGATCGTTCCTTTGCTGGTCTTGTAGCCCTGGAGCTCCTCTGCGTAGCGATCCACGATGGCGCCGCCGGGGAAGAAGCTGCAGTGGTTCTTGAACCCTGCGTAATGGACGATCCCGCGGCCACGCATCTTGACCGTAGGGATCCCGTAGCTGATGGTTTCCACCGCTTCTGGCACAAGCTCAAGGACCTTGGCGCGGAGCTTCTCGACAGACTCGCGGATTTCCGGTGAAAGAGAGCCCAGATGCTCGGCGACGGAGTTTGGAGTAACCATGGTTTGGACATTTTAGTCGAAGCCTTAGCAAAGACCGCCAGATTTGGCGACCGCAAGAGCTATCCCCTGAATCCCCGGCCGGAGGTTAAAGACCCGCGGCTACGGTTCCCTGACCCGTCGTCCCAATGTCCTTAATGCCGGAACCTCCCTCCCCCTCCCCTAATCGATTCGCGACAAGGGGAGGCGGAGAAGACCTGTGAAGTGCGCCTAGTACCGCACCATATCCGGCTCGACGTCGTCGATCCATTTGCGAATGCCTCCGCGCAGGTTGCGGACCTTCTTGAACCCGGCGGTCTTCAGGAACTGGCACGCCTCGGCGCTTCTCTGGCCCACCAGGCAGTGCACCACGATTTCGTCTGCTGAGTCCAGCTCGCTGACCCGCTCAGGGAGGTCGCGCAAAGGGATCAGCTTCGAGCCCTCGATCCGGTTGATCTCGTATTCGTGCGGCTCGCGAACGTCGATGAGCACATACCGGTCCCCCTTTTTGGCCATGGCCCTAAGGGCTGTTGGCTCGATCTCATCTTCGTAGAGCGCCTGGTTGACCCCGTGCCCCGGAACGCCGCAGAAGGAGTGGTAATCGACAAGCTTGGTGACCATCGGATGGTCCCCACAAACCGGGCAATTCGGGTCTCTCCGTATCTTGAGCTCCCGAAATCTCATGTTCAGGGCATCGTAAAGCAACAGCCTGCCCGCAAGCGACTCGCCCTTGCCGAGGATGATCTTTACCGCTTCGGTGGCCTGAATGAGACCGATCACGCCCGGCAGAATGCCCAGCACGCCGCCCTCGGCGCAGCTCGGAACCGTGCCCGGCGGTGGAGGCTCGGGATAGAGGCACCGATAGCAGGGACCGAGTTCGATTGCAGATTGCGGATTTCGGATTGTGGATTGTGAATCAGCGATTGACGAATCCGTCCCCCTCTCTCCCTGTCTCCCTGTCCCTTCGACTCCGTGTCCCCCTCTCCCCGTGTCTCCCTGTCCCCTGTTCCCTCTGTCCCTATCTTCGTCAGGCCCTGAACCCTGCACCCCGTACCCTGTGCCCCCATTCTCTCCCACCGGATGGTGAAACACCGTCGCCTGGCCGTCGAACCGGAAGATCGAGCCGTAGCAGTTGGGTTTGCCAAGCAGCACACAGGCGTCGTTCACCAGGTACCGAGTGGGAAAGTTGTCGGTGCCGTCGACGATCACGTCGTAACCGCGGAAGATATCGAGGGCGTTCTCGCTGCTGAGAAGCGTCTCATAAGGCTCAACGTGGACCTTCGGATTGATCGCCTCGATCGTCTCCTGAGCCGACTGGAGTTTGGGTTTCCCGACGTCCGGCGTGCCATGGATCACCTGGCGTTGGAGGTTGGTGAAATCGACCACGTCGAAGTCCACCAGCCCAAGCCTGCCAACGCCTGCAGCCGCAAGGTACATGGCTGCCGGGGAGCCGAGCCCACCCGCGCCGACGAGCAGCACGCTGGCCGCCTTGAGCCTGCCCTGGCCCTCCAGTCCGACCTCCGGCATGATGAGATGCCGCGAGTAGCGCAGGATTTCGTCTGGGGTGAGGTCCTTGCCTTGCATCAGTAGTGGTACCGACATGCGAGAATGCGAATCTTCCCGTCAGAGAGAACTTGGTAGACAAGTCGATGTTCTCGGTCTATTCGCCGTGACCAGCATCCGGAAAGCTCGTGCTTGAGGGGCTCGGGTTTGCCTGTACCCTCAAACGGTGTGCGTCCCACCTCCAATACGAGTTTGAAAATACGAAGCGCCTTCTTGCGCTCTTGCTCAATCCACCAGGCAAGGTCTTCGAAGGCGCGAATATCAAATTCCAAGCTTGGTTCGGACATCTTTCAACGAGGTCCCGGTCTTTCTCTTCTTTGCTTCGATCAGGCGGGCTTTCATGGCTTCGCTCTTCAGCAAGTACGCCGTCTCACGCTCGGACTCAATCTCGCGCCAAAGAGCGATAGGTACGAGCACGCCCACGGGCTTGCCGCTTGCGTCTGAAACGTACTGGATCTGGGTGGGTGCTGCCATGCTGAAATCCCTTTTTGCCTGCCTCATCTCCATTATGGCTTGCGTAGTGCCCGGGCAAAGCCGGCGGCTGTCCAAGCGCACAGCACACAGGCCGTCGGCATGGCCAGCATCCGCACAAACAAAGGGAAAGCGAGCGCGTCGACTCCGTGCCGGGACATGAACGGCTCCAACCGGTCGCCAAAGCCGACCATCAGCCCAAACGGCAAGGCGGCTCCGAGGAACCCGCCAAGGGCCGCGGCGCCCCATCCCCGATAGCCTGCCTGAGCCCGCAAAAGCACGAACGCGAGGGTTGCGAAGAGCAGGAGGTCGAAAATCCAGGCGACGAACACGTGTGGCGACAGAGCGATTCCGGCAAGCGAGCCAACGACAATGGTCCAGACCGCCAACCTACCCAGGTCTCTGCGACCAGATTCTCCAGCCACGAATACATGGTGGGCCAATAAGGTAGTTAGCTCCCGCACAGGACCAACCCAAGCTCACGAAGCGCCTTATTCGCCGTGAACTGACCCAAAGTGGGACACCATCGAGGAAGGGTGCCGCACGGATGGTCCCATAATCACCGCATGATCCTCGCTGCGGCTGGAATCGCCGTTTCAACGCTTTCACCCCTTCTTGTCCGCAGCGCCGAGATCAGCCTCATTCCGCCGGAAGCCCTGCCGCTGGGCGGCTACACCGCTCGAAAGGAGTCTCCTTTCCTACCCGGAGGTGAGGACCTGAAGCTGCGCGTGATCGTGCTGGAGCAGCAGAACACCAAGGTCGCGATCGCCAGCGCCGAACTCTTGACCATCCCGGAGAGTCTGGCCGCCGAGGTTCGGAAGCGTCTGCCTGCGACACTCGGACTGTTTCTTGCCGCGACGCACACCCACTGCGCGCCCGACAGCCAGATGCTGAACGAGCGCATGAAAATAAAGGTCCCCGGCATCGCGCTTTTCTCGAAGCGGTGGTTGGACTGGTACGCCGACCGGATCGCCACAGGCATCAAGCAGGCAATGGATGCGGCGCCAAGGGTTGTCGACGGGATGGTGGTGAAGACGATGTTATTGCCGCTGAACCGGGCGCGGCGCGCTGGAGGGCATCCCGATCCTGAGGGGACGCTGGTTTCGTTTTTCGTTGCCGGAAGCGCGAGGCCTAGCATCCCAGGCGAGACGCCTGGGCTACTGGGTGTGGAACTCCCGGCGTGGTTCCACTACGCGGCGCACGCCACGTTTCACGACTCCGATCGAACCCAGACCAGCGGCGATTGGCCCGGCCGGGTCGCGAGGCAATTGGGCGCGGCGGTCTTGCAGGGCGCCATCGGCGACGTTTCTCCGCGAGCGCCGGGCTCGACGCCTGAAGAGCGGATCGCCAATTTTGCCGAAACTGTCGGCAGAGCGACGCCCCGCGTTCAGCAGTTCGCCGGGCCAAAGGCGCTTGAACCGTTCCGATGGCTCGAGCTTCCCTTCAAGTTGGACCCGGTCAGCCCCCATCCCGAATTCGCCAAGGTCAACAAGATTCCCGACGCGCTCGCCAAGATGGTGGTCGGCACCTTTGCACCCACGACCGCGAAGATCTATGCGTTTCGAATCGGGAAAATCGCCGTCGTCGGCGTTCCCGGCGAGCCTTCAGGGGCGCTCGGATGGCGGATTCGCAACTATGGCCTTGGGCTTGGCTTTTCAAGCGTGATGGTGGTCAGCCACGTGAACGGGTGGATTGGGTATGTGTTGGAACCCGCGGATTATGACCGTGGGGGGTATGAGGCAACGCTGGGATTTCATGGCCGAACGACCGGCGAGAAGGTGGTCGAAGCGGGGCAGCAGGCGTTGTTGGAGCTTTCCTATCCCGGCAAGGTGGTGCCGCGGCCTTCAGCCGAGAGGCATGCGCTGACGACTGCAATTGCAGCGAACCAGGAGTAGCGCGCGTGCGCCTTGCGCGGGCTGAAGCCCGCTTGCCCTGAAAAGGCGGGGTAAACCCCGCCCTCCGTCCAGACCCGCCATGTGCCGGCCACCGTCAATTGCCAACCGTTATCCCTTCAGCAACTGCCGCAGTACGTACTGCAGGATCCCGCCGTGGCGGTAGTACTGGAACTCCTGCGGCGCATCCAGCCGGACCAGCACCTCGAACTCCTTTGCAGCGCCGTTCTCGGTGGTCGCCCGGACCCTGAGCTTTCGGCCGTTCGGGAAGCCCTGCGCGAATTCGCTCGGCAGGTCGACGAGATCGAACGTCTCGGTACCTGAAAGACCCAGGGTGGCTGCACTCTGCCCCTCAAGATATTGAAGCGGCAGGACACCCATTCCGATCAGATTTGAGCGGTGGATTCGTTCGAAGCTCTCGGCGATCACCGCTTTCACGCCGAGCAGCAGGACGCCTTTGGCCGCCCAGTCGCGGCTTGAACCGGTGCCGTATTCCTTGCCGGCCAGCACCAGGAGCGGCGTCCCGTCGTGCTTGTAGCGCTCCGAGGCCTCGAAGATGCTCGTGACTTCCCCACTCGGGAAGTGGGTGGTGAAGCCCCCTTCGGTCCCTGGCGCGAGTTGGTTGCGCAGCCGAACGTTTGCGAACGTGCCGCGCACCATCACCTCGTGATTGCCTCGCCGCGAGCCGTAGCTGTTGAAGAGCTCTGGGGTGACGCCGTGGTCCACCAGATACTGGCCCCCGGGCGAGTTGCCCTTGATGCTGCCTGCGGGAGAAATGTGGTCGGTGGTGACGCTGTCCCCCAGCATCGCCAGCACGCGCAACCCCTTTATCTCGGCGACCTGCTTCGGCGCTTCGAGCGGCATGTCGTCAAAGTAGGGCGCTTGCCTAATGTAGGTCGAATCGCCATCCCATGCGTAGTTCTCGCTGGCCGGAGAGCTGAGCGCCTCCCACTTCTCATCGCCCTTGAACACCTCGCCATAGTTCTTGCGGAACATGTCGGCTTGCACGCAAGAAGCGACCGTATCGGCGACCTCCTTTTGGGTGGGCCAGATGTCCTTCAGGTACACGTCCTGCCCATTTGATCCCGTGCCGATCGGTTCGGATGAGAGGTCGATGTTGATCGTGCCGGCCAGCGCATAGGCCACGACCAGCGGCGGGGAGGCGAGGTAGTTGGCCTTGACGTCCGCGTTCACGCGGCCCTCGAAATTGCGGTTGCCCGAGAGCACGGAGACGACTGCCAGTTCCTGCTCTCGAACCTGCTTCCCCACTTCCTCGGGAAGCGGGCCCGAGTTGCCGATGCAGGTCGTGCATCCGTAGCCCACCACATTGAAGCCCTGTTGGTTAAGCTCTGCCAGCAGCCCGGCTTGCTTCAGGTAGCTGGTGACGACCCTCGACCCCGGCGCGAGGCTCGTTTTCACCCAAGGCTTGGCTTTGAGTCCCAGCGCGTTCGCCTTCCTCGCAACCAGGCCCGCCGCCACCATGACCGAGGGGTTGCTGGTGTTGGTGCAGCTCGTGATCGCGGCAATCACCACCGAGCCATTGGAGAGGCGGGTTCGATCGAAACCCACCGCATCGGGAAACGCTTTCTGGAACGAAGCCCCAGCCTCTGCGAGGGTGACGCGATCCTGCGGACGCTTGGGGCCCGCCATACTGGGCACGACGGTCGAGAGGTCGAGCGAAAGCGTGTCCGTGTATTCGGCTTCAGGAGAATCGGCCGTGTGGAAGAGCCCCTGTGCTTTGGCATAGGCTTCGACGAGCTGAACCTGCTCCTCGGGCCTGCCGGTCAGCCGCAGGTAGCGCAAAGTTTCCTCATCGATCGGGAACAGGCCGCAGGTCGCACCATACTCGGGCGCCATGTTGGCGAGCGTCGCGCGATCGGCCACAGGGAGCGCCGCCACACCGGGACCATAGAACTCCACAAACTTGCCCACCACGCCCTTCGCGCGCAGCATCTGGGTGACCGTCAGCACGAGGTCGGTCGCCGTGGCGCCTTCCGGCAGCGAGCCGGAAAGTCGGAAGCCCACCACCTGCGGGATCAACATCGCCACGGGCTGGCCGAGCATCGCCGCCTCGGCCTCGATGCCGCCAACGCCCCAACCGAGGACGCCGAGGCCGTTGACCATCGTGGTGTGCGAGTCCGTTCCGACAAGGGTGTCGAAATAGGCAAGAGCCCCCTCCTTGTTTTCGGCCCCCGCCGAAAATGAGGAAGGGGTTGGGGGTGGAGACGCCATCACCACCCGCGCCAGATATTCCAGGTTCACCTGATGGACAATTCCCGTGTTGGGCGGCACGGCTTTGAAATTTCCCAGCGCGCCTTGGCCCCACTTGAGGAACTTGTAGCGTTCTTCGTTGCGGTTGTATTCCAGGTCGCGATTGATCTGGATAGCCGCCTCAGAACCGTAGGCGTCCACCTGGACCGAGTGGTCGATCACCAACTCCACCGGGCTGAGGGGGTTGATCCTCTGCGGGTCGCCGCCAAAGCGCGTCATGGCATCGCGCATCGAAGCAAGGTCAACAACGCAAGGCACTCCGGTGAAATCTTGGAGCAGGGTCCGCGCGGGTGTGAAAGAGATCTCCTTGCTGGGTTCCGCCTTGGGGTTCCAGGAGGCGAGCGCCTCAATGTCCGCGGCCGTCACGGCCTGGCCGTCTTCGGTGCGGAGCAAGTTTTCGAGCAAGATCTTGAGACCAAAGGGCAGCCTGTCAATGGCGTGGCCCTTTTCGGAAAGGGCCGCCAGGCGATAGAAGGTGTAGGTTTTCCCGCCGGTTTGAAAGGTGGATCGCGCTCCAAACGTGTTCATGGGTGGTTCTCCTGTGGCCGCCCGTCCCGAGGCATTGGGTCACAAAAGAACAATCGGAAGGAGCGGAAGTGTGCTCCGAGTCTACCCCCTGATGCCGCGGCCGGCCTTTCAGCCGTAGAATAGACTCGAATGCCCATCATTTCCATTCCTGATGCCATTGAGGCCATCCAGCGCGGCGGCATGGTGATCGTCGTCGACGACCCCGACCGCGAGAACGAGGGCGACCTCATCATGGCGGGCGAGGACTGTACGCCCGAGGCGATGAACTTCATGGTCAAATTCGGGCGCGGCGTGCCGTTCATCCCGACGACCGCCGAGCGCCTTGCCGAACTCCAGATCCCCATGATGACCAAGACCAATACGGCACGTCTGGGTACGGCGATGGCCGAAACCGTCGATGCGGCAGTTGGCACCACGACGGGTGTTTCGGCCTTTGACAGGGCGAAGACCGTTCACGTATTCTGCGACCCAGACGCCCAGCCATCGGATCTGATGCGGCCGGGACACGTGATCCCGCTCAGAGCCGCCTCAGGTGGCGTTCTCCAGCGCGCGGGCCACACGGAAGCCTCGGTGGACCTGTGCCGTCTAGCGGGCAAGAAACCGGTTGCCGTCGGCTGTGAAATCCTCGCCGAGGACGGCACGATGCTCCGGATGGATGGGCTGATTCAGTTTGCGGAAGAGCATGGTCTAGGGATCATCACGATCGCCGACCTGATCGCCTACCGGCGCATGCACGAGCACCTGATCAAGCTCGCGGCAGGCCCGATCGAGTTCCCGACCCGCTACGGCCACTTCACACTCTATGCGTTTGAAACGACCATCGAGGGCCAGCCCTATGTGGCGATCGTCAAGGGCGAGGTCGCGGGCAACGAGCCTGTGCTGGTGCGCATGCATTCGAGCTGTGTGACCGGCGACCTGCTCAACTCTCTTCGCTGCGATTGCGGCGACCAATTGACCATGGCGCTGGAGCGGATCGAGGAAGAGGGCAAGGGGATCGTCGTCTACATCCCGCACGAGGGCCGCGGCATCGGCCTGATCAACAAGCTGAAGGCCTATGCCCTTCAGGACAATGGCCTCGACACGGTGGAAGCGAATCAGGCGCTTGGCTTCAAGGCGGACCTTCGCGACTATGGGCTCGGCGCGCAGGTCTTGGCCGATCTGGGCGTACGCAAGCTTCGGCTGATGACCAACAACCCGGCCAAGGTCGCGGGAATCCAGGGCTACGGGCTCGAGATCGTCGAGCACGTGCCGCTGATCGCGGAGCCCGCCCCCACCCGCGCCAAGTACATGGCCACCAAGCGCGAGAAGATGGGCCATCGGCTACCCTAGCGCAGGCAGCTTGCCTGTGGGCCCTTCCCCAATGCGCCAAACTCTCCCCATGCCTCGCCCCGCAAGGCAGCAGCCTTTGACCGCCCTCGATTACCTCTTCATGATCGGGGGCCCGCTTGCGTTTCTCTTGGTCGCGGTACTCGGCGTCTACTGGATCATCGGCCCCGCGCCGCCCGACAACCCGATCCAGCTCATCAAAGATCACCGGGTCGCCGCCGGCATGTCCCAGGAGAAGGTCCTCCAGATTCTTGGAGAGCCGAAGTCAGTGGTTGCCCTGCCGGACGGGGGAGAGCGCTGGGAGTACCACCACGGCACCGCCGATCCGTTCGTCGAAGAAGACGGGGACCTTGTTTTCAGTCCAAGCGGAGTACTTCTGAGCGCAACTGTGAGCCGCTCGCCCGTACCGATGTCTGGCGCGGAGCGTTAATGGTGAACGAGGATGCATGAGGATGAGCGAGAGTGCGTGAGGATGAGAAAGGGGTCGCCTGTCGCCAGCGGTTTTCGCCGTTTCTCCTGTTTCCGGCTCACCTATGGCTCCCCCCGAGCCTCCGCCCTCAGTTCGTCGCGCCGGGGAGCTTGAGCTCGAACTGCATCCACTCGAAGACCTTTCGAAAACCCAGCGCGATGTTCAGGTCGAGCATCGGGTTCTTCTCCTCGTTGTCCGTCTCCACAACCTTGAAGCCAAGCTCCTTGCACCGTGTCAGGCAGGCCACCTTGAGCGCCGTCGCCACTCCCTTCCGGCGAAAATCGCGGAGGACTCCGGTGAGCCCTGTAAAGAGCCGGGCTGCGCTGCCCGCATCGCGAAACACATGGCTCATGCCGATCATCCGATCCCCGTCGAAAGCGACGTAATTCAGATCTGCTCGGTAATCGGGGGAACCCTCATTGCTCTTCAGCCATTCTTCGAACGGGCGCATCGTGATGGTATCGGTGTAGGGCACGTCCTCCCAAAGCTCGCATTCCAGCGCGTAATGGTCCGGCCGCCAGTCAAAGCCGGCGTCGTTCATCTCGGCGTGGGTGCGCATGGCGAAGCCGGCATCCCTGAATTGCGCCAAAGACGAGCTCCAGACCGCTGGATCGAACGAGGGAAGATCGAGCTCGGAGATCGGCTGGCGCTGGGTGTTCTCCGCGCCGATCGATCGGTAGTTCTCGATCTGCTTGACTTTGTCGCTGCGCGTCCAAAAGACGAGGTGGTTGTAGCCGCGATCGGCGATTCGCGCCTTCAGGAAGTCCAGCGCCTCATGGAAGCAGCCCTCCTTGCCGGGCACGAATTCGATGCCGACGAAGTACTTGCCCTCCCGGTGGCTCCAGGAGGACTCGCCCGCGGTCGCATAGCCGATGTCCTTTCCATCTTCTGAAACCAGAAAACGCTCGAAGAACCTCTGCGGGTCGCGGGTCTCATCGCTGAAGCGCTCGGCTTCGAGCGTGGTCGGCCGGTCCGGCCAGATGACGTTGTACACGCGTACAAGCGCCGCGTATTCCTCATCCGTGCGTTGGAACGGCCGAAAGGTCAGCATCGGGCAGGCGATTATACATCCCCCTCTTCTTGCCGAACACTGCGCAGGGACAAAGACCTAACGCCAAGTCAGCGGTTATTCCGGCTCAAAGACCCTGGGGCCGAAGAGGAGTTCGGGGAGGCGCTCTTGAAGCTGAGCCACGGTTCGCCGGTAGCTCTGAAGGTTCCAACCGACAGCTTGGGCAAGTTTGAGCCCGGCTTCCCGACTCCCGGCGGCGAAACCCTCCCTCGGAGCATGGAGGTAGCTCACGCCGTATCGCTCGGCCCCGAGTTCTGCCAGAGTCTTGGCGAAAGCCGAGACATCCCGAACCGGCAACAGCGGCGCCAGGCAGCATCCCGTCCTGAGTCCTGCGGCCCTGAGCTCTCGAAGAGCGGCAAGCCGGGCGGGGATGGTCGGTGCGTTCGGCTCGAAGCTTCGGCGCACCTCGTCGTCGTCGGTGGTCACGCTCACGTTGACCCGCAGCCTGCTAAAGCGAAGCAGCACGTCGATGTCCCGAGTCACCAAAGGGCTGCGGGTCTGGATGACGATCCTCGGCTGAGGGTTCAAGGTGGCGAGGTACTCGAGAATCCGGCGCGTGAGGCGTGTGCGGCTCTCGACGGGCTGGTAAGGGTCGGTCGCAGAGCCTAGGTAGACGGTCTTGCCGGCGAGGTCCCGCCTCTGCCGCAAAAGCTGAAGGGCATTCTCCTTGACCTCCACCCACTGTCCCCATTCCTGCCGACGGGCCTCATCCGGCACAAAGGCTGCGGCGTAGCAGTAGCTGCACCCGAATTGACACCCGACATAGGGGTTTAGCGTGAAATCGTAGGCTTCGGTCCGCCCGACACCTCTTGCCAGGATTTGCCTCGAATTCCGCAAAGCGACCTCGGCAGGCCCCAGTTTGAAGCTGGGGCGAACCATCGGCGGCGGCTGGAAGAGCACCGGCTGCAGAGACATGTGGACATTATATCACAAAATAGTAGGGATACGTCTACTATAATGAGCGAGAGGCGAGAGGCGAAGGGCGAGGGGAGGGGCGAGAGGCGAGGCGAGGGGCGATGGGCTTAGGGTGTCAACGGCCCTTAAAGAAGGCGATCTTGCGGCGACCCGACTGGACCGCGGGGTCCTGCTGGAACGCTGCCCGGACCGCGCCGTTCTCCAGGAAGTTCGTCAAGCTCAAGAGGAGCATGCCCTGGTCGAGCATCAGAAACTTCTTTGAGCAGAGCCGGGACTTCGTATTGATCGCGTCGAAGAACCCCTGCCCGCGGCTGCGCGCACCTAGTTTCTCGATAGCTCTGAGGTTGAAAACGACCTCTCTGGGAAAGTGCTCGATCGCGAGGACCGAGGCGTGGGGCGTGACGACCTCGTCGATCAGCGCGCCCCATCCAAGGTAGCCGCCGGCAGGGTTGTCGGAGGCGGACCAGCCCCAGACCGGGGAGCCGACCCTCTTCGCGTGCTCGATCTGGGCGGCGGCGAAGCTCTTTGCCGACTTTTCCATCAAGGTGCCACGATTGTCCAGCCAAATGCCAGAGATGAAATGCATGAACAGCCCGCCGCCCTGCCATCCGGGCTTCAGGTATTCGAATCCGTAACGGGACTCTCTGGAGGTGTCGAGCTTACTCCAGATGCTCGCCGGCGCCTGACCGGATGCGACGGCCAAGAAGAGCGCGAGCTCGGCGTCGGTGCCCAAAGCGCTCAGATGCCATCGAGGGTTCATGACTCCGGTCTTCGTGTCATACCCGCCGAAGAGCGCCTCGGCAGCGGGGTCGTAGAACCACTTCCACTCCATGGCCTTAAACAAGCGCCGACTGGGCTCGCTGACCTCTGGCGTCATCTGCGCCACCGCGAGCAGGCTCGCAGCCAGGTTGCCGCTGTCGAGGATGGAGATCGCGGTGTCGTGCGTTGCGGGCTGGAGCGTGAGCACCGAGTTCCAGCACTGCTGAAAGCCGCGCCACTTCTGGAGCTTCAGCACACTCGCGAGGGTCTTCTTGAGGCGCGCAACGGCCTCTTCATGGCGAATGAAGCCCAGCCGTTCTGCCGCGGCGACGCTGGAAAGGTAGAAGCCTATGTTCGAGACGGAGGTGAATTCGCCCTTGTCCGAGTTGTCGTAGGGCAGGCCCGTTTCAGGGTGTTCCAGCCCCGCGATGCAGCGCCAGGTGTCGCGGGCCAGATCGCGCAGGTAGGCCCTGTCCCCGGAAGTCAGCGGGTCCGCTTGCCTGCACGTCGCGGGGCCCTTCGCCGCGAGCGCGAGCACGGACACGAGGAGCAGCAGCGGCGCAGGTCGTTTCACTGCAGCATAGAGTCTACCGTCGTGCGATTTCCTGCGCCCCTTAGGGGAAGCCCACCACCGTCATTGCGATCTGGTTTGGAGCCTCCTGGCTCCTCGCGGGTCTGTTTCAATGAGTTCTGCGGAGGAAGGGGCAGGCCCTCAGGGCAGACCCGTTGAAGCGAAGGGCGAAGCCCTGGAGCCTGGTGCACATGCGTCTTCGCGGGCCGCAGGTCCTCGACTGCGGTCCCGCGAACACATGGCCTCATCTTCCTTGTGGGAGAGGCCAGCGGGCGTCAGCGAACCGGTTGAGGGGTCCTTGCGGCGTGAACGAAGCAGCGATCGCCCTCATCCCTATTCTTTGCAGTAGAACTCGAACCCTTTGATCCTCCCAGGCGGGTGGCCGTTCGACTGCATTGGGCGCGGGACATAGGTGAATCCCGAGAGCGTCTGGACCTTGCCCAGGTCAATCACGACCGCGTGGGGATGGGCAGGACTCCCGCTCACCCACTGCGTGTGCCAGATCGTCTTTGGATTATCGTCCAATAGGTTGTCCGCGCTGCCGTCCTCGCCTTCCGATTCCTCGCTGTCGGCAAAGGAGATCTTCCAGCCAGCCCGCGAGAGCGGCTTGCCGTCCCCGCCGAGCACATAGAGCTCCGCACAACTGGCATACGGGTCGCCAGCCTGCGATCCGAGGGACTTCAAGCACACGAAGCGAGCCTGAATCGGTGCGAAACTGAAGCTTTGAGGCTTGTCGCCCTGCTCGAAGGCGCCGCTTGCTGCCATCAGATAGCCCGTGAGGTCCAGGTTCTGGCCCGGCTTGCGGTGAAGGTTGGTCGCCTCGGGGTGCGGCTCATCCAGGATCGGTTTCGTCAGTCCCTGGACCGTGGGTTTGGCGACCTTGTCGCCGTAATCCAGCACCAGCACCTCGTTCTTTCCCTTTTTGAGCCAGCAACCGGGCAAGTACATCGTCTGCTGCGGGCCGATGCTCCAGAACCGGCCCAGATTGTGGCCGTTCACCCAAACCATGCCTTTGTTCCAGTTGCGGACGTCAAGAAAGGTGTCTTTGGGCTCGGAGATCTCCAGATGGCCTCGATACACGCCAGGCCCTCTTCCCACCGATCTTCCGAACTTGAGGGTTTTGAGGTGCTCCGCGTCGAAGGGCAGCCTGAACATTCGCCAGCCCTTCAGGGGTGTGTTCTCCCCTGCATTCACCAATGAGGCGCTGCCGACCAGTCCCTTCTTGTCGTGGATGAAGCCGCCGTAGTTCACGCGGCCCATGGCCTCGATCAGAAGGTCCAGTGTTGCTGGCTTCTTCCGAACTGGAAGGTCGAGCGTGTTCTTCCCGCGACGCCGATCGATCACTCCAACTCTCTTGCCGTCCACGGAGACCACGGCGTAGTCATGGATCTCATCTACTTTGAGCCGGCAAGCCGGCCCTGCCGGCAACGACGTCCGGTAGAGAACAGCTCCGTAAGCCTGGTTCACGTCCTCGAACGTGAGTGGTCTGGGCGAGCGCTTGGGCTTCGGCAGGTTCGCCGCAAGCGAAGCGAACTCCGTCAGACGCACCGGCTTGAGCGAGCCGACAGCAATTCCTGTCGGTACAGGCGGCAGGGTCTCCCCAGGGAGCAGGTACTTGGCGAAAAGCTCTCGTAGGGCGTGGAACTTGGGCGTCGCCTGACCGTTCTCGTTGATCGGCGCGTCGTAATCGTAGCTCGTGCTCTGAGGCGAGAACGGCGGGCAGTTCGCGCCGCTGTTGAACCCAAACGACGTGCCACCGTGCGCCATGTAGATGCTGAACGAAGCGTTGTGGTCCAGCATGTATTTGAGGTCTTTGACGACACTCTCGACCGAGCCGGTGTGATGCTTCCCGCCCCAAGAGTCGAACCATCCCGGATAGAACTCGGCGCAGATGAGCGGACCCTTGGGCCGTATCTCGCGCAGCGCCTTGAAGTGCGGCTCGGGATTGCCGCCGAAGTTGACCGCGCAGAACAGGTCATCGCGCGTGTCGTTTTTGAGCTGGCTCGGGCCATCGCAGGTAAAGAGCGGCACCTCGAAGCCGGCGTCGCGAAGGTCCTGTGCCACGATCCCGATGTACTCCTTGTCCGAGCCGTAGCTGCCGTACTCGTTTTCGACCTGGACCATGATGATGGGTCCGCCACGGGTCCACTGAAGGGGGGCTAGCTCTTTTCCGACGGCTGCCAGGTACTTTTTTACCGCTGCCAGATATTGGGGGTCCCGCGTGCGAAGCTGAATCCCCTCGTGTTTGAGCAGCCAATAGGGAAAACCGCCAAACTCCCACTCGGCGCAGGAGTAGGGTCCGGGCCGAAGGATGACCTTCAGGCCCTCTTCATGTGCGATCCTGCAATAAGCCGCCACGTCCGAAGGGCCCTTGAAGTTCCACTTGCCCGGTTCGGGCTCGATGTGGTTCCAAAACAGGTACGCGCAGACCGTGTTCAGGCCCATCGCCTTGGCCATCTTCAGCCGGTGCCGCCAGTAGGGCACGGGGATGCGCTCGTGATGCATCTCGCCCGAGCGGATCAGGAAGCGCTTGCCGTCTAGCAGAAAGTCGGTGTCGTTCCAACCGAAGGTGTGTTGCGGGATCGTAGCCATAGCGAAGATCAGGCTCGTAAGGAGCATGGTGGGAGAGTACCGGCGGCTTTGCTCTCGGCGCTGAGCCGCCGGAGTATGCTCGTCTCCATGGCTAGACGCGTCAAGCCGGTCTGGTGGGTTTTTGGCATCACGGTGCTGGTGTGCCTAGGGATTTGCGGTCTGGGTGGCTTTGTCCTGTGGCAGGCGCTCTTGGGAGGCGCGGATGCTGCAGCAAGAGACCTGCCCAAGGAAGTGGCGGCGGCAAGGCGTGAAGGTCTGCCGCTCACGTCGGAAGAGCTCTTCGTCAAGCGCCCGATCGACCCCAACCAGAACGCCGGCCCGACTCTGGCTAACGAGAGCGAAGCCGTAAGGAAAGTCGTCACTGCTTCGACTTCAAGGCGGGTCTTCGGCAGCATCGCGACCGGCAAAGCCGGCCCTTCCGAGCTCAAAGAAGCAAAGCTGCTTTTGAGCAAGGTGGGACCGCAGATCGATGCCATCGTTGCTGCTGCCAAGCTGCCAGCGTGCGACTTTGGGAAGGACTACGGACTTGGGGCGAAAGTGCTGTTTCCAGAGTTCGCGAATCTCAAGAACGTCGTTCGCGTGCTCGTTGGCCGGGCGAACATCGCGGCGCGGCGCGGCGATTGGGGAGCCGCCGAGAGGGACTTGGTAGCGTCCTTCCGCATTGCCGACATGGCGGGTCGTGAACCGTGCCTAATTGGCGCATTGGTCCAGATTGCGCTCAACGCGATCACGCACACGGGTCTCCGGCAGATTCTGAAAGAGCGTGGGGGCGACTCCAGGGCGATCGCGATGGGTGAACGTCTTTCCCGTCGGGCAGTCCACGTCGACTTTCGGGCTGCCTTCAAAGGAGACTTCGTTCTTGGGCTATCCACACTTCGCAGTATCAAGAACATGAGAGAGGTGGAGCTGCTCGCCGCGCCAAGCGAGCGTACCGACGGGAGTGGGCCTCCAGGATTCTACGCGGACGGCTTCGTCGGTCGGTTCAAGGATGCTTGGCAAGCGAGGTATATCCAGTTCCACCGGCGCATGTTGGCTCGGATGCCAAGGGACCCGCAGGACTATCTGGCGCTGGAAGCCGTGCTCAAGGAAGAGACCGCCCGCGAAGAGGCGCACAACGACTTGAGCTACTTGATGAACAAGATCTTGATCCCAACCGTCGACCAGGCCGCCAGGGCGGCGGCGCGAGACCTTGCCAACGAGGCGGTCAGCGAAGGCTACTGGCGGCTCCTGGCCTATGGAAAGCAGCATGGCAGCTTTCCTGAGAAGCTTGGGGACCTTGGGTCACCGCCAATCGACCCATTTGACGGCAAGCCGCTCAAGTACCGAAAGCAAGGGAAGGGCTTTCTGCTTTACAGCGTCGATCGTGACGGAAAGGACGACGGCGGCCGAAAGGAACGTCCGAAAGGGATCGAGGGAGGCACTGCCGATCTAGTTGCCGACTATCCATAGTGCCCCCACGTTGCTTGTTGAGGACGAAGTATCCCTTTTGGACCCGTAGGGGCTTCTTCGCCGATTCTCACAGGTATTCCCAGATCCCTTCAGCAAGGTTCCGATACCGCTCGGCGCTCTTTGCCATCACCCCTGCACCGGTGCAGGGCGTTCGGTTCGCATCGTACAGCACCACCCGGCCGTCTACGATCGCGTAGTCGAACTTGCCGAAGTCGAACCCCAGCTCCGCTCTAAGCTCGCGCAGTTCGTCGGGCACATCCTCTAGCGGCTCGCGGCGGATTGTGCTCGCCGATTTCACGATCGGGCTCTCCGAGAAGTTGCGCGCGCCAAACTCTCGGCTGCCAAGGAAATACCAGAGTCGCAGACTGTAGAGCCCGTCTTGCATCTCGGGCAGGAACCTCTCGACCACCAACTCTCGGTCCTGCCAGACTGGCGGAGGCACCCGTTCTGGAGACTCAAACACCTGATAGTCTTGAAAGGGCGCCGAACCACCTGTCCGTGCGCCGCGGCGTGCGGCCAGCTCGGCCTCCTTGGCGCCGCCGCAGTTGCGATCCGCCTTCACGATCACCGGACCATCGTAGCCATCGCCATAGTGGACCAGGTGCCGGCTAAGCGTGCGCTTGGAGATGTCGGAGGTGTGGCGGTTCAGGCAGACCGGATAGCGGGCAGCGAGAGCCCGATATTCGGCTGGAATTTCGGTCAGGTCCACGTGAAGAACGGCCAAGTCGGCTTCCACAGCCTGGCCAGGACCGTGGCAGACTTTGACATCCAGGCCCCTTTCCTTCCAGACGTCGGCGATTCCGCGCAGGTAATAGGGCACCTGCTCGAACGCCTCGCTTCTGTGCGTCAAGATGGCGATCCGAGGCACAGCTGGAGGATAGCCGAGACCAGACCCCGCCCGCTTCGCAAAGGAGCATTGTGTGCTCCGCTCGAACCAGAATAGGACAAGCCCATGCCCACCTACACCCTTGGCATTGATTTCGGAACGAACTCCGTTCGCGCCCTCGTCGTGGACTGCGCCGACGGCCGGGAAGTCGGAACGTCCGTCGTGAACTACCCGAGCGGCGAGGCGGGAATCCTGCTCGATGAGCGTGACCCAAACCTCGCCCGCCAGAACCCCGGCGATTGGCTTTGGAGCCTCGTGGAGGCCGTTCGAGGCGCTGTTCAAGACGCCAAAGCAGACGACTACGCGTTTCAGACCGAGGCCATCGTCGGCATCGGCGTCGACACCACTGGATCCACGCCTTTGCCTGTGGACAAGAACGGCACGCCGCTTGGGATGCTCGACGCATTCAAAGACGACCTGGCCGCCCACGCCTGGCTCTGGAAAGACCACACGAGCTACGCCGAAGCCGCCGAGATCACTGAGAGGGCTGCCGCCCAGGGCCGGCCTTACCTAAACAAGTGTGGCGGCACCTATTCCAGCGAGTGGTTCTGGTCAAAGATCCTGCACTGCGCGCGAACGGCGCCCAAGGTCTTCGAGGCCGCGTTCTCTTGGGTCGAGTGTCAGGACTACATCCCCGCTTGGCTTACTGGAACCACCGATCCGCTCATCATGAAGCGCGGCGTTTGTGCCGCCGGGCACAAGGCACGCTGGTCAAGATCATGGGGACCAGTACCTGCGACATCATGGTGGGCGGCGAGGACACGCCGGACATTCCGGGAGTCTGCGGTGTGGTGCCGGGTTCGGTCATACCGGGCATGGTGGGGGTCGAGGCGGGGCAATCGGCAGTTGGTGACCTGTTCAATTGGGCGGTACGCCTTCTCGGCAAGGGCCACGGCGAACTATCCGCTGAAGCAGAGCAATTGAGGCCCGGCGAAAGCGGATTGCTCGCGCTGGATTGGAACAATGGCAACCGCACGATCCTAGTGGACCCATTGCTCAGTGGTTTGCTCATCGGCCAGTCGTTGCACACGTCGGCCGGAGACGTCTATCGGGCCATGATCGAGGCGACGGCGTTTGGCGCGCGCAAGATCATCGAGCAGATTGAAAAGCATGGCGTGAATATTCAAGAAGTTGTGAATTGCGGTGGTATCGCGGAGAAAAGTCCGCTGACCATGCAGATCTATGCCGACGTTTTGAACCGCCCCATGAAGATCAGCCGGTCCGCCCAAACCTGTGCGCTGGGTTCGGCGATCATGGCGTCGGTGGTTGGCGGCGCGCACCAAGACACGCTCACGGCGATCGCAGCCATGACGGGGGTGAAGGATGAGGTGTACCGCCCTGAGCCCGATGCAGTGGCGGTGTACGATCGGCTCTATGCGCTCTATTCCGATCTTCACGACAGCTTTGGGAAAGTGAAGCGCCACCCGGACCTTCACGGCGCAATGAAGGCGATGATTCGGATTCGCGAGGAAGCGAGAAACGGGTAGATCAGGGCTGGAAGAGGGTGGCGCCTTCAGCTGCCGCAGCGGCCACTAGTTTTCTGTCGAGGCTGGCCAACCCTGCGCCCTTCCTTAGTGCCAACTCCAAGTACGCGGCATCATAGGCCGTGATTCTGTGGCGTCGGCAAAGGGAGAGTGTCATGCCAAAGGCCGACGAATAGGTTTCGGAGTCGACTTCAATCTGTAGACTCCCCAAGGTGTTGAGGGCTCCGGCAACGTCCGATGCTGTTAGCCTTCCTACATTTTCGGCGAGTGCAAAGACATTTGCGATCTCCAATGTCCAGTGCTGCGGAACCAGGAAAGACACTGAATTTGCTGAAGTCAAGAGAGCGTCGGCGTAAGTGTTTTGTTCGTCCCGTAGAAACCACGCAAGGACAACGGACGCATCGACAACGACATTCGTCAATATCGGTGACCTTCATGCTTCATCGCGATGAGCTCGTCGATCGAAAAGCTCCCGTGGCGTGCTCTGAACTGCCTGATCGCTTCAATCACTTCATCAAGGGACATCTTAGGTGTGGCCTCCTCGACAGGCATCAGACGCGCAGTCGGCTTCCCATGCATGGTGATGACAATGGTCTCTCCCTTTGCAGCCCGCTTAACAAGCTCCGAAAGGTGGGTCTTCGCCTCAAAAATGCCAACACTTTCCATAATTCAAACTAGTCAATGACTAGTCATATTATGCCACAGATTGGCCCCGAGGCACCGGGGCGCTGGACCGAAGAGCCGTTTCAGTAGACTGTTCTTATGTCTGCCGCCCTTCGACAAGCCGTCTGCGACGCCAACCAGGCCCTGCCCAAAGCAGGCCTTGTGACCATGCACTCCGGGAACGCCAGCGGCTATGACCCTGATACGGGTCTGGTCTACATCAAGCCGAGCGGCATGGACTACGACGCGCTCACCCCCGAGAAGCTCGCACCGGTAAACCTCAGAACCGGCGAGATCGAGCAAGATGGCTCCGAGGGGGCAAAGCTCAAGCCAAGTGTCGACCTGCCTCACCACCTCTTTCTCTATCGACATATGCCCGACGTTCGGGGTGTGGTCCACACCCACAGCAACTTCGCGACCGCCTTTGCGGCCGCAGGCAAACCGATCCCACCCGTCCTCACGGCCATCGCCGATGAGTTTGGTGGCGAGGTGCCGTGCGCGCCCTATGTCAACAATGAGGGCGACCACATTGGGCAAGCGATCCTCGCATGCAGGAATGAACGAGCACCCGCGATCCTCATGGGAAACCACGGCGTGTTCACGTGGGGCGGTTCCCCGAAAGCGGCGCTCAAGGCGGCTGTGATGGTCGAAGACGTCGCCAAAACGGTGTTTCTCTCGATGCAGCTTGGCGGCCCCAACCCGATCCCACGAGAGGAGATCGAGAAATGGTGGGATCGCTACCAGAACCGCTACGGCCAGAGGTGACCCTCAGCTCGCAACTTGGCCCTGTGGGCTCTGGTTTGCATATCCTGAAGATCGGTCTGGGAAACACGACTCCTCCTGGGACCAAGTTCCCAACAAGGGGGCCAGCTTGGGAACTCCGGCAAGGGCAATCGCCATAATTCTACGGGGCTTAGAACGGCCCTGGAGGATTTCATGCTTACGCTTCTCGCCGCGTCGCTCATCGCCATGCCGTTTCAGGCTGAGGAGATGCGCCTCATGCGGATGCCGGACATTCACGGCGACCAAATCGTTTTCACCTATGCCGGCGACCTCTGGCTCGCCAACCGCACCGGGGGTCTGGCGCGGCGCCTCACCTCCCACCCGGGGGCTGAGTCCGGCGCCCAGTTTTCTCCTGACGGCAAATGGATCGCCTTCAACGCCAGCTACGACGGCATGCCCGATATCTACGTCATCCCCTCAGAGGGAGGCGAGCCCAAGCGCTTGACCTATGAACCCGATCCCGACGGCGTCGTGTCGTGGACTCCCGATGGCAAGATCGCCTACAAGTCCAGCTTTGGGACCTTTAACGGCCAGATGCAGATGCTCTGGAGTGTCGATCCCGCAGGAGGCCCCTCGACGCGCACGCCCATCCAGGAGATCGCCGACGGCTCATTCTCGGCGGATGGCAAGTCGATCGCCTACAACCGCGCGGCATCGCACCAGTTCAACTGGCGGCGCTACCGCGGTGGCACGCATGGGTTCGTGTCTATCTATAACCTCTCGGACAACACCTATTCCGAGCTGCCGCATAAGCGTGAGAATTCTTGGTTCCCGATGTGGGTCGGCGACGCGATCTACTACGCCAGCGACCGCAACCAAGGCACAGTGAACCTCTATCGCTACGACTTGAAATCGAAACAGGACAAGCAGCTCACCACGTTTGCCGATGCCGACATCAAGTGGCCCAAGACCGATGGCAAGACGATCGTGTACGAGCGCGATGGCGCAATCTACACCTATGACATCGCGAGCGGGAAGATCGAGAAGTTCAGCGCCAAAGTCGCCAGCGACAATGTGGCGGCCCGGCCTGTGCTCAAGAACCTGAACCCCTACATCACGGACCTCGCGATCTCGCCCTCAGGGGCACGAGTGCTCATCGAAGCGCGCGGCGAACTGTTCAGTGTGCCGCAGAAGAACGGTGAGACCCGCAACGTCTCCAACACTGCGAGTTCACGCGAGCGGTGCCCAGCCTGGTCGCCAGACGGCCAGACCCTGGCCTATGTGTCCGATGCGACCGGAGAATGGGAGGTCTACACCATGCCGCAGATGGGCGGCAAGGCCACCCAGCTTACGGACGGCGCGAAGATCCCTGCCACCTCGATTCAGTGGTTCCCAGACGGCAAGAAGCTCCTGATCACGACCCGTAACAGCAAGCTCTTCGTACTCGACGTCGAATCGAGGAAGCTCACTTTAGTGCTTCACGGCAACTTCGGCCTTGGATCTTGGGATATCTCCCCCGACAGCAAGTGGATCGCCTATGTCAACCAGCAGAAGAACTACCTTGGCGCGGTCTATCTGTACGAGATCGCGACCGGCAAAGCCACCCAGGTCACGGATGGCTACTACGACGATTCCGCTGTGAGCTTCGACATGGGCGGAAAGTACCTTTACATCGTGTCGGCGCGAACGTTTGCACCGGTCAACGGAAAGTACGAGTTGGCGATGGCTCCAATGAACACGGATCGGATCTATGTGATTCCACTCGCCAAGGACACGCCCAACCCGCAGTACCCGAAACCGGACGAGGAGAAGGTCAAGGAGGAACCCAAGAAGCCCGATCCTGCCAAACCGGAAGCCGGCGCTAAACCGGCTGAAGCTCCCAAGGATGACAAGGACGTAAAGATCGACTTCGACGGCCTGGCGGCCCGAGCGATCCCGCTCCCCATGTCGAACAGCAGCTATCCGATGATCCTCGGCAGCACCAATGGCGTGTTCTTCATGTCCGGCGGTGGCTTCATGAAGTACGACCTCGGCTCACCCGCGCCGGCGATGATCATGCAGGGCGGCTTTAGCGCGGCTTCAGTGAACGCCACCCGCACCAAGGCCGCCTTCGTATCGGGAAGCGCGGTGTCGATTTTGGACCTTGCGCCCGGGGCGCAGCCCAAACGCGTGGACACGAGCGACGTGGCTGCGGTTATCGACCTGCCGACCGAGTGGAAGCAGATGTACTGGGAAGTTTGGCGCTATATGCGCGACAACTTCTACGATCCCCAGATGGCCGGCGTGGACTGGAAGTCGGTCGGCGCCCAATATGCCAAGTACCTGCCTTACGTGAAGCACCGGTCCGACCTGAGCTACGTGTTCGGGCTCATGATCGGAGAACTCGGGACGGGGCACGCCTATGTGGGCGGCGGGGACATGGGTCCGTCGTCGCCTCCTGTGCCGGTCGGCATGCTGGGCTGCGACTACGCCATCGAGGGCGACTTCGTGAAGATCTCGAAGATCTACGCGGGCGCTAACTATGACGAGTCTCGCCGCAGCCCCTTCATGGATCCGGGCGTGAACGTGAAGGAGGGCGACTATCTCCTTGAAATTGACGGCAAGCCTGTCACCAAGAGCGTGAACCCGGCATCTCTGCTTCTCAGGAGGTCCGGCAAGTCGGTCGTTGTGACGGTCAACGACAAGCCGACGCTTGAGGGAGCGCGTCACGAGCGGGTGCGCCCGATCGGCAGCGAGGACGAGCTCCGCTACTGGTCGTGGGTCGAGGAGACCCGTGCCAAAGTGGCGGCGGCCTCCGGCGGCAAGATCGGCTACATGCACATCCCGGATACGGCCGTGCAGGGCACGACTGAGTTCATGCGCGGCTTCTGGAGCCAAACCGGGAAGGACGCCGTGATCGTGGACGAGCGCTGGAACGGCGGCGGGTTCATCCAGCCGTGGTTCGTGGATACCCTCAGCCGCAAGGTGATGGCAGCCTTCACGGGCAACAACTTCGCCGGAGGCTCCGTGCCTGATGGCGTCGCGATCGAGGGCCCCAAGGCGATGCTGATCAACCAGTACGCCGGGTCAGGAGGGGACTTCTTCCCATGGATGTTCAGGCAGGCGGGCCTCGGCCCGCTGATCGGAAAACGCACCTGGGGTGGCCTGGTCGGCATCAACGGTCTCAGCAACCTCGCCGATGGCGGCGGAGTGTCGGTGCCGGAATTCGGCATCTACGACAAAGACCTTGGCGAGTGGATCGCGGAGAACAAGGGCATTGACCCCGACATAGACGTTGACCTCCGCCCGGACCTCCTGGCGAAGGGCCAGGACCCGCAATTGGAGAAGGCGATCGAGTACCTGCTCGACCAGCTCAAGAAGCACCCAGCCAAGGGATTCAAGACGCCGCCCTATCCGAAGACCGTCCCTCCCAAGACTGGCGGGTAAGTGCTTAGCCCCTCCCTTGGTTTTGCGAAGCGAAACTGAGGGAGGGGTTGGGGTGGGAGACCCAAGCGCCCCTCGTTCCACTGCAATGCCTACAAAAGTGTAAGCATGCCGCGCAGCGCCGAGATGCGCTGTAAACTCGTTGGATGCTGCTCCTGGCCGCGCTGCCTTTGCTCACAGCACCCGTTTTCGCCCCACCGGTCCCTTGGACCCTCGGGTTCGCGGCGCCGCCCTTTCTGCCCTTGGCCGCAGACGTAGACGGCGACGGCTATGCCGATCTGATCTCGGTCTCGACCCAAGGAGAGGGGTTCATCGACGTGATGCTGAACGTGGCCGGCATGAAGACGGCACGCGCCGGCCGCGCCCGATCCCAGTGGGGTAAGGGCTGCCAAGCGGCAGCCGCGGGCGAATTCGACGGGAAGAAGGGCGCCGACGTCGTGGGAATCTTCGATGGCCAGACGCTCATGCTCGCCTCGGACTTTAAGAGCGGCGCTTTTCAGTCGGGTGTGGAATGGCTGAAGCTCCCCAAGAAGCTCGATAAGCCAAGGCTCATATGGCTCGAGCCAGGCAAGGTCGTGGTCCAAGGCAAAGGAGGAGCGTTCGCCATTAGCCTCAAAGATAAGGCGGCAGTTCCCTTCAAGGGGAGGATCACCGAGCCTCTCAAGGGGATCGAGACGCTGCTTCCCCCATCAGGGCTGCCCGATGCGCCGCGAAGGTTCGCGCTGGGCGACATGGACGCCGACGGCGACGAGGATGTAATCGAGTTCCGGAACGGGAACGAGCACCACACGGCCCAATCTGTCCGCATCTACCGAAAGGTGTCGCCAGGCGAAACCGACTCTGACCGCGATGGACTGCCCAATACTGAAGAGGCCAAGCTGGGCACAGACCCCATGAACCCGGACACCGATGCCGACGGCCTACTCGACGGTTGGGAGGTAGGTGAATTCAGGGGTCTAAAGCTGCAGGAGCTGGGCTGCGACCCTCGGCACACGGACTTCATCTGCCTGATTTCCCGCTTTGACGGCCTCGATGAGACGCTCGCCAAAGAGGAGCTTGCCCGGTGCGTGGACTATTACGCGAAGCTGCCGACAAAAAATCCTGACGGCAAGACGGGCTGGAGTCTCCACCCCATATGGCTGAACGTGCTCGACAAAGAGGCACAGAAGAAGCCTTGGTGGGAATCGCGCGATCTCTACATCCCCGCCAAGTGGCGCGGCGTGGTCCACTGGATGCAGATCACCCCTTGGGGCGGCGGGCAGGCCGACCAGTTGGGCGATGGAGGCGGATGCGGCGGGGGGCGGAACAGCCTCTACGCAACCTTTCTGCACGAGTTTGGCCACCAGATCGGCATGGACCACAACGGTTTTTGGGGGCCCAGCCAGTGCCCGATTTACCGGAGCCTGATGAACTACGCTTACTCCTATTCGCTCGAAGACGACGCCACCAGGATCGCCTACAGCACCGGCGAACTCGCCGATTTCGTGCTCCGCGAGAACGACTTAAGCGAGGTGCTCCCGCTGCCCTACGAGCGGGCGAAGTTCCTTGAAAGAGGACCCTATCGCTTCAAGCTCAAGCCAAACGGCAAAACCACGCTCATCGACTGGAACTGGAACGGGGTGCTCGGCGAGACGCACATCCGCGCAGATATCAACTACGGCTATTCCACGAGCGCGGGCGCGCGCGACGATGCGGGGAAAACGATGGCGTCGCCCTGGTGGATCATAAACGGCAGGGACGCATTCCTGCTCTATGCCAAGCATGACAAGCCCGCCGACCCAAAGTCCTCGCCCGACGTCTCAGTGGAGAAGCCCGGGACGCTGTACCTCCGCAAGCTGCTCAAGCCAAAGGTCTGGCGCGATCCATGGATTGTCGAAAAAGAAGCGGTAACGGGCGATCCGGTGGGGATCACGGTTGGGAAGTCGCTGGTCTTTGCCTATCCCACCAAGAATGGAGTCGTCCTCCGAACGGGCGAACTCAAGGGCGACAGCCTTAGGGTTAGCGATTGGGCCTCGGTCCACGCCAACACGAAGGCAGTTCCGACCGTGGGCACCGCGAATGGCCGCGCCTATCTTCTGCTCTGGAACCACGAAACGAAAGCAATCCAGTATGCGATCCTCCCGGCAAAGCCAACCAAGGAGAACCTGGACAAGCTGGAATTCCACGCGTTTCGCTTCACCAGCGAGATCGCACCCGGGTTCTGCGAGGACACCATCCAGCATCAAGTGGTGATCGGTATCGCCCAAGACCAGGATGCCCAGCGCAAATCGCGCTGGCAGGTCCGGCGGCTGAACATCGACTCGATGGGCCTCCTCACGGAGGCCAGCGCACCCGAGTGGGTCGAAGGTGAAGCGGGAAGAGCCGCCGGCAACTCTCGCTGCACCCTTCTCTTCGACGCCTCGAAGGACGCGGGCAAGGAGGGCCGCCTGTACTTCTTCGCGGTGGGCTTTCGGGCAAAGGAGAACCCCTGGCAATGCGGCTACGTGGCGATGCAACTTGCGGATAGGTCCATTCGCGGTGGCTGGCTGGTGAAGCGCTATTACGACGAGTGGACCCAGTCGCGCTCGTCCGTGGGCGTGGCCTGGTGGCAGGGCGAGATCCTCTACGCTTATCGTTGGGTCGATGGGAGCCAGGGCCCGACGGACAACAACCTGCACGTGGGCTACCGCGGGTCGGGCATCGATCCCGAGCCGATGGGGGACCACGATGACCTCAAGATGATGGGGTCATTCGGCATTCGGTACAGCATCGGTTGGTTGAACAAGGAGTAGCGATGGCGATCGCGACCGCTGATGGGTGATCGGGTGGCGTCAATGGCATGGCGCTTCCTGCCAAACTAGCGCCATGAAGCTTGCCGAAATGACCTGGCCGGAGGTCGGAACGCTTGATCGGTCCGTTGTGGTTCTCATTCCCACCGGTTCCCTGGAGCAGCACGGACGGCATCTGCCGCTGTGGACCGATTCGCTCATTGTGACCGCTGTCGGCGAGGCCGTCGAACGCCAGATCGGGGATAAAGTGCTCCTGACCCCCACGCTTTGGCTGGGCGCATCGGGGCATCACTTAAAGTTTCCAGGAACTTTGAGTGGCAGCTTCGAGGCGTATGAGCAAGCCCTCCTCAGCGTGGCAGAATCGCTGATCCCTCACGGGTTCACCAAGTTCTTTGTGCTCAACGGCCACGGCGGCAACACCGAGCCGAACGGCGTGGCTCTGCGAAAGCTCAAGGCGCTGCATCCGGAGCTGACCTTCGGACACAGCGGCTACTTCGCTTATGTCGGGCAGGAGACCATGAACCGCCTGGAGGGCCCGCTTAAGGAGATGCGCCATGCTTGCGAGGCAGAGGCATCCCTTATCCTCCACCTTCGTCCCGAGCTCGTCCGCAAGGACAAGCTGCGCGACGATGGCCTCACCTCAGATCCGCCGATCCGTGGGCTCATCCATCACTTCGACGAGATGACCGAAGAGGGCTCCCTGGGCTATGCCACCCTTGCCACCGCCGAGAAGGGCCGCTGTATCTTTGAGGAGGCGGTGACGAACATCTGCCGCGAACTCACGGACCTCGCCGAGGGGTACGTGCTGAAGGGCCTACCCGACAAGGAGCGCTGAGGCTGTAGACTGAACCATGCCCAGATCCTCCGGGGTGGTCCCGGTCGCGCGAAAAACGGAGAAAGCCGCGCTCGTTTTCGTCAATGAGGATGAGGCGGAAGACGCATTCGTCGAGGCCGAGCTTGAAGGTCTTGCCGAGGCAGCGGGAGTCGAGGTGTCCGGTGAGATTCGCCAGCGCCTTGACCGGCCCCATTCCTCCACCTACATCGGCAAGGGCAAGGTCGGCGAGCTCGCAGCAGTGGTCCGCGAGACTCATGCGGACGTGGCGATCGTGGACGCTGAACTCAACGCCGTCCAGACGCGCAACCTCACCGACGGAATTAGTTGTCGGGTAATTGACAGGACTCAACTCATCCTCGACATCTTTGCCCGGAGAGCGCGCACCAAGGAGGGACAGCTTCAAGTGGAGTTGGCGCAGCTCACGTACCTCCTGCCAAAGCTGATGACGCTCTACACCAAGTTCGAGCGCCAGAAGGGGGGCATCGGGCAGCGGGGCCCCGGTGAGCAGAAGCTGGAATCGGACCGAAGGCTGGTCCGCGAGCGCATCGCCCGACTGAAGCAGGATTTGGAGGACGTCCGGCGCCAACGCGAACTGCAGCGCATCGGCCGCCGCAAGCACCCGTTCCCGTTCGCCACGATCGTGGGCTATACCAGCGCGGGAAAATCCACGCTCATGAATCGGCTTGCCGGCACGCAGCTCCTCGCCGACGCCATGCCGTTCGCCACGCTCGATCCCACCACCCGCAAGATCGATCTGCCCGAGGGCTACAGCCTGTTTCTGACGGACACGGTCGGCTTCATCCGCAACTTGCCCCACAACCTGGTCGCGGCGTTTCGGGCCACGCTCGAAGAGGTCACCACGGCCGACCTCATCGTCCATGTCGCGGACGTTTCCCACCCGAACTGGGAGCTTCAGCGCGACGCCGTGATGGCGACCCTGGGAGAGCTTGGGGCCCAGGATAAGCCGATGATCACGGTCTTCAATAAGATGGACCTGTTGCGGCCGGCACGACCCATAGAATCGGCGTTGCGGGGCCATCCGGGAGATCGCGTCTCCGACGATGTGAGGGCCGGCGTCGAACCCGCCGACATTCGCTCGCTGGTCGCGGAAATGCCCGATTCGGTGGCGATCAGCGCGCAAACCGGCGAGGGCATCGAGGACTTTCTGGCGCTGATGGTCAAGAAGCTGAAATCGCTGCTGGAGAGGGTCCAGGCGTTGGTTCCCTATGGCGAGTCGGCGCTCGTTCAGGCCTGCTACGACTATGGAAGGGTGCACTTGGTCGAGTACCGCGACGAGGGGATCTTCGTAGACGCGGACCTCGTTGAGGAAATGCGCCGCAAAATGGAGCGGTTTCGCATCTGACCTGGCTGCGCGATCGCCTTTGGCCTGCGGCTTCGATGCGCCAAGCTTGTGGCACATTAGGGAAGCCGTCGGTATACTCGGCCCAGTGAACCCTCCGCCGCTTTCAGCCCGTGCGGCCCGCCTTGGCCCCTCGCCAACTCTTGCCGTCTCCGCCAAAGCACGCTCGATGCAGGCCCAAGGCATCGACGTCGTGGGACTATCCGCCGGCGAGCCCGATTTCAAAACTCCCGAGTCCATTCGCAGATCGGCGATTGAAGCCATCGAAGCGGGATTCACGCGCTACACCACGACGAGCGGTATCCCCGAGCTAAAGGAAGCCGTCGTCGCCAAACTGGCCCGAGACAACGGGATCTCCGTGAAAGCCGAGCAGGTGGTCGTGAGCTGCGGGGCAAAGCACAGCGTCTATAACGCCCTCACGGCCTTGGTCGACCCCGGCGACGAAGTGCTGATCCTCACTCCTTTCTGGATGACCTATGCCGACCAGGTGGGCCTTTGCGGCGGCAAGGCAGTGCTTCTGCCGACCAAAGAAAGGGATCAGTTTCAGCCGGATTTGGACCAGGTAAAGGCTGCGGTCACGCCAAAGACCAAGGTCCTCATGGTGAACAGCCCGAACAACCCGACCGGCAGCGTGATTCCTGGCAAGACCATCGAGGCTCTGATGGACATGGCGATCGCCAACAACCTGTGGGTGGTCTCCGACGAGATCTACGAGAAGCTGATTTATGAGGGAGAGCACGTCAGCCCCGGGTCGCTTTCATCCGAGGCGGCGGACCGCACGATCACCATCAACGGCTGCAGCAAGACCTTCGCGATGACGGGCTGGCGCATCGGCTACGCCGCCGCTCCGCTCCGTGTTGCTAAGGCAATGTCGAATATTCAAGATCAGGTGACCAGTAACCCCACGTCCTTCGCCCAGAAGGGCGCTGTGACCGCGCTCTCGCTCCCCGATCACGAGGTGGCGGCCATGCGCGAAGAGTTCCGGGCCAGGCGAGAACTGATCACTGGCCTGCTCCGGCAGCTCCCCGGCGTCCACGTTGAAAAGCCCCACGGCGCGTTCTATGTGTTCGCAGATTTCTCGGCACACCTCGGCGGCAAGGTCCCGACCGACATGGAGCTTGCCAACTACCTGCTCGAAGTGGCCCACGTCGCCACGGTTCCTGGCTCCGTGTTCAACGGGCCCGGCCACCTGCGGCTCAGCTATGCGGCGAGCCGAGAGGACATTGAAAAGGGCGTTTGCCGGATCGGCGAGGCCCTAACCCAGATGGAGAGATGATCCCGAAGGAAATCCCCTTGCGCGACCTGGCGGCGTTCGAACTGGCGACGACGCACCGCTCCGCCGCGCCCGAACCGGTCCGCGAGAGCTATGAGCGTCTAGAGTTCTTTGGCGACTCGGTGCTCGGCCTGGTGATCGCCGAATACCTCTATGAGCACCATCCCGACTGGGACCAGGGCATGCTGAGCAAGGCCAAGTCCAGCGTCGTTCAGGAGGGCCCGCTGGCGGAGGCGGCGCTCAAGCTGGGGCTGGACCATTACGTCCGCCTGAGCCCGAGCGAGGAAGGCACCGGGGGGCGCATGAGGCCGTCGATCCTCGCCGACATCTTCGAGGCGATCATCGGCGCGATCTATCTGGAGTCGGGCCTGCAGGTGGCCCGGTGGTACATCCTGGAGCAGCTCCATCCGTACCTCATGCAAATCAGCTCGGGCGACGTGAGCCCGAACGATTACAAGTCGAAGCTGCAAGAGGTCGCTCAGGCGATCTGGCGACGAACCCCGGTTTACCGGGTGGCGCGAGAGGCCGGGACCTCCCACGAGAAGCAATTCACGGTGCAGGTGCTGTTCGACGACGAGGTCCTGGGCGAAGGAACGGGCCGCTCCAAGAAGGAGGCTGAGCAGGCTGCGGCCCAGGACGGCCTGGAGCTGATTCAGCGCAACCGCCGCGCCAACGAGATCGCCATGGACAGGTTTGAAGGCTAGGGGCTTGTGAGAAGGTGCTCGGCCGGCTCAACGGGACGGCCGGCAGGCTCCTAATAAGGTGTCTGGACCACCGATTTCGCCACCAGCGCCACCGAAATGCCCGCCATCGCCGAGAGCCCGGTCCCACAAGAGAACCCGGCGAGCAGCACCGGAGCATAGCGCATCCAGGCCTCTTCGCCAAACTTGCGCGCCATGTACTTCCTGCCGAACCACGCGCCCGCCAGTTGGGGAAGCGTGTTGGCCGGAAAGAGCCCGAGCCCCCCGGCAAACCCATAGAAGAAGAGCATCGGCACCTTGAAGAGCGAAAGCACGCCATACAGCGCCAGGCCGCCCGCCGCCCCGCCTGCGATGAGCCCGGGCTTGATCGCCGCCAGGAACCAGTTGTGCTCGCCTGGCGCTTTGGGGAGGTTGATCTGCTGGATCACGGCCTGCATCTTTGCTTCCAGCGGCCAAAACGCCTGAGCATAGGGGAATGAGGCCGAGGGTACAGGATTGGCCTTCCAAAAGAAGGCCCAGAAGCCAAAGCTTGCCACCAGAATCAGCGGAAACATCAGGGCTTCCGCCTTCCAGATGCTCGTGAACCTTGTCCCCGTGAGTTCCACCTCGCGAAAGCGTTGTGCGGCCCAACCGTGGTCATAGAGCGGGACGGGCGCGTACCACACGTCCGCTTTGGGATAGCCGCTGGCGACGATAGAGGCCTCTTTGAGGTAGGGAAACCCGACGCCGCGCCCCGTGAGGCCGTGCATCCGCGCCGACACGTAGCTGTTCAGGGGGCTCCAGAGCAGGCCGAACACAATGAGAATCCACGAGGGAAACGTAGGGATGAGCCAGCGGCAGAGCACCACCAGGCCCATCGTCGAGCCGAACCAAACCAGCATGGCGATCCAGATCGGCAAATCGCCCCTGCCATCCGGTGGCGTAAGGCTGTAGCGCCGCTCCTCCCGAAACCTACGTGCCTGCGCGATCGCCTTTGCCACCAGCGCGATGCCCAGGATCGCCACCGCGATGTTCACACCGATGCCCACCGACAGCCAAAAGTCCATATCGGTTGCGACCTTGGTCACGAAGGCGTTCGAGCCAAGCCGATAGCTGGGCAGCATCCCGGCATGATAGAGGATGGGGTTCATCACCACCATCGCCAGCACGCTCGCGACGGTCGCCCCGAGCACGATCTGGAAGGGCAGCACAAAGCCCATCAGCACGTTGCCCAGGCTGAAACTGAGCCCAACGATGGCCGCCGGAAGCAGGTTCTCGATGGGGATCGTGTAGTCGGCGAAGGGGATCGGAAGAACGACCACCGAGTGTCCGATGAGCACGTCCGAGATCACGGGAAGCGCAACATAGACCGCCCCAAACAGCAGGCCGACCACCGACCCGGTCGAGAAGATGCGCCAGCGCCAGCTCTCGGTGCCTGCTTCGGCGAGGGCCGTCGCGCCGGATGCCGCTACGGGCGCGTAAGGGAACGGCAACCGCTCGACATCGCTGGTGAGCCGAAAGAGCGCGTAGCCCATAGACATCCAGCTCAGGCGCCCACAAAGCTCGGTGGCGGCGAGCAGAACGATGGGGGTCCACCAGGCAGGATGCCAAAGCTCGCGCTGAGCAACGGCGACGTGCTCCGGCTGGGGCACCGCCCAACTGGGTACCTGCTTCACGAACGACTGCGCCGACTCCGATTGCACGAAATAGGCGTTCCAGATCAGGGAGCTGAACGGCCCGCCGTAGAGCCCGCGGGTCTGGTTCACCACCGTCGTCAGGGCGCTCGCCATGTAGAAGAGGATGTAGATCTCTTGCCGCCTAAGCGGGCGGAAGCTGCGCCGAGCGACCTCCGCAAAGAGCACGATCGTGACCCATTCGGCGGCCTCGCCGATGCCGTATCCGGCGACGAGCCCCAGGTAGATCCCGCCCGGGATCATGAAGCAGGCGATAAACAGCGCGCCGACGAACGTGCGCCAGGTGAACCCATCGCTAAAGCCCATCTCCGAAGAGGCGTCGTCAACGCCCGTCGGCTCCAGGTCGGCTTCAGAGGAGGACATCCTGAGCTTTCGTTCTGGACCCCCCGCCCCAATTCCTGCTTGGCGGGACCGATGAGGCACTATACTTGCCCAATGGCCGGAACGCTGCTGGTGGGGAGCCCAGGAACCTCCTGGCGCGACTGGCTGCGCCACAACCGAAAGGGCCGAGACCTGGTCATCGCGGATCCGATGGACTCGATGCTGGGGCCCGCGGGCCGAATCGGGCTTTGGAGAGGGGACCAGTTGACGGCTTGGCGGTTCTATGGCTCGCTTTCGCCACTCCGCGCGCCGCACATGCTGGTCGCGGCGACGGTCTCCATGGTGCGGCTGGCGCAGCAAGACCCCATCGTTCAGCTTTTTGCCTATAGGCCCGGACCCTTGATGCGGCAGCTCACTGGAGCCCTCGCCGAGGTACTCGGCCCCGCGCAAATCCTCCTGTCTTCGCAGGCGCAGGTGGACCTTTGCGATTGGCCGGTGGGGCCAGAGGAGGTCGAGCTTCCTGCCGCGTTTCCGACGGTCGTAGAGACCGCCCAGAGGAGGGCACAATGGCTGAAGCTCCTGGAGCAGTGCGCCTCCCACGAGGTCCCACTCAGGAACCTGGCCATCGAGGGTGCGCGGCTCGGGTCAGGCCGAGCGCTCGGCGAAGCAGAGCGAAAGGCCGCGGGAATCGAGGCCGCACTCCACGCCGAGTGCTGCGGCGCAACGCTTCTCGTCGTTTCCGACGGAGAGTTCGAGGACCTCGAAGTGTCCCGCGCCCTGGACAGCACCCACACTTCGAAGTTTCAAGTCGTCCGTCCCGAGCAGTACAAGGGGCTGCTGTGCAGCTTTGCCAGAAGCGGCGGCGAGGATTTCGGCTACGGAGTGCTAGACGAGATCGACTTTGGGCGCGGCGTCGCTTTGGCGCGCACGACCGCCGTTCCGCCGACCCCCGTGCAAGTTCTGCGGATCGGCGGCCTGAAGCTCAGCGAGGATGGCGTGGAGCAAGGTGAAATCCGGCCCTGGGAAGTCTGACCCGCCCGGACACTTCCAGACCCTCAACGGACCACGCCTTCAAGAGGTTCTGGGACCCTGCGGTATAACCCGGTCATGCGGCTGAAGGAATCTCTGACAAAAGCCGCTCCCATCCTCCTCAGCGCGGCGCTATTCCAGTTGGCGTTCCCTCCTTTAAGGCTAGGGCTACTTGCTTTCGTGGGGCTGGCTCCTTGGCTCGCAAGCCTGAAGGGCTTGGACGGCCGGCAAGCGCTCAAGTCGGGATATTGCTTTGGGGTGTTGTTCGGGCTCGGGCAGATGCTCTGGCTGCAGGATCTGGTGGCGCACTGGGTTGGCAATTGGCTGATGGGCCTGATCCCGTTGGTTCTGGCCTCGCTCTTCCTGGCCTGCTACTTCGCGCTTTTTGCCTGGCTCGCCGCCAAGGCTTGGGAGCTCGAGGCGCCCTGGATGATCCCGCTGCTCTGGGCGGGCGTAGAAGTCCTGCGGAGCTTCCTTCCGACGGTGGCGTTTCCATGGGGGCTTTTGGCCACGCCGTTGACTCCGTTCCCGGTGCTCTGCCAATTGGCCTGGTTCGGCTCGATCTACGGCGCCTCGGCCTGGGTCGCGATGGCCAACGTCCTGATCGCGCGATTCCTGGTGGGCCAGCCGTTCGTGGGGCTCCGCGCGCACCTGATGGCGTGGATCGTCCTGCTGGCAACCAGCATCGTCCGGTACGGCGCGCCCTTTGAAGGGACGCTCACAACCGTTACCGTCGGCCAGCTCGGGGTCGATATGGCGTTCGGCACACCCAGCGAACGGGAGTTGGGCGCTTCTCAGGCCGTCGACGCTCTCTACCTCGCCGCTTCCATGCAGAAGGCCACGCTCTTGGTGCTTCCCGAGGGGCTGATGGAAACCAACGGCACCTGGCCTCCCCCAAAGCGGTTCAAGCTTGGCGATCGCCCTGCGGTGCTGCTCGGCGGCAGGCGCGGCAAGGACCCTACCTATCAATCGGCGTTCGCCTATGACGGCACCTGGCAGTATGCCGACAAGACCAGGCTGGTGGTGTTCGGCGAGTACGTCCCGTTGCGCGGCCTGCTGCCGATCGCCGACGCCTTTCAGCTTCCGGGTGGCGACCTGACACCCGGCGATCAGGTCAAAACGATCGAGGTTGCAGGGATCAAAGTGGGGGCGCTGCTTTGCTTCGAGGGCCTGTTCAGTGACATCGCCCAGACTCACGCAGCCCAAGGCGCTCAGCTCTTGGCGCAGATGTCCATCGACGATTGGTACATGGGCACCGCCGCGCCCGATCAGCTCAAGGATGCGGCGACGTGGCGGGCTATCGAGTGCGGATTGCCCCTGGTCCGGTCGGCGTGCCTTGGATACACGTTAGCGGTCGATCAACGGGGGCGGGTGCTCTCAGAAGCGCCGCTCGGGAAGAGGGTGCCGCTTCACGCCGAGCTGAAGATCCCTGCGAAAGCGGACCTGTTTCCACTTGCTCGCTGGTCCCCGCCGCTGTTTGGGCTATGCCTTCTGCTGCCCTTTTTGGGGCCTTTTAGAAGGCGCCTCAGGCAAAGCGACTGACCGAGGCGGGCTCAGCCGCAATCACGATTCTTACCGGCTCACTCCTCGCCGCCCTCACCGACTCACCGGCTCACCTTCTTACCCACCCCACCCCTTCATTGCCGGTTAGATAGATGTTCGTGGTCCTTGCCCCTCACCCTGTTCGCTTCGCTCACAGCCTCCCCCCGGCGGGGGGAGGTGAACCAAACCAAGTGGCTATGTCCCCACCCCCTCCCTTCTCAGTCGTCTAGACCGGCATACTCCCTAGACGTGGCGAAGCTCACCCTAACCGAATGGGAGTTCCCCAGCGCCGACCTGGGACCCGAAAACCCGCATCCCCCTCTTCAGCTCGACTTTCCTCTCATGGCGCACTTCGAGGGCCAGGAGGTCTGGATGGACACCGTCCTCCCCTATCGGCTGCAGGACGGCTACGGCCGAACCCTCGCACCCAGGAAACACCCTGTGGCCGTGCTTGAAAGCGATAGGCTCAAGGCGACGTTCTTGCTGGGTCTCGGGGGGCGGCTTTGGTCTCTCAACCACAAGCCCTCGGGCCGCGAGCTGCTCTATGTGAATCCCGTGTTTCAGCCCGTGAACATCGGCATTCGCGGCGCTTGGTTCTCGGGCGGTATGGAGTGGAATATGGGGATCTTCGGGCACTGCGTGTTCACCTGCGAACCCGTTTTTGCGGGCAAGACGGTCGCCCCCGACGGCGGCGACGGGATCCGTTTCTGGGAATACGAGCGCCTGAGGGGGATCGTCTGGCAGGTCGACGTGTGGCTCCCCAAGGGTTCGGACTTCCTGCACGTGATGCCGCGAATTCAGAATCCGCACGCCAAGACGCAGCCGATGTACTGGTGGACGTGCATCGCGCCCCCCGAGATCGAGGAGGCCCGTGTGCTTGCGAGCGCGGACGAGGCGTTCGAGCCTTATCACGACGGGCGGCACGGTTACGAGGTCAAGAACCTGGCCGACGAGCCGGACCTGACCTATCCGACCAGGCGGCCTAAGCCCAGGGACACCTACTTCGACGTGCCGGAAGGCCGCCGGCCTTGGGTGGCGCAGGTGGAGCCGAACGGCCACGGCGTGCTCCACCTGTCCTCACCGCTACTCAAAGGCAGGAAGCAGTGGGTCTGGGGCATGGGGTCTGGTGGCAGGAGATGGCAGGATTGGCTTTCGCCCTCCACCTCCCCCCTCGTGGGGGAGGTCGGTAAGCGAAGCGAACCGGGTGAGGGGGAAGGGGGAAGCGCTCTTCACCCCTACATCGAAATCCAGGGCGGGCTGGGCAAGCGCCAGGCGGAGTATGTTCCGATGCCGGCCTACACGGACTGGAGCTGGCTGGAGGTGTATGGCCCCATGGCCGGCATGGCCCGCGAGCCGTGGTCTCAAGCGGTTGGGGCAGTAGATGCCCTCATCGAAGAGAGGTTTCCAGAGAGTGCCTTCAAAGACGCGGAGCAAAAGCTTAGGAAAGCTTCGCGGATTGCACCGACAGAAATTCTTTTCGGTGGCTCGGGTTGGGGGGCTTTGGAGAACGCTCGGCGCCAACTGGACGGTGAGCCACCCACCAGCGGCCCGGAGACGCCTTTTCCGGATTCCGGCGTGGACGAGCGCCAGGTGCCGTTCTTGCGCGCCCTGGACGGCGCCCCAAGCACAGACTGGGACGTGAGCACACCGCCAGGCGATTTCGTCGGGCCCGAGTGGCGACCCGTGCTGCAGACCGCCGTGCGCCGGGATCCCAAAGATGCCTGGGCATGGCTCCAATTGGGGGTTGTGCACTTTCAGTTGGGTGACCGAGTTGCCGCCCGCGCTGCGTGGGATCGAAGCTACGCGGCGCAGCCTAACGGCTGGGCAGTTCGAAATCTTGCGGTACTCGATGTCCTAGAGGGCGATGCGCCGAGCGCTTCCAAACGCTACGAGACCGCGTTCGAACTGCTTGGCGAGGAGCCAAAGCTGATGGACGAAATCCTCTGGCTGTTCTTGGGCGCCCGTTCACTGCTACTGCTCGAGGCGTTCCTTGGCAAGCTGAGCCCAGAGGCGCTTGCGAGGCCGCGTGCGCGCCTGGCAACCGCGATGCTGGCCCTTCAAAAGGGTGATTTGGCGGCGGTCCGAGCCTACTTCGAGCAGGATTGCGATTTGGCCGATATCCGGGAATGTGAGGTCACGACCTCCGAGCTTTGGAAGGGGCTGTGCGGAGCCGACCCCGCGGCGGGAGACCCGGACAAGGTGCCGTGGCAATACGACTTCAGGATGGGGGTCGTGATGCCAGTTCGGGCAAAGTGACCAAGCCACGGATAAGGGGGATGGTAGCTCCTGAACGGGCAATCGATTCACAGTCGTGGTCCGAACGATGGGTTTAGAGAACACGAGTTCAGAGCCCGGGTTCTCCATTCTCATTTCTCTGCAAAGACCTGCGGCGCCAGGCCTGCGAGTCGCCACCATACGAGAGCATTGGGGCACAAAGACCTACTTTCAGCGGTCTGGGTTGCCGTCGCGAAGGGTGATCCACTATGCTCTTCATCCAGCGAGGAATCGGGCATCCGGTCACCGCAGGGAGGGAGACAACTTGGACGTAGTGATCAAGATTCTGGTCGTCATGCACTTCATCGGAATGGCAATGGGGTACGCCGTCTCCATAGCCAACATCGTAATGAGTGTCTTGATGTCACGTGTCGAAGCAATGGACAGAGCCATCCTGGGCAAGTTCCCGCCAATGATGTCTACAGTCGGTACTGCCGGCCTCGGCGTTCTTTGGGTCACAGGCATCGCCCTCGTGTTCACAAAGTGGCAAGGCTTCACAATGCTCCCTTCGACGTTTTGGTACAAATTAGGTGCCGTTGTGTGCCTAACAGTTACGGTCGCCATCATCCACCGCCTACAGCGCTTGGTAAGAACACAAGGGCCGTCTGCTCTTCCAAAACTCCAGGCCGCCGGCAAGGTAGCAACCGTCTTCGCGCTGGTTTCGCTCATATTGGCTGTCTTCACGTTTAGGTAGTTCCGATTCATCGATCAAGGCCGTTTGGGTTCGATCCAGGTGCGAAGAACGTCTTTAGGCCCCCCCCGGCCAGAAGCCCTCAACAACGAACCAGGGGATCGGACAGCAAGAGAGGCCGCCGGCGCTATTGGCGCCGGCGGCCTCTCTGCTTCGACTATCATGCCGACGTTACGCCGGTCTACTTCAGATCAGGCTTAATGCTGGTCGGATTCGCGGCGTTTGCACGCTCGTTGTAATCGACCTCTTTCGCCGTCAAGAAGAACACCACCTCTGAACGGGTCCGCTTGTTGTCAGTCCTGCTGAACAGTTGGCCGATCAGCGGGATCTGGCTCAAGATCGGCACACCGCCGACCGACTTCCGATCCTCATCCTGGATCAGACCGCCGATGGCAAGGGTCTCGCCGCTCTTCATGACGACCTGGCTCTGCGAGTAGCGCTCCGTGGTCTGGGGCAAGTTTCCACCGCCGGGCACCGGAGTGAAGCCCTTCAGAATTGAAAGGCTCGGGTTCAGGTCGAGCATCAGGTTTCCACCCGCGCCGACCCGCGCCACCACGTTGAACTCCACGCCCACATTGAGCTCGCCGACCGTGATCGTCGTACCGTTCTGTGAGGCTTGGATCGTCTTGATGTACTGGATGCGGTCGCCGATGAAGAGGCTCGTCGGCTTGCCGTGAAGGGCGAGCAGGTTCGGCCGTGCGAGCATCTTGTTGGTGCCCGCGAGCTTGTCGAGCGTGCCGAGCACGTCGGAGGAGCCTCCTCCGGCCCATCCCAGCGTCCCGCTGATGTTGCCGGGGCTTGCCGCCGTGTCGCCCGTGCCGTTGTTGAAGCGCAGGGTCTTCACCGTGCCGCCCGTGAGCAGGCTCCAGTCGAGGCCCATGCGAAGCGCTTCTTCCTTGGTGAGCGACATGACGCGCATCTCGATGGCAACCACCTTGGGCGGCAGGTCCATCATCTCGATGAGCTTCTTGGCAGCCGCGATCTGTTGAGACGTTCCGTGAAGCATGATCTTCATCGGCTCGTAGCCCATTTCGCGCCCGGCCATCGAAGCGCCCTGCTGGCCGCTCGTGATGTTTCCGGAGCCGCCCGACTTGGTTCCGCCCGATCCACCGGAACCTCCGGAGCCGCCTTCGCCGCCACCGGAACCGCCCGACTTGCTGACCGTGCTGCTGGCCGATACGCCGCCGTCTCCAAAGACACGCGAGCCCTTGGCTTCATTGCGCTCCCAGAGTTCAGGGTCCTTTTTGCGATGGAACGTGCCGCCGGACATCAGCGGGTCCACGGGTCCAGGCAGGAGCGAGGCACGGAGCCCGTGCACGCGCTGCTGGCACTCATAGGCCACCTCAAACGGCTCGACGAACTTGAGCTCGACCACTTCGACGCTCTGGCGAGCGTCTTGCTGGCTCTCGGGATACATGATGTCGTTGCCTTCGCAGATCGCTCTGTCGAACGATCGAGCGAACTCGGCCACGAGGTCCAGGGCTTCGATAGGACCGGAGATCATGAGCATGCTTTGGAAAGCCGCCATGCCGGGTACCGGGGTGACCTGGGTCTCGGTGATGTTGTAGGAGTCTTTGCTGGGGTCCCGGTCCACGAGCGCCTTCACGGCTTCGCGGATGCGGAACGTCTGCATGCTGTAGATCGGGACGACGCGGGTACCGATGTTGGCGGACACGCCGAGGCGCGCGGCGCGAAGGATCTTCGCGTCGAGGTCGCGCACCATGGTCTCCACTTCGGTGAGCCGGTCCGGAGTGCCAACAAGCACCAGATACGGGTCCTTATTGGCCTGGGTCGGACCGTTTCCGTTGTCGTTCGAAACGGTTTGAAGCGCGGTGCTCGCTGCGCCTTGCGTGCCTTGCCCCGTGGGCAGACTTCCGCCTTGTCCACCCTTGGCCTTGTCGTCGCCGGCGGCGCCGACCTCGGAGGAGGCCTGGTTCTGGGTCTGGGAGATGGCGACCTTTTCGCTGGGAAGAACCAGGTCATAGTGGCCCGACATGGTCTCCTGTGGGATCGCCTTCAGCACCGAAAGCTTGATCTGGTTGCCCTCACCGCTCATCAAGTTGATTACACGGGACTCGCTGGGAGTGTCCGCGCCACCCTTGATCTGCTGCATCGCCGAGGCAAACTTGGAGCTCGACGTAACGATGAACGCATTGCCCATTCGCGCATAGCGGAGGTTCGCCATCGCCGAAACAAGGTCGAGCGCGCTCTGCACCGTCACCTGGTTCAGCGCGACCGTGATCTTGCCGGCCACTTCGGGGGAAGTGACGATGTTGACCTCGGCCTGCTGGGCCAAGGCGCGCAGGATTTGCACGACATCCGTGGCGACAAAGGTCAGGTTGACCTTGAACTGCATGGGGTCGGCGGGCTTAGGCGCCGGGGCGATTCCAGCCTCGCCGGGAATCACGCGCTTGGAGAAGTCCAGCGGCGGAACCGACTCCGGGAAGGAGACCGTGCGGTTCGCGGGCGTTCCCATGGGCTTGATCGTCTTCATCGGCTTTGCAGCCGGTGCTTTTGAACTCACGTCGATGGTGATCTTCGGGCCCTTTGCGGCGGGCGTCGGATCGGGCGATTGCTCGACCGCAGCCGTTGCGGCGGCCTTCTGGGTCGAGGATGCCGCTTGGCCGATCCAATCGGCGCTCTCGTCTCCCCAACTGATCGTCCAGCCGTCGGCCGTCTCGGTGGCCTTGGGTTCCTCGGCAGCCGTGAAGTAGAGGCACACGAAGACCGAGGGCGGCTTGGCGTTCTGCCAGCCGTAGGTGAAGTAGCGAAGTCCGGCTTCGCGGGTTCGCGTATAGCCGGCTTTGCCTTTCAGCTTTCCAGAGAAGGTGAACTTCCAGGTCTTGCCGCCGTTGGTGGATGCCACCTTCGGCTCGCTGAGCCCGTCGCCGCTGACTGTCAGCGAATGGCCGCCATTGGCGAACGCGGGCTTTACGGCTTCGAGCAAGCCCTGTGCGGCGGCGGAAGCCGACAGGACAAGCGCCAAAGCACCCGCAATTAGGATTTTAGGCTTATTGAGCATTGGGGGTTCCTCCAACGATAAAGGTCAACATCTTCTTGTGATGTTTCACGTACACCTTGTTCTTTGAAATCTTGGCCAGGGTCGAGTCTGGGCCGATCTCGCCTCCGACGGGAACCAGCTTCTGGTTTCCCGAGCCATCGGCGAAGACCACGGCGGGATGGGTCCCCTCAATGAGGCCAACCGCCGTAAAGGCGAATTCATCAGGCTGGCGCAGCGGATCGCCGGGGCGAACGCCCACGCCATCCGCGCCAGGAAGTCCGGCTTGGCCTGCACCAGGAACCGGAAACGGCGGCATCGAACCGCCGAGAGGCGGGTTGCCACCCAAGATCGGAGGCTTTGGAGTCGTCGATTTTGCCGGTTCTGGCTGGGCGGGCGGATTCCCTTGCTGAACGGGCGGCATGGAGCCCGACCTGGCAAAGGGATCGCGCTGGTTAAGCGGGATGTTGTAGACCAGGCTTGCCGGATTGTCCTCGGAAATCTGGTTGTTGGCCACCAAGTTCTTCAGCTTTGCGGTGGCGTCGCCATCCTCATAGAGCGCCGCCGCTGTTGACTGCTTCTTGTCGGCTCTGTCCTTCTTCGCGGGCTCGCCACTCCCCACGAATTGGAAAGCGCCGACCGCGAGCAGAGCCACGCCAAGGGCTCCGAGCACCATCGTCTTTTTCTTGTTAGCGTCCATTCGGATTCGCTCCTTGCTTCGCCTCAAGCGGCGCGCGCCCGTTGGCTACGGACGGATGGGGCTCCTGAATCTCGGCCCCCGCGCCCTGAGACGATGACTTCTTGAACTCATCGGCGAGCGCCGAAAGCTCGTCTTTCGAGGGGCGGAACAGGTACGTTTTGAGCTCGATCGTCATGTCCAGCACGTCCGAGTTCAGGCCCGGCTCGTTCTTAGGTTTCAGGCTGACGGCACGCGCCGCAACGATCTTCGGGAAGGTTTGCAGAGCCGTCACGAACTCCGACGCGGCCTTGAACGTGCCGCGGCCCTTGACCTCGATCACGAGCTCCACGTAGGGCTGCTTCTTCTGCTTGCCGGCCTTCTTGTCTTTGGCGCTCTCTTGCTTGGGAATCGGGCGAACGCCGAAGACTTCAAGGCCGTGGGCGCGGCCAAACGACTCCAACTCCTTAAGAAGCGTTGGAACGTAGGCAAACGCCGGCACCGACTTCTCAAGATGCTCAAGTTGCTTCTGACCCTCTTCAACCTGCCTCTTGGTCTCGTCCAGTTCCTCTTGAACTTGATACGGCCGCTTGACTTCCTTCTTGAGCTTGTCCCGCTCGACTTGTGCGGCGGTGAGGGAGCTGTACTGCATGTACATGCCGCCCGCGCCGACAAAGGCCACCAGGGCCGTCAGTACAAGCCAAATCGTGGGTTTCGGAGTTTTCTTTTTCACGCGGAACCTTCCTCCTTCTTGGCCTTCTTGGGCTTCTCTTCTGCCGTCCCCGCCACGGCCGCGTCAATGGCGAACTCGATGCCCTTGCCATCCGACACGACCTTCTCCTGGGCGAACTTGAGGTTCACGTTCTCCAGGTCTGCGCAAGCTTGAAGGCGCATGATGAACTCGCCCACCGGCTCAAGGCCGTCCGAGAGTCCGATGAAGTTCGTTTGAACGGGCTTTGTCGGGTCGTTGAAGCTCGCGCGCATATCGGTCAGCCACAGTGGCGACGGGGTGTTGCGTGCAAGGTGGGCCAGGATCCGGTCCCATCGAGCGCTGATGGCCTGTGCGTCCTCCAACGTCTTGAGGCGCGGCGTCAGCTCCGCCAGGACCTTCTGGTTCTCTTTGATCTCGCTGGTCAAGGGCTTGAGCTTCAGCGCGTCTGCCTTGAGCTTGGCGACGTCGCCTGCAGCCGATTCCGCCTTAAAGAGCATGAATCCGAACCCTACTGCAGACAGCCCGGCCGCCCCGACAAAGGTGAGGAACGCCATCCTGACCTTGGATTCAAGGCGCTTGGCTTCCTGTCGCTGCTCTTCGATTAGGTTGATGAGAGGCATTTCTGTCTTCCTTTCCTTATGCGGCTTTGGCCGAAACCGACGAGTACGAACGCATCGCAAGCCCGACGGCGACCGCCGCCTCGTTGCCCGCTCCGGTCAAAACCACGTTCTCGCCAACGCCGGCGACGCCGAGCACACCCGCAGCCTCGGTAGGGACCTTCAGCTTGCTGGAGGCGTATTCCGCGAGGCCCGCCAACTTGGAGCCGCCGCCAGTCAGCACGATCATGTCCACGTTCTTCGAGCCCTCCTCTTCCGCAAGCTGCGACTGGAAGTAGTTGAGCGAACGGCGGATTTCGCGGATCAGATCGTCGACGTGCGGCTGAACCACCCTTAAGGGCGGGTTCTCTTGAGGGCCATGGTCCTTCGCCAGGACCGAAAGATCAAGCTGGGATTTGCCCTCCTCGGCCTCTTCTACCGAGAGCTTGAAGTACTTCATGAGGGCTTCGGACAGCAGGTTGCCTCCGTGGGGGAGCGACCGCGTCATGGCGAACTCGCCGTGCCGTACCACCGCCAGGTTGGTCTTGGAGAAGCCGACGTCCACAAGCACCAGCGTCTTGTCAGCCTCCTGATATTGGGCTCTGGCTTCGATGAGCGCGCGGTAAGCTGCGAAGACCTCGACGTCGACCGACTCGGGCTCGAGGCCCGCGAATTCGCAGGCTTGCACCCGGCTGTTGACGATGTCCTTGGGCGCCGCGACCATCAGCACGCGCATCTGGCCGTCCGCGGAATCGCCCAGAATCTCGAATTCGATAAAGCTGTCTTCGATGGAAGTCGGCACATAACGGCCGGCCTCAAAACGGATGGACTTGCGCAAGGTGGCTTCCGACATCTGCGGCATGTTCACGGCGCGCACGATGACCGATCCGCCCCCTACCGCGAGTGACGCAGCGCTGGATTGGACATGGCTCTCGCGCACCGCCCGCTTGATCGCGAGCCCGACCGATTGAGGGTCCAATACGACGCCATCGCGCACGGTGTCCTTGGGTGTCTCGACCCAACCGTAGCGCTGCAGCTCCCATCCCGTCGAGGTTGGGGCGACCTCGGCCACGCGAATGGCAAACTGCCCGATGTCGATGCCGACCGTGGGTTTGCGTCGGAACAGATTAAGCGACATTTCGCTTGCCTCCCATGTTCATGCTCTGGAGTGAAAGCCATTCCTCGATTGCGGATTTGGAAAAGCGCCATCTGCCGTCGATCGAAACCGCCGGCACGGTCCCCTCGGCGGCCATCTTTTCCAGCGACTGCGGGTTCACCCTCAGCAGGGCGGAGGCCTCGCGAGTGGTGAGCACGGTGTGCTGCGATCCGACGACAGCTGAGAACAGGCCCTTCATCTGTTCGGGCGAGAGATAGAGCTCCAACCGAACGAGATGGCCCACGCCCATGCCTTGCGCTAAGGCAGTCGGCGAGGCCGCGGTATCCGCGGCATCCAGCTTTGGCGCGAAGGCCTGAGGGACGTCCGTTGATTCCACTGGCGTAGCTTCTGTCGGCGCGTTCGTGGGGTCGAGATTCATGGTTTCCTCGTGGTTCAATGCAGCGCGAAAACTCGCTGCTCCTCGGATGGCGTCGGCCAGATTCAAGCGGCTTCCTCCTTTCCGAAGTACTCGTTGATGACGTCGTGCATCAGGAAGCCGTCGACGATCTTGGACTTTCGGGCCATGCCGACCATGAGTGCGTTGTCGGCGAGTTGGCAGATCACGCGGGGCGTGCCCTGCGAGGCCTGATGGATCTCATAGATCGCGTCTGGCGAAAAGAGGTTGGCCTCGCCGCCGTATCCCGCGGTCCGGAGCCTGAAGAGCACCAGTTCCCCCGTCTCCTGCACATCCATAGGCGTGAGATTGCATCTGATGGCCATGCGCTGTTGGAACGCTGGTACTTTTTGGAGCTTTGCCTTCATTTCAAGCTGTCCCAAAAGGAGCAGCGTGATGAGAAACTGATCGTTGAGTTGGCAGTTCAGAAGCAGCCGGAGTTCTTCAAGGGTCTGGGTGTTGCGGACCAGGTGCGCCTCGTCGATCATGAGCACGACTTGCTGCCCTCGCTCGTAGTGCTGGATCAAGACGTCATGAAGCTCCTGAACCAAGATCTGCCGGTTTCGGGAGGAAGTCTCGTGGCCAAGCTGGTGAAGCGTTTCTTGGAGGATTTGAGTCGGCGTCAAGATAGGATTGACGATGAGCACAACGCGGAATCGCAGGGGGTCGAGGAGGTCGAGGAGCTTTCGACTGATCGTGGTTTTGCCAAGGCCGATATCGCCGGTGAGCTGCGCTGCGCCCTTGTTTCGCAAGATGGCGTAGTGCAACATCATCAGCGCGTCTTCATGGCCTTGGCTCATGTAGAGAAAGCGCGGATCGGGCGTCAAATTGAACGGCGGCTCTTGCAAGCCCCAGTACAGTTCATACATACATTAGGCTCCACGGACTCAATCCCAGTAGGTTTATCGGGGAGCTCGGACCAAAACCTCAGGCATCCGTCAGGGGTTGCAGCGTGAGATCGCGGGCCACGATGAAAGTGGGCAGCGAGAGACAGAATGGAGTGCGAGGGGCCTTCGGGGATCGAGCATCCAGCGTGAACCGGGGGAGGCTCACAGGGGATGAGATTCCGCCTATCCAGTCACGGAAGGTACGGAGGAATACGGTGTTGGCGCTCGCGATGGGTGGATGGCCTTCTTGCTTCGGGCGGGGGACGTGCGAGCAGAGGAGGTGGAGATGAGTCGGAAAGACGGGGAGGCGGCCGACGGCTAGTGGTATGCGGATGGAGGGCGGGATTTACCCCGCCTTTTCAGGGAGGGCGGGCTTCAGTCCGCGACGCAAGCAATGAACTCTTGCCCAGGCCCATTGGCGCTGGCACGTGCGGCCTTGGGACAGGCGTGAGGACGGTGGACGGGGAAAACGACCCCAATTTGCCCCCAAACCCGCGACCTGAGGACCCCAAAAAAACAAAAAAGGAGGGAGCATCCCTGCTCCGACCTCCGTTTCCACCAATCCTTGGTGACTCCAGGGAGGATTATACCCACCTTTGCGCGGAGGGACCTATGACTTTTCCCCAGCGACTGCGGATATGAACCGTGGATGAGCAACCTGCGCTCAGCTTGGGCCCGTTCTACTGTCGCGGCAAAAGAGTACAAGTTGGGACAGCGAATCGGGATGTTCGCCGGCTGGTCTGCAGATCAAATGTCCGCGTTCCGACTTGAGCGCATCCCAAAAGCCGGAGGCGCGCCCCGTCAGGGCTTGTCATCGCACGCGCCGAGGGTCCGAGGCCTCCCCCTTCGCTTCCTTGTCTCGCCCCGCTGGGTCTCCCGGGCAGACCTTTGAGAGGCGCTCAATGCTCAACGATCAGCTATGCCTTTGCCGTCGTTCTTACGGCCTCGCTCTGCTCTGGCTTGCGGTCGGCCCCGATGCCCAGCATCCCCAGCGCGACGCAGGCTGTGTGGGTGATGGCGTCCGTGGGGCCGAGGAATTTGTCGAGCTCCATGAAGCTCCAGATCTGCTGCCTGCGCTCCTCGCCCTCGGTCAGCAGCTTGTCGAGATGCGCACGCACGTTTGCGGCAGTCGCGTTATCCTGAATGAGCTCGGGCACAGCCTCTTTTCCCAGCAGGATGTTCGGCTGCGAAATGAACTCGAACTTGAGCCCCGCCAGCTTTGCCTGGAGCGCCACTCCAGGGCTGACCCGATAGAGCACGATGTGCGGGCAAACGCAGAGCGCGGCCTCCAGCGTTGCCGTCCCGCTGCATACGATCGCCGCTCGCGCCCGATAGAGGACGCCATAGGTGTCATCTTCGGTGAAAAGGTCGCCTGTTCGCTCCGGCCGAAGCTTGAGCCACTTCGACCTAAGGAAATCTGCCGAGAAATTGGGCGCCACGGCGAATTCCGCTGTGCGCATTTCATCTTTCAACGCCTCGGCAATCACGGGCAGGAGCAAATCGATCTCTGACCCCCTGCTGCCCGGAAGCACGGCGATGTTGAGCCGATCCTCCTGGCCCGCCTTGATCAGCTCCTCTTCGCGCTCTCGCACAAGTTGCCGCGCCGGGTGCCCGAAGCAGTGCGCCTTCGCGCCCATCTTCCTTAGCAGATCGCAAGACCAATAGAACGGTGTGACGATCTCGTCGCAAATCTTGGGAAGGTCCTGGCCCTGGCGGTCTCGCCGCCACGAGCCGGGCGGAATGAAGTAGAGCACCTTCCATCCGCGGCTTTTCGCATATCGCGCCAGCTTGCAGTTGAAGAACCCGAAGTCGATGGGAACGAAGAGCCCTGGCTCATCTCCGGAGATTGCCTTCTTGGCGGCGCGGAGACCCCTCCAGCAGCGCGGAAAAACCTTGACAGCCTGGGCGATCCCAATCACGCCCCATGAGGAGGAATCGGCTGCCAGGGACACGCCAGCTTCCTTTGAGCGTCTTCCCCCGATTCCCTCGAAGCGCAAGTCGGCACCTTGCGCATGAGAGCGCATCTCCCTAACCAGGGCCGCCGCGTAGGCGTCCCCGCTCGCCTCGCCAGCCGATAGAAAGACTCTCAAATCTGGTCGCCGCGGCCGTTCTTTCCGCGATAGAGCCTCTCCAGGAACTGGATCATGTATTCGACTTCAGGGGTCATCGGCACCTCCGATCGCACTGCTGCGAGTGCGTTCGATAGACCTAACTCTGATTTAAACAGAAGTCTGCACGATTTGTGAAGTGCTAAGCGCGCTTCTTGTGAAACACCGTATCGCCGAAGGCCCACGGCGTTGATATCCACCACCTGCTCGCGCTCGCTGTCGAGCAGGGTATAGGGAGGCACATCGCGCGTGATCTTGCCGAATCCGCCCACCATCGCCACCTTGCCCACCCGCACGAACTGATGGATACCCACCATGCCCCCAACCGTGGCGTTTTCCTCTACCGTCACGTGGCCACTGCACTGGACAGAGTTGGCCATCGTGACGTGGTTGTGGACGTGGTCGTTGTGCCCCAGGTGGACATACGCCATCAAGTAGCAGTCGTTTTCGACCACGGTCTCGTTTCCCTCGCCCGTGGCCCGGTGAATGGTCACGTACTCCCGAAACACGTTGTCGTTGCCAATGCGAAGGTAGGTCGGCTCTCCGCGAAACTTCCGGTCTTGTGGGTCGCCGCCAATCACCGCGCCCTGGCCAAACCAGTTGCGCGCGCCGATCGTCGTGTTCCCTTTGATCGTGACATGGGAATCGAGCGTGCATTCCTCGCCAACCACCACACCTGCCTCGACGTGGCAGAACGGGCCGACCGACACATCGGCAGCCAGTTCCGCTTTCGGATCGACAAAAGACAGGGGATGAATCTTCGACATCGGGTTCCTTCAGCCCCAGCCCGCTAGGTGAGTTTGAACTTCATTTCCATCGTGGCAACTTGCTGGCCGTCGACGAACCCCGTCGCTTTGAAACATCCGATCATCGCCCTGAACCACTGAAGCTCGATCTCGGTCACCAGTTGGTCCCCAGGTACGACAGGACGGGAGAAACGGACGTTGTCGATGCTCCCGATGAGAGGGATTCTGCCCGCGTTGGAGGGGTCGGTCAGGAGCAGGACGGCGCCTGCCTGCGCCATGGCTTCGATGATCAGCACACCGGGCATCACCGGCTTTCCGGGAAAGTGCCCGCCGAAGAACTGCTCGTTCATCGTGACATTCTTGATGCCCTTGCACGACTTGCCGTGGATGACATCGTAAACTCGGTCCACCAGCAGCATCGGGTACCGATGCGGCAAGAACTCCATGATCTCTTCGATGCGGATCTCGCGTCCACCTTCGGGGGTATTCGCCATCTGGGTAAGTGTACTCGGCTGGGCATGGTGAGACTCCGGGAAAACTCTGGTCCCCTTTCCCCCATCTCTTCATCTCCTCCATTGCCCCTCATCCCTTCATCTCTTCATGACAACGCCACCTCTCCACAGGGGAGGGCCCAGGTAGGAGATGAGGGGCGGGGGAAAGGGGCAGGCGGGCCAATGCCGCACAATAGCCAAATGAGCGGCATGCGGGTTGCAGTCGTCGGGGCGGGCATTGCCGGCGCCAGCGCGGCGCGGCATCTGGCCGAGCGCGGACATGAGGTCACGGTGTTCGAGCAGTTCGAGCCGGGCCATACAAAGGGCAGTTCCCACGGTCAATCGCGCATCGTGCGCAAGGCCTATCCCGATGCCTTCTACACGGCGATCATGCAAGAGGCCTATCCAATGTGGGCCGAGCTCGACGCCCACAGCGACCTGAGGCTCCTCCATGAGTGCGGGCTCCTTTACTTTGGAAACCAGGCGGACCCGAGCCTTTTGGCGGTGGTCGAGGCTCTCAAAGCGCTCGATGTTCCCCATGAAGTGCTCGACCCACTCGCTTCCGCCCAGAAGCTGCCCGGCTTAATCCTCACAGAGGACGAAATCGGCATCTTCACGCCCGAAGCCGGATGGGTGAACGCGGGCAAATCGGTGCAAACCTCGCTGGCTCTCGCGGAGGCTGTGGGGGCGTGGATCGTGAGGCAAAAAGTCACGTCTCTGGAAAAGCTGGAGAAGACCTTTGACCGAGTGGTGCTCTGTGCGGGGCCGTGGGTCGGCAAGTTTGTCAAGCTGGACGTGGCCGTGACCGTGCAGACCCTGGCTTATGTGAAGGGCAAGCACGAGGGGCCGGTGTGGATTGAGGAGGGCCCGCGCTACGCCTACGGCTTTCCCTCAGAGCCGGGCCGCGCGGCTTGGAAGCTTGGGGCGCACAACCTGCGGATTCCGTGGGACCCGGACGATCCGGATCGCCCCGAGTCGCAAGAGACGTTGGACGGCATCGAGGCGTTCGCGGAGCGGAGGTTCGGCGAGGTTCGCAGCCCGCTTGAGCCGGAGGAACCCCTGGTAACAGACGTAATCACCTGCCTTTACACCAACACGCCCGACGAGGATTTTCGCTTCGGGCGACTGAGTGAGAAGACGGTCTATGCGTCGGCATGCAGTGGGCACGGGTTCAAGTTTGGGCCTTGGGTGGGGCGGTTTCTGGCCGACGTTGTCGAGGAGAGACAGGACATTGGGCGGTACAAGAGGTTCTACTGTGAGGCTGAGAGGGTGGGTTAGCGGGCGACGGTGCTCCGAAGGGGCCGCACGGAAGTTCTGCGGGTGAGGTTCAGGTCTGTGGCTAGGCAACCCAGGCGAGACGCCTGGGCTACGGCAGCTAAGTTTTGGGCTGTAGAAATCGATAGGCTCAGTCGGAGATACCCAGGCGAGGCGTCTGGGCTACATCGGCCGACCCCCTCACCCGGTTCGCCGGAGCTCACCGACCTCTCCCCAGGGGGCGAGGCGGTTCCTGGACTTCAATCGCCCTTCGCCCTTCGCAAGTCGCTTTCCCTATTGACTTCATTTACGTAGACACGAGGTAACATAACGGGCCATGATCGGACGCCTTCGAGGGGAGTTGCTGGACGTTCAGGGCGCCATCGCGGTTGTCGATGCCGGCGGTGTCGGCTATGAGGTGCTCCTGCCGGAGTCTGTAGCTTTTCAGCTTCCCCCTGTGGGAGAGTTCGTCGATCTCACGATTCGCACGGTGGTGCGCGAGGATTCGATCACGCTCTATGGCTTCCTGACGGCTCATGAGCGAAGGCTTTTCGATCTCCTCACGGAGGTCAACGGCTGCGGCCCCAAAAGTGCCCTTGCCCTGATCGGGCAGCTTGGGGAAGAAACGGTAACTGCGTCGATCCTGTCGCAAGACGCCAAGACCTTGACTCGAGCCCCGGGCGTAGGGCCGAAGCTAGCCGACCGCATCATCCTCGAACTCAAAGAGAAGATCGCCCAGGAGAGCCTCCACCGCAAACTGGAGCGGGCGATGCTGCCCAAGGCGGCTATTCGCGCCGGCAAGGAGGACACGCTGGTCGAAGCGTTGCTCATGCTTGGATACCGGCGGCAGGAGGCCGAAAGCGCGGCCCAGGATGCTCGGGACCAAGCGGAAAGCGTCGAGGAGCAACTTAAGGTCGCTCTCAGGGGGCTCTCCAAGTGAACCGGCAAAACGAGGACATCGTGGCCGAGCAGATTGCTGGCGATCGCCAGGTGGAGACGTCGCTCCGCCCTCGACGTTTGGACGAGTTCATTGGCCAGGAGAAGATCAAGGGGAATCTGGGCATCTTTCTGAAGGCCGCCCGGGACCGGGCCGAGCCGCTGGACCATCTGCTGCTCTACGGACCTCCCGGGCTGGGCAAAACCACCATCGCCCACATCGTGGCCACCGAGATGGGGGCGACGCTCCACGTAACCAGCGGTCCCGCGTTCGAGCGGCCAGGAGACCTGGCTGGCATCCTCACGAACCTGGAAGAGGGCGCGGTTCTCTTCATCGACGAGGTGCATCGGCTCAACCGGACGGTCGAGGAGATGCTCTATCCCGCTATGGAGGAGTTCAAGGTCGACATCATGATCGGCAAAGGTCCCGCAGCGCGCTCGATCCGGCTTGATCTGCAGCGGTTCACGGTCATCGGCGCGACGACAAGGCAGGGCCTGCTGACGGGACCGCTGCGCGACCGCTTTGGCATCGTCACGCACTTCCCGTTTTATGACGCGGAGGCGCTGTTCGCGATTGTGTGCCGATCCGCGGGGATACTGGGCTACAAGATCGAGGAGCAGGGCGCCAGGGAGATCGCGCGGCGCTCGCGGGGTACGCCTCGCATCGCCAACCGCCTCTTGCGCCGGGTGCGGGATTTTGCGCAGGTGGACGGCCACGATTCGATCCAGATCGAAACGGTGCGAAAGGCGCTGACGGCGCTGGAGGTCGACGATCTGGGCCTTGACCGCATTGATCGAACGCTGCTTTCGGTGATCATCGAAAAGTACAGCGGGGGACCCGTGGGGCTGGAGACGCTTGCCGCGAGCACCGGCGAGGATTCGGGCACGATCGAGGACGTCTATGAGCCCTATTTGATGCAGCAAGGGCTGATTCAAAGGACGCCGAGAGGAAGATGCGCGACGCCGATGGCGTACAAGCATTTGGGTGTAGCGATGCCGAACAAGGCGGTCGCTAGTTCACCGAACTTGTTTGAGGCGGAAAGCTAAACCTCAAACTCCATCCCGTCGTAGCCCACGTTGATTCCGTGCGGGTTGAAGAATGCTTCGAGCTCCGCATGCGTGGCGTTACCGTTGTGGCTGTGATGAGTGGTTGTGATAAAGGTCTCCGGCGTGACGCAGCCCATTTCTCGCAAGCGGGCAACTACAGCGAGGGTCTCGTCGGCATCCAAGTGGCCCCAGTAGGAAGTAGAGTTCAGCCCTTCCGTGCATTCAATCACTAGAGCATCTAGCTTCCAACCCTTCAGGAACTCCCAGGTCGGCTCTTGCCAGATGCCGGTGTCCGTGCCGTAGAGGAGCACCTTTCCGTCCCTTTCGATCAGGAAGTTCTGGCTGTCCTCGTCCTCTTTGTGGTGGCTGCGGATCGGCGTGATGGTGTAGGACCCGTGCTGAAAGGTCTGGAAACTGTGCGTCTCGACGACTTCGATGGGCCAGTTCGGGTACTCGCAGGCGAGCATGTGGCAGATCGTTTCGTTGGCATAGATGGCGAAGGTCAGGTGGTTCTCTGCGCTGAAGGGATACAGGCCGTATTGGATTTCCTTGATCGCGAAGTGGTCATCGTCGCTGTGGGTGATCAGCATCGCGCACCAGTCGCGCGCGTCGAGGCGATCACGGTGGATATGCAGGAGCGTGTCGGGTGGAAGGTCGATCTTGAGGCAGCCGTCGATAAGGGCGCCGGAGCGCGTGCGAACGTCCTTTCCACCGTGCTCGCGGGCATAGTCGCTAACGCGCGTGCTGGATAGAAAGGCCGGGATGCCTTCCGCTGCTGCAGTTCCAAGGAGACGGACCTTCATCGGTACTTCTTTGGCGTTTAGGATAACCGCCTAAAAGTCACCGAGGGACCAAAGGACCAGCCCGGAGAGCAGTTTCGGGAAGTAATACGTGCTTTTCTGGGGCATCTTTTCGCCGCCCACCGCGATCTCGGTCATGTCCTCGGCGCTTGGCGGGTTCATGAGGAAGGCTGCAGCGCCCGGCCTGCTGCCTTCGCGCAGGGCCTCGTCGGGGTCGCGGGTATAGCTGAAGAAGTCGAGGCCGATGAGCCCGAGCACCTGCTCGAAGATCACCCGGTGAAGGATGCTGACGTCGAGCATTTTGAGCCTCGGGCTGTCGCCCCCCGTCATCCAATCGAGGGCGTCCTCGGGGCGTTCCAAGGTGAGCAGGAGTCCCGTGCCTCCCGGGAGGACGATACCGAAAACGCGCGTATCGGGGGCATTGAGCTTCTTGAGCTGTGCCATCAACTCGGCATTCGACATCGTGCGCACATTGAAGCGGTTCGAGAGCGCAGTCTTGAGCTCCGCCGTGCCCATTGGCATCTTGGGAACGATCCTATGCGTGGGAAGGATGACGAGGCCCGGATCGCTGATGCTGCTGATCGCCATCATCATGTAGTCCTCGGCGACAGGGCCGTCTTTGGGTCCCAGCGCTTCGCGAAAGGCGCAGGCCGTTTCGTAGCGATGGTGGCCGTCGGCGATCCAGATCCGGCGATCTGCCATCAGCTTGGCCAACTCCGAGCAGGCGTCCGGATCGTCGATGCCTTCGAGCACCTGATGGACACCATCTTCAGAATCTAGGGTGGCTAGCGGTATTGCCGGAGCGCTTTCGATGGCCGCCTGATAGGAACCAGAGTCCTCACACAGTCCATAGATGCATTCCAGGTGGGCTCGAGTCGCCTCCAGCACACGGAGGCGGTCCTCCTTGTGCTTCGGGAAGGTCTGCTCATGCGGGAGCACCACGCCCTTCTCGTAGGGCTCAGTCTTGAGGAGGGCGATGACGGCGGTGCGCTCGAGTTTGCCGGGTTCGCCGGGGATGGAAAAGGTCTGCCGATACCGGTAGAAAGCGGGTCTGGTTTCGAGTTCCAGCGTGCCGTCGCGCCGCCACTCTGCCAAGCGAGCGGAACTCCGCGCGTATTTGACGAACTTGCTGCGGTCGTCCGGAAGCTGCTCGGGAAGCGTGAGCATCACCACGTTGTGCGGGTCCTTGGCGGCGTAGCGCTCGCGGTCCGCCGGAGAAAGCACGTCGTAGGGCGGAGCAATGAGGGACGCAATGTCGCCGGCTTTCTTGGAGTAGCGCAAGCCCTGGAAAGGTCGAATCTCGGCCATGTCGGGCGAGTTTACCAACGCCTCGGTACACTTCGTGGAACTCGTGGACATTCCACAAACGCTGGATGCATGGCGCGAACAGATCGACGCCCGGCTCTCGGACTGGCTCCCCAAGGAATCGGCGCCGCCGACCGAGCTGCATCAGGCGATGCGCTACGCCTGCCTGGCGCCGGGCAAGCGATTGAGGCCATTGCTTTGTCTGGCGAGCGCTGAGGCTGTCGGTGCGACGCCCGAGGCGGCCCTTGATGGGGGCTGCGCCATCGAGATGGTCCACGCCTTTTCGCTGGTCCACGACGACCTGCCTTGCATCGACGATGACGACCTGCGGCGGGGCAAGCCAACGTGCCACGTAAAATTCGGCGAGGCGATCGCTGTGCTGGCGGGAGATGCGCTTTTTGCCTTGGCGTTCGAGGTGATCTCGAAGGCGTCCAGTCAATCTGAGGCCTGCGCCCAGGCCACACGCCTGCTGGCATCGGCTTCCGGTTCTAGCGGGCTCGTTGGCGGCGAGGTGCTCGACGTGCTATCTGAAGGGCGAGAGGTATCCGGGGCCGTTGTTGATGAGATCCACCGCAAGAAGACCGCGGCACTAATCGCGGCTTCGTGTCGGATCGGGGCCCTGCTGGGAGGGGGAACCGGCCAACAGTGTCTGGCGCTGGAGCACTTCGGGTTTGAGATCGGCCTGGCATTCCAGATTGCGGACGACATCCTAAACGAGACGTCTACCGCTGAGGAGCTTGGGAAGGCAGCGGGCAGCGACCGCGACCGCAAGAAAGCCACCTATCCTTCAGTCCATGGGCTGAAGTCATCTTCCGAAGCCGCCAAAGGGGCCGTGGAGCGGAGTTTGGCAGCGCTTGTTGAGGTTGGACTGGCCTCTCCAATGCTGACGCATCTGGCGACGAGCACGGTCGAGCGAAGTTCGTAGTTCCGGCTCTTCGCCCCAAAAGTCGGTCCTTATGAGTAACCTTCGGACAGCCATGTCCAATCATGCCCTTTGGTTCGTCACCGGCTCGCAGCACCTTTATGGCCCGGAAACGCTCAAGCAGGTCGCCTCCAACTCCCAAGCGATCGCCAACGAGCTGAACGACACCAAGGCCATCCCATTGCCAATCGAGTTCAAGCCCGTGCTCACCGATCCGCCCGCGATCCGGGAGCTTTGCCTTGCCGCCAATTCGGACCCTTCCTGCGCAGGGCTTGTCCTTTGGATGCACACCTTTTCGCCCGCAAAGATGTGGATCGGCGGTCTCTCACAGCTTCAGAAACCCATCGCCCACCTGCATACCCAGTTCAACCGCGATCTGCCCTGGGCCACGATCGACATGGACTTCATGAACCTGAATCAGGCTGCGCATGGCGATCGCGAAGCCGGGCACCTGCACACGCGGCTGGGGGTGGCTCGGAAGATCGTCGTCGGCCACTGGTCGGATCCCGAGGTGCAAGAGCGACTCGGCGCGTTTTCTCGAGTCGCTCGCGGATGGGCCGATCTTCAAGGCGCAAAATTCTGCCGGTTCGGCGACAACATGCGTTCGGTCTCGGTCACCGAAGGCGACAAGGTGGCGGCAGAGGCCCAGTTTGGGTTCTCGGTTAATGGCTTTGGAGTGGGCGATTTGGTCGAGGTGGTTGAGGCGATTGGTGAGCAAGCCATAGACGACCTATGTGACCAATACGACGAATCCTACGAGGTCGAGCCCGAACTGGGAAGGGGTGGCGCGAAGCACGAATCCCTTCGCTACGGGGCGCGATTGGAGCTTGGCATCAAGCAGTTCTTGATCGACGGGGGTTTCAAGGGTTTCACCACCACCTTCGAGGACCTTCACGGCTTGGCTCAGCTTCCGGGTTTGGCGGTGCAGCGGCTGATGGCCGAGGGTTTTGGATTCGGCGCCGAGGGGGACTGGAAGACCTGTGCGCTGGTGCGGTTCATGAAGACCGTTGGTGAAGGTCTGGGCGGGGGAACGAGCTTCATGGAGGACTACACCTACCACCTCGACCCCAAGCGGCCGCTGGTTCTCGGGGCCCACATGTTGGAGATCTGCCCGAGCATCTCCAAGGGCAAGCCCAAGCTGGAGATTCACCCCCTGGGCATCGGCGGCAAGGCCGATCCGGTGCGGCTCGTGTTCGATTCCCAGACCGGCCCGGCGCTCAACGCCTCGCTCATCGACCTTGGGCACCGGTTCCGCCTGATCGTGAACGAAGTGAATGCGGTGGGTACGCCGGAGCCAATGCCGAAGCTGCCGGTGGCGAGGGCCGTGTGGGAATGCAAGCCCGATTTCAAGACCGCCTGCGCCTGCTGGCTCTATGCGGGCGGAGCGCACCACACGGGGTACAGCTACGCGGTGACTTCTGAGCATTTGCGCGACTTTGCAGAGATCGCAGGTATCGAGTGCGTGGTGATCCGGGATGGCACGACGGTCGAGGGCTTCAGGCAGGAGCTGAGGACGAACGAGGTGTACTACCGCAGGTGAAAAGGGCCCCCTCCTCTTGGAGTGCAGTGCGAGGAGGCTTGAATTCGAAAACCTCCATCCCCTACCCGTTCCTCCTCGCCTTGCGCGCCGGGAAGATAGGGATTCCGGAGTCTCCCACCCCAACCCCTCCCTTCCCGACATATCGGGACTCGGAAGCAGTTTCGCTTCGCAAAACCAAGGGAGGGGCTCTTCACTTCTTCGGCTGAATATCCAACTTAAGCATCGAATACCCGTCGATTTCGAAGTGCTCTACCCTGATCTCGTGCTTGCCAGGGCCGAGTTCTGCCGTGTCCAGCGTGGGGCCGTGCCAGTTCCAGCGGTCGATCACCAGTTTTCCGTCGATCCACACGTGCACTCCGTCGTCACTGGTGCAGTTCAGCACATATTTCCCGGCAGGAAGTTCAACGGTTCCGACCGCCGAAGTCGCATAGTGGTCGCGCAAGGCCCCCTTGTAGCCGTCGGTGAAGTCCAGCTTGTCCGACTTCTCCGTCAGGATCGGTTTACCCTCTTTCAGCAGCGCTTGGAAGGCAGCGTACTGGCTGCGCGGCTCCTGGGTGTTGGCGTCGTAGGTAAACCACTTCGTATCCCAGGCGATCGGCGCGAAGAACTTCCGGTAGCCGAACTTAACCGGCTTGCCCTTGGGCGTCACGTTCCCTTTGACGTCTGTGGTCGCCGCGCCGGTGTACTCCAGCTCGATCCAGATGTCCGACGCCTTGCCCGGTTCGAGCACGACATCCACCATGTCGGGCACAGTGCCCGCCAGCTTGGAAAGCGATCCCACGCCGCGCGACTGCGCCACCTTCCAATAGCCCTTCGGGCCCAGAATCTCGAACCGGTAAGCCGTAGCGCGGGACGCGGCCGGTTCTCGTCCCGCCTGCTGGACCGTTTGCGGCGCCTCGCCTCGCGGCCAGAGGATCGGGCGCTTGAAATCGTACGGCCCCCATTCGTCCACCAGGATGTAGCGTCGTCCGCGGATTGCCCCGTCCGGCAGCATAGCGTTCATGCCACCTTGAAGAGGCTTCGGCGCATACTTTGAAGTTGCTGCTCGCCCAGCATCCGACATCCACGAGAGGTCGGTCGGCGACCAGTCGGTCTCAAAGAGCGCCAGATATCCCGGCTGGTCCTTGGGCGCGTTCGGCGATTCCGTTCCGTTGCCATCGACTAGACGCACGGGGGCTTGCGCTCCCTGGCCGGAGGTCCGCCAGGTTCCGCCCTGAATCTTGATGCCGTTGCCCGGTTCTTCGCCCGTCCGGTGGCGCACGTCGTTGTTCTTGAAGGTGAAGCCCTCCCGCTTGCCGCCGAGCTCGAATATCCGGCCATTGCGTGCGAACTCGTTGTCCTGCACGGCAACACTCGAGGTTTCGCGGATGCGCAGCACCGAACCGGCGATGCCCTCGAAAGAGTTGTCGGCGATGAGCCAATCCCTGCTTCGGCAGTCCCGGGCCTTGCCATAGCCCCAATTCGGGTCAAGGGTGGCATTCTGCCAAAGCCCGATTCCGCTGGCATCGCTCAAGAAGCGGTTGTACTGGATCACGTTGTCCTGTCCGTGCTCCCAGGAAATCGCCTCGCCGTTCAGGCCAAACGTGTTGCCGATCGTCTTGCTCTCGTAGCCAAAGCCGCCCCAGATGCCGTGCCAGTTTTCGAGCAGCAGGTTGTTGATGAATAGGTTCCGGCTGAAGGTGGCCTCAATGCCGTTCGCAGGCGAGTGGCTGAAGTCGTTTCCATAGAGCAGGTTGTCGTTACAGCCGCCCTTGCCGGTATCCATGGTGGTCTGTCCGGCCCAAAGGAAGAAGCCGTCGCCGCCGTGAGTCACCGAGTTGTAGGCGAAGATGTTGCGGTGAGACTGTTCATAGATCAGGATGCCGGTCGAGTCCTGGCCCCGGTTGTAGACGCCGTGGCTGTAGCCGCGCACGCACCAGTCGATCTTGTTGTGCATGATCTGGTTGCGGCTGGATAGGTACATGGCGACGCCTGCCCCCGAGAGGAAAGAGAAGTTGTTGTTCCAGACCTTGCCGTCGCTGCACTCCATCATCATCAGGCCGTTCTGGCCGCCGACAGCGGTGCAGCCCTTGACCTCGAAACCGTCGCATTTGCGCAGGTAGATCGCGCAGCCGTAGCGCAGCCACTCGTCCTTCTCGTTGCGGTGGTAGCTCATCCAGTCGGCGCCGTCCTCGCGTTCGAGGTTGGAGAGCAGGTGCTGTTTCCAGTTGTAGGAGAGGTCGCAGTTGAGGATCTTGATTCCGGGGGCGCTGCGAGCGAGGATGCCAAAGCGGTAGCCGCGCACGTTCAGGTTCTTGATCGTGACGTTCTTGCCTTTGACCAGGACCGCCAATCCGAGCCGCTTGTCGGGATCGACGCTCGCGGGAGTGCCGCGCAGGGTTGCACCCTTGAAGTCGACCACCAGGTTGTCGCCTTGGATCGTCAGGGCCGGTTTGGCGACGTTGTCGGTGTTCGTGGCCAGATTGTAGATTCCCGGCTTGGCCGAACCCGATTTGGTGATGGTTAGTCCCAGCTTGGGGACGATCGGTCCGGCCGGGGCTGCCTTGGCTTGGAGGGGCGCGATGGCGAGAAGGGCGGTGAGGCTCGCGATCATGGCCCATTGTGGCTGATCGCTCCGTCGAGCATTACCCCTTCTTCCACACCAGTGGGTTCACGACGTCATCATCCAGCACGTCGCCGATCTGGAGGGTGCGATAGTACTCTGGTGGCAGCACGTTGGTCGAGCCGTTGTAGGTGCTGCCGATCGGCATATAGGCGCAGGTCATCGCGCGCCGGGGCTTGTTGGTCATGTTGGCGCCCGCGCCGTGGGCGACAAGCCCGTTGTGAAAGACCGCCGAACCCGCAGGGCAGGGACACGCCACCGGGTCGATTTCCTTCCACTCGGGATACACCTTGAAGAGGTCGGCCATGTTCTCGCCGATGCCGGCGTTCTCGTAGCGCGCGGTCTTGTGCGTGCCGGGGACGTACCACATGCAGCCGTTGCCGAGCGTCGCATCGTCGAGCGCCACCCAGATTGAGATCGAATCACGGCTCGAGAAGGACCAATAGGGGTTGTCCAGGTGCCACCCGGTTGGGTTTCCGAACGGCGGTTTGATGAGCGCCTGATCGTGCCAGATGCGCATGCCGTCCACGCCGGCGAGCGTCGAGGCCATTTCGCCAAGCCGCGGGTCGAGCATCAATCGGCGAACTCCCGCGTGGGTGTCGGCGAGCTTCAGGCACTGGAGAAAGACCTGCTGGTAATACTCGCTGACGCCGTCCGCCGTGTTCGTGAGCCAGGGCTCGCCCTCTTTGGGCTGGGGCTTGTTTCTCTTTCGATCTTCGACAGCCTCGCCCACCTGCGTGCGCCAGTCTTCGAGCTCCTCGGGATCGAGGAAGTGCTCAATGACAATGTAGCCGTTCTCGCGGTAGGAGGTCACTTGCTCGGCGCTGAGTTGATTCCTCATGGGACAGGATTGTACATTCCAGCCTTTGCTATTCGAGTGGTTTTCGCCCGGGGACTTTTCCCTCGCAGCCTACTTGATGCTGCCCATCGTGATCCCCTTCACGAAGAACCTCTGCGTGAAGAGGAACACAAGCAGGAGGGGCGTGATGACAATGACTGCGGCGGTCATCTGGAGGGGCCAGTTCGCGCCGCCGTAGCTGTTCTTGAAGACGGAAAGCCCGACCTCGAGCGTGCGCATCTCGACCGAGTTGGTGGCGAGCAGGGGCCAGAAGAAATCGGTCCACACGGCGAAGAACGTGAATGCCCCGGCGGTGGCGAGCGCGGTCTTGGAGAGCGGCAGGATGAGGCGGCGGTAGATGAAGAACTCGCCCGCGCCGTCGAGCCGGGCGGCCTCGTCGAGCTCCTTGGGGATGGCGAGCATGAATTGTCGCAGCAGGAACACGTTGAACGCGCTGGAGAGCCCGGGCACGATCAGTGCCCAATAGGTGTCGAGCCATCCCGCCGAGCGGACCAGCAGATAGACCGGAAGCTGCATCACGGGCCCGGCGAACATGAGGCTGAGCAGGAAGAGGTTGAAGAGGGCGTCTCGGCCCCTAAAGGTGAGGCGTGAGAAGCCGAACGCGGCAAGGCTGGTGACGAAAAGCTGCCCGAAGACGACGGCGCATGTGACGATCACCGAGTTCACGAAGAACCGGAAGACGGGGAGTTCGGGGTTGAAGAGCACGAGGCGGTAGTTCTCCCAGTGGGCCTGGTCCGGGAGGATCTTGTCGACGCTGGGGATGGGGGCCTTGGAGGGGTGAAGGGAGACGAGGATCATCCACACAAACGGCGCCGCCAGGAACAAGGCGAGGAGGATAAGGAGGAGGTAGGAGAGGAGCTTCTTCATCCCACCCAATACCCCTCCAACTGCTTTTTCATCATCCGATACTGCAGAAACGCGAAGATGGCGATGACTAGAAGCAAAATAAACGACTTCGCCCCGGCGATGCCGACCAGGAACTTCTGCCACGCCTCGATGTAGATGTGGTAGCCGACCACGTCGGTCGTGTCCTGCGGGCCGCCCTTGGTCATCATGTACACCGGCGTGAAAAGCTGGAACGCGCCGATCGTGCTGGTGACCATCACGAAGAACGTGGTCGGCGCGAGCATCGGCAAGGTCACGTGCCAAAAGCTCTGCCACTTGGAGGCGCCGTCGAGCTCGCTGGCCTCGTAGAGTGCCGGCGGAATGCCCATCAGCCCCGCCAGAAACAGGATCATCTTGGGCCCGAGCCCGACCCATACGCTCATGAAGACGAGCGCCGACATGGCCCAACCCGGGTTCTGAAGGAAGTCGGTCTTGTTTGTGATGCCCGCCATGCCGAGCAGCGAGTTGATGAGACCGGTCTCGGGCAGATAGACATAGATCCAGAGCATCGCGATGGCGACGCCCGAACTGATGGCCGGGATGTAATAGATCGTGCGGAAGACCGTGATGCCCCGCAGCTTCTGGTTGACCAGGATCGCCACCCCAAGCGCGACCGCCATGCCGAACGGCACGCTTCCCAGCGCGAACCGAAACGAGTTGCCCATCGCGTTCCAGAACAGGCCGTCGCTGAAGCTGTAGCGGTAGTTCGCGGCCCCCACGAACTGCTTGCTCTCCTGGATCAGGTTCCACTTGAAGAAGCTGAGATAGAAAGTGTAGAGCAGCGGGAAGAGCGCGAACACGATCAGGTGCGCCGCCGCCGGAGCGACGAACAGCGGACCACGAATTGACGATTTACGATTTGCGATTTACGATCTCCTCCTGGGGATCTCTCGCAGAGCACGCTGAGAAGGCGCAGTGACGCAGAGGGTTTCAAGGTTTTCGGAGTCTCCACCCCCAACCCCCTCCTCATTTTCGCTGCGCAAGAACAAGGAGGGGGCTTCGGAGTTAGCGCAATTGGAAGTAAGCATCGATCCTCCTTGCCGCTTCGGTGAGGGCCGTCTTTGGGTCCGCTCCTTGGAGGATCGCCTCCATGGCCTTGGTGCCTGCGGTCTCCAAGTAGTCGTAGCCCATTACCCGTGACCCCCACGGCGGACGGGCGCTCGGAACGATGTCGAGAAACGCCCTTTCCAGAGGGTCTGTGCCGCGCTCGGCGGCGACGTCCTTGCGGGCGTCCACCGCGATGCCGGTTTTGTTGTAGCGCTTCTGGATGGCGTAGCTGGTGAAAAACTTCAGGTACTTCCAAGCCAGGTCCGGGTTCTTGGCCTCCTTGCTGATCGCCAGGCCAGCTTCGTACATCACGGTCACGCTCTTCGCCAGGTTGGTCGGCAGCGGCGCGACGCCGATCTCGGACATCTTGATGTCCTTTGACTCTTTGTAGCCCGTGATCGCCCAGTGTCCGCTGACGCCCATCGCGGCGCGGCCCGTGGCAAAGAAGTCCACGCCCGTGGCTGCCGAGGCGCTCAGCGAGGGAGCGTAGCCGGCGTTCACCAGATCGCGCAGAAACGTCACCGCCTCGACGGCTTTCGGCGAATCGATGAAGCCGCCGGCCTTGGTCCCGTCGGGGCTCAGAACGTCGGCGCCGTTGTTCCAGAGGAACATGATCCATCCGGGCATCCAGTTCGAAAAGGCGAAGCCGTACTGCTTGTCTTTGATCGTCAGCTTCGCCGCCGCCTCTCTGAACTCTGCGAAGTTCCAGTTGCCGTCGGGGTAGGGCACCCCAGCCTGGTCGAAGAGGCGCTTGTTGTAGTAGAGCACCATGGGCGTGAAGTCGCCCGGGATGGCGTAGACCTTGTCGCCGCGCCGGCAGATGTCCACGACGTTGGGGAAGAACTCATCGAGCGAAATGTCCTTGTCCCTGGCAAGGTAGGGACTGAGGTCCATCAATGCGCCGTTGTCCACAAACACCGAGGCGCTCGATGCGTCGACGGTCATGATGTCGGGCGTGGACTTCGCGACGAAGTTCAGCAGCATCTTGCTGACGTAGTCTTGGGAGCCCGGGATCCCTTCCTGGAGCACGCGGCATCGGTTGGCCGTTCCGAACTCCTGAAAGATTTCTCGGATGGTGCGCTGGAACTCGCTGTCGTCGCCTGCGCCGCCCCAGTTGGCGATGCGAAGGGTTGCCTTTGCTTCTTCGGAGCCGCAGCCGCACGGCAGCGCCGATAGCGCAGAGAGCAGCAGAATCCAGGGCCACGCACCGTTGCGCTTCACGAATGGATTATGGCGGAGCGTTGGTGGGCAGGGATGCCTGAAGGCTGAAAGCAAGGAAGTTGCCGCCAGTAGAGGGTCGACGACGTCCTGATTCCCTTTGCCTTGCGCGAGCGGACCCCTCACCCGGTTCGCTTTGCTTACCGACCTCTCCCTCAAGGGGCGAGGTGGCCACAAAAACGGACCCCCAAAAATCAGGCGGGCCGGGAAATCTCCCAGCCCCTCAATATTCCTGACTATTTCTCCTTTCGAACCCTTTAGCCAATTAGCCTCTTTTTGAAGCCTCGTATAGGTATTGTCCCGAGCACCCTGTTTTGTGACATCGGTTTTCGAATTGCTGTCAGAACCTGGTAATTCAGGTTCAACGCAGCTTGGCTCCGGTATCTTGGGATCATGTCCGAGCAGGCCCCCACCCGTTGGCAGGCGTTCTTCGATGCGCATGCGCCGCACTATCTGCAGAACGGATTCACCAAGAACACGGTCGGCGAAGTGGCGTTCCTGCTCGAACGGCTCAACTTGCCGGCCGGCAGTTCGATCCTCGATATGGGCTGCGGCGTGGGGCGGCATGCGGTCGAGCTGGCCAAGCGGGGCTTTCAAGTGACGGGTGTAGACCTCTCGGAAGGGATGCTGGCGCAAGCTCGAAGGGCCGAGGAAGAGGCGGGCGTGTCGGTGGCCTGGGTTCATGCCGACGGCAAGACCTTCCGATCTCAACAGCTCTTCGACGCAGCGATCTGTCTTTGCGAGGGAGGCCTGGGGCTGGCCGACGTCGACGAGGAGCCGGTCGGGCACGATCTGGCGATACTCCGCAGCATTCACGCGGCGCTGAAGCCCGGAGCGCCCTTCGTGCTGACGGCGCTCAACGGCTACGCGATCATCCGCCGCATGACCGACGAGCACGTGGCGAACGGCTCGTTTGACCCAACGACGATGCTCGCGACCTATCAGGACGAGTGGGACCTGCCCGAGGGCAAGCGCACGATGGCGATCCGCGAGCGGCTGTTCATCCCGCCCGAGCTGGTGGCAATGCTGCGGCACGTGGGTTTTCTGGTCGAGAACGTGTGGGGCGGGACAGCCGGGGATTGGGGCGAGCGTCCGATCAAGCTGGATGAGATCGAGATGATGGTCTGGTGCCGGAAGGGATAGGGGACGTATAGATCAGTTAGGCTCCGGCAGCACCTCCTCACCCGATTCGCCGGAGCTTTCCGGCCTCTCCCTCAGGGGGGGAGGCGGAAGCAGAAACGCGTCGCCGCCGGTTCCGTGCCGGCGCGTCTCGGGACTTCTTTCAATGGCGCATAGACGCAAAGGCATGCACAGGCATGCGCTGGCTGAAGCCTGCGGCTACGGGTTGAGGGTCTTGGGCGAGAAGGGAGAGGCGAGAGGTGGCGGGCGAGAGGCTATGGCCTGGCCTTCGCCTTCGGATTCACCCGGTCGAAGGCGTGAGGGTCATGGAACCGATAGGGAAGCCGCGCGATGCGCGGCTCGAAATCCGTGCTGACATCTTCTTGTCGCTCGATCAGGAGCGCCGGCCCATCGCTTTGCAGCCGTTCGGTGATCAGGGGCAGAAACGCCTCGTTCATTTCCACGCCAATGCCGTTTCGGCCCAGCTCTCTTGCGGCTGTGAGCGTGGTCCCGCTGCCCGCAAACGGGTCCAGAACCGTCTCACCCGGGAAGCTGAACATGCGGATCAGCCTCCGCGGGACCTCCTCAGGGAACACCGCCTGATGCTGCACCTGCCTGGCGCCCGGGATCTTCCAGTGCCCCGCGAAGAAGGTGTTCCATTCCTCCCGCGTCAGCGCCGAGGCGTCCTTCTGTCCCTTCGTCCCTTTAGGTCCTTGGCCAAGCTTCCTGAAGAGCAGAATGTGCTCATAGTCCACCTTGATCATCCCGTTGCGCGGATGAGGGTAGCTTCCCATGATCGCCGCACCGCCGGTGGTCTTGGTGGTGGTCACCTTCTGCCAGATGATCGTGCCCATGTAGTCGAGCCCAAGCGCCTCGCAGCATCGGATGATTTCGCTTTGGATGCTGATGAGCTTGTAGCGCCCGTAGTGAATGGCCCGGGCAAACTGGTCGCCAACGTTGATGCAAAGGCGGCAGCCAGGATGGAGCACCCGTTCGCATTCGGCCCACACCAAGTTCAGGCTGTTGACGTAGTCCTCATAACTTTGGTGGTAGCCGATCTGCCCCTCGGCGCCGTAGTCCTTGATCTGCCAATAAGGCGGCGATGTGACCACGAGGTGGACCGAGCCGTCGTCGATGGCGGAAAGGTCTCGCGCGTCGCCAAGAATGACGCGGCTGGTGGGAGCATTGGGAGGCATCCGATAGTGAAGACGAGGCGATAGACGATTTACGATTGGCGATTTACGATTTGGTTTCCGGGATATGAGGATAGGGGATTGGGGGCAGGATGCAGTGTGAGCCGCCTCTCTAGTGTGAAAGCCGCCACAGGTTGGGTACACAGCGCAAAGCCGTGCCGAAGTTCTCCTTTCAGATCGTGGAGCTCAAGAAGCGCTATCCACTGGCCATCAGCCGAGGGGTGAGCGCCGGGAGCCGAAGCGTCTATGTTCTTGCCGAAGACCAAGGAATCGTTGGCCTAGGCGAGGGCGCGCCCGGGATCGGGATTGAAGAAGACGCTCCTCTGAACTGCCGGCGGCAGTTGGAGGAGTTCTGTTCGGCTGAACGGGATGGCTGGACCCCCGAGGCCGTGTGGCAACTCGCCAAAGAGGAAGGAATCGAGCCCGCAGCCATGGCCGCGCTGGACATCGCACTTTGGGATTTGGCCGCCAAGAAGGCTGGCAAACCCCTCTATGCGTTTCTGGGGCTGGAGAATCGATCGGTCCCGACGAGCGTGACCATTGGCATCAACCCGCCCGAGGTGATCCGCGAGCGGGTACCGGAGATTCTGGAAAGGACCGGCGCGAAGTTCCTCAAGTGCAAACTGGGATCTCCGGAGGGCATCGAGGCCGACAAGGCCAATTTCCTTGCCTCGCGCGAGGCGTCGGCTCCCTTCAACGTGAGTTTACGGGTAGATGCGAACGGAGGGTGGAGCCTGACGGACGCCAAGCACATGCTCGTCTGGCTCGCCGAGAGAGGCGTGGACTACGTCGAGCAGCCGCTCGTCGAGGGCGCCGAGGATCAGCTTCCTGAACTCTTCGCGAGCCGCCCTTTGCCAATCTATGTGGACGAGTCCTGCCGATGGGCCTCCGACGTCGCGCGCCTTGCCGGGAGGGTGGACGGTGTCAACCTCAAGCTCATGAAATGCGGGGGGATCACCGAGGCGCTGAGGATCGTGGCGGAAGCACGCAGACACGGCCTCAAGACCATGATCGGGTGCATGAGCGAGTCGTCAGTGGCGATCGGAGCTGGAGCCTCGATCGGTGCGCTATTTGATCACATCGACCTCGATTCCCACCTGAATCTGGCGCCCGATCCCGCCACGGGTTTGGAGTTCGTGGAGGGCGTGGTCCGCTGCCGTGAGGTTCCCGGGCACGGGGTGGAGCTGAGACTGCCATGATCGAGAAGCACCACAAGTTGGCGCTCTACATGGAGGGCGCCATTGGAGAAATGGCCGCCAAGATGGGCAGCGGCTGCCTGCGGTATTCGCCTAACGAGATCGTTGCCGTCATTGACTCCCGATTTGCGGGCAGGGATGTTGCCGACGTGTCCGATTCGGCCCGCTCCTGCCCCGTCGTGGCGGATGTCGACGCCGCGGCCGCGCTCGGCGCCGATGTACTCGTTCTTGGGATCGCGCCGCCGGGAGGGCTGATCCCCAAAGAGTGGTATCCCGACCTCGACAGGGCCGTGTCGCTGGGGTTGTCGCTGGTGAATGGGCTGCACGACCTTCTCGGGCCGAGGTATCCGGCGCTTTGCGAGGGACAATTTGTCTGGGACATTCGCGTGGAGCCGCCCGGTCTCGATATCGCCCACGGAGAGGCTCGAAACCTCACGAATACGCGCGTCTTGATGATCGGCACGGACATGAGCTGCGGGAAGATGACGGCCGGCCTTGAGATCTGGAAGACGGCCCGCGAACGGGGTATGGATGCCCGGTTCGTCGCAACGGGCCAGATCGGGATTGTCGTCACCGGCTCGGGTGTGCCGCTGGACGCGATCCGGGTGGATTTCGCAGGAGGCGCCATCGAGCGCGAGGTGCTGAAGGGCAAACACGCGGACATGGTGATCGTCGAAGGCCAGGGCTCGCTCATCCATCCGGCGAGCACCGCCAACCTGCCCCTCCTGAGAGGCACGATGCCAACCCACCTGGTGCTTTGCCATCGCGCGGGGGCTGAGACGCTGCGGCGCGTGCCGTGGGTCAAGATTCCCCCACTGCGGCAGCTCGCCACCCTCTATGAGGACCTCGCCGAGGCTTGCGGCACATTTCCGCGCCCCAAAACGGCTGCGATCTGTCTGAATACGGGCGGTCTTTCGGAGGAAGAGGCCAGGGAGCACATCGAACGAACCGAGCGTGAGACGGGCCTGCCGGCCACCGATCCGGTGCGGACCGGGGTGCAACGGGTGCTGGAGGCGGTCTTGGAATGATCCGTTGCCGCTGGTCCTGCACTGCCGCTCAAGGGACTTTACGCGAAGTCATTAGCCGCCACCACCGTGCCGGCGCCCCTATGGATTTTTCGCCGAGACGCAAAGACAGTAGCCGCCGTTTCCGTGCCGGCGACCCTAGGGACTTTTCGCAAAGACGAAGAGCCACAAAGGAGCGCCAAGCAGAACGGGAGTCCCTAGTAAATCACCTTATTGAGCGGATATTCAACGATTCCTGTCGCGCCGGCGCGCTTGAGGGCAGGGATCAGGTCGCGCACCTCCTTTTCACTCAAGATCACCTCGGCGGCAACCCACTCCGAATCGGCCAGCGGCGACAGCGTCGGGTTCTGCAGCGCCGGGAGCAGGCCCAGCACCACGTCCTTGCTCGCCATTGGTACGTTCATCTTTAAGCCAACCAACCTGGACGCATTCATCGCGCCAGTCAGCAGAATCTCCAGCGACTCCAGCTTGTGGCGCTTGTCTGAATCGGCCCAAACGCCGTGCCCGCAGACCAGACGCGTGGTGGACGTAAGCAAGGTCTCGATGATCCTAAGGTTGTGCGCGCGCAGCGAGGACCCCGTTTCGGTGTTCACGACGATCGCATCCACAAGGCTGGGAACCTTGACTTCGCACGCGCCCCAACTGAATTCGACTTGTGCGGCAACACCCTTGGCCTCAAGAAACCTCTCGGTGAGGCGCACATACTCCGTCGCCAACCTCTTGCCGCGAAGGTCCTCAGCCGTCCGATAGGGGGCGTCGTTGTGCACGGCCATCACGACCCGAATCGGGTTGGAGGTCAGCTTCGAATAGCGCAGTTCGCAGACCTCGTGGACGTCCACGCCGCAGTCCATCACCCAGTCGTGGCCGGTCAATCCTGCGTCGATCACCCCATCCGCCACATACTGAGGAATCTCCTGAGGGCGCAGCAGCACGGGCTCGATCTCGGGGTCGTCGACCACCGGCTGATACGAGCGCGAGGAGATATGGAACGCAAAGCCCGCCCGCTGAAAGAGGGAGAAAGTCGCTTCTTGGAGGCTGCCTTTCGGAAGGCCGAGCTTTAGGATCATGGGTTCAAAAGGATACCTTTCCACCCTTCACAGGGGCCCCGGGGCAGCCGACAATACGGTCAACCGTGGCGCTTAACGGATCCGATTTCAGATGGTGCTCTGTCGGCCTTTTTCTGGCAGAGGGCGACCGCTATGCCCCCTATTACCGAGAGGTTTTGGAGCATGCGGGCGTGCCCTTTCGCAGGCTGAGCAGCCTCCACGGCCAGGACCTGGAGGGCCTCGACGTCCTTCTGCTTTGCGGCTATGGCGGACTGAGCGAAACGCAAAAGGAGGCCGTCCAGGGTTGGACCGGGTTCGGGAAGGCGCTGGTCTGCAGCGGCTCCGCGTGGGGGCTTGAAGGGGTCTTCGGACTCTCGGGAAGCGGGGTGCACCTCTCTCGCGAGAACCTGGAGCCGATTCGGCCCGACCGCGTGTGGCCTGATGGAGGGTCTACGGTCTTCTTTGGCGGCACGGGGTACCCCGCTGGCGCCAAGGCCACGCTGAAGGTGGGCGACGCCCACACTGAGAATGCCGGAAAGGGTGCAGCCCGGGCGTCTCGCCTGGGTGACGAGGGTTCAGCGACTGGAGTTGCCGAGCGCCAAACCGGCATTTCGCATCACGCCTTTACCGGGTTTGTTCGCGTCGAGGCGAACCGCGTCAAGGCGCTCTTTCTCGCGCCTCACGTTGGCCAAACCCTGTGCCAAATGGCCTTGGGACGGTCTGTGGAGACCGACGCTATCGCGCAGACCGACCCTCATTTGCGTCTCGATGACGGCATTCTGCGCGCCGAGGACGGCATCGCCCTGGACATCGAGCGAGACCGCGCCCAGTCTGGCAATGCGCCCTGCTCGGCCTTCCTGGAGCCCCATGCCGACCGCATCCGAGAGATGTTCGTTCGGGCCGTGGTCGAGGCGGTGGAGTTCACCGGCGCGAGCCTTCCCATCTTCTGGCACTGGCCGAACGGCGCGCCGGCGGCCGGCGCGCTCAGCGTAGAGGCCGAGACCTTTGGGACCGACCTCGTCTCCAAGGTCCAGCGCTCGATGACGATGATCGGCTGCCGTCCTGCCTGGCTCGTGGGCGCTCCCGGGTTTCCGCTCGATATCTATCGCGCCTTCCGCGCCTGGGAGCACGAAGTCGGGCTGCTCTTCCAATCCGACGCTCACACTCCGTGGACCGAGGACAAACTGAAAATGCAACAGGTCGGCGTCTCCCGCACGGCGGCGGTGCCCACCTGCACGACGGTGCGCCCGAGCAACGGCCAATGGCAGGGCTGGGCCCAGTTCTACGAGTTTGCCGAGCACGTGGGCGCGCGGGTTTCAGCTTCCAAGGGGGGCCGGCAGCCGGGGAGCGCCGGATTTGCGTTTGGCACCTCCCACCCGTTCTTCCCGTGCAGACCTGACGGCACATCGCAGCTCATCATGGAGCTTCCGTACACGACGTACATGCCCGGCGTGGTGACGCCCGATTCCGTCGCCGAGGCCATTCTTGAAAAGACCCTGAGCAGCCACGGGTGCTTCCAGATCGTGGTTCAGCTCGACCCGGCGACGCTCGACTCAGCGCTCAACTCAGCGCGGCGATTGATGGCGTCGGGACGCCAGAGGCGGATGGTCTTCATGCGTCCCGATGAGATCCACGCATTCGAAAAGGGCCGGCGAACCCTGAAGACGTTCTACCGGTCGGGCGTCGAGGGCGGAGCGCTGTCGCTTTCGCACGACCACGAACTCGAGGGGCTGACCATCTTGTTTGTGGGACCTCGGCTTCGACCGACCATTCGAGGGAAGGTGCAGTCGCCTCAAGCCGTGGACCTTTACGGAACGAAGCTGAACCAGGTGATCGTAAACCTCCAAGAGCGCAGCCAACTCGACATCCTGCTTGCGTTTGAGGATGTAGCGAAGGCGGCGTAAAGAAGGGGCACAGGGACGAGGGAACGAAGGGACAGGGGGACGAAGGGACGGAGAATGCACCGCCCTGCACTCCCGCCTCGGACCTCAGACCTCGGACCTCGGACCTTTCAACTCGTCCCCTCCTCCCCAATCTCTGCCAAACTATCGGCATGGTGACCGTTCGCGTGTACGTCACGCTGAAGCCCTCGCTCCTCGATTCCGCCGGCCGCACCGTAGCCGGATCGCTCAAGAAGCTCGGATTTGACGAGGTGTCCAATTGCCGAATTGGAAAGTTGATCGAATTGCAAGTGGAGGACTACTCCGAGGCGCGCGTGAAGGACATGTGCGACAAGCTGCTCGCCAACCCGGTCATCGAGAGTTACCGGTTTGAGGTGGCGGCGTGAGTAGGAAGATTGATGCCTCCGCCTCTTCTGAGGTGGAGGCTGGCGCAGCTAATTCACGGGATGTTCAAGCCTCCACCTCGGAAGAGGCGGAGGCATTGCAGTTTGAGGTGCCGAGATGAGAATCGCCGTTCCCCAGTTCCCCGGATCCAACTGCGATCAGGACGCGATTTGGGCGCTGCGCGACGACCTCGGCGTCGAGGCAGAATACGCCTGGCACGAGGAGTTCTCGTTGGACGGTTTCGATGGAGTCTTCGTGCCGGGAGGCTTCACCTACGGCGATTATCTGCGCTGCGGGGCCATCGCCTCTCGCTCGCACATCATGGAGGCCGTCGCCAAACTCGCCGCCCAGGGCAAACCGGTGATCGGCGTCTGCAACGGTTTCCAGATCCTGTGCGAGACGGGCTTGCTGCCAGGAGCCCTGCTGCCCAACGTCGGCCAGAAGTTCCTCTGTCAGGACGTCTGGCTAACGGCAGAGAATCGGGATTCGGCTTGGACGAAACAATGCGACCGTCCGCTGCGCATCCCCATCGCCCATGGTGAAGGTCGCTATTTGGCCGATCCCGAAACGCTGGAGATGTTGAGACGAGAAAATCGGATCGCGTTCACTTACGGGAGCCCCTATAATGGCGAGAAGCGAGAAGCGAGAGGCGAGGATCGAGATGGCGTGACGCGAGAGCCTGGAGACGAATTCGCTTCCAGCCTGTCGCCTCTCGCCGATCCCAATCCCAACGGCTCGATCGAACGCATCGCAGGCGTGCTCAATGAAGCCGGCAACGTCCTGGGCATGATGCCCCACCCCGAGCGCGCCACGAAAGCGATCTTGGGGAATACCGACGGTCTGGCGATTCTGAGAGGGTTCTTGGAGTTCGCATCCAAGGCAAACCCAAGATCGGGTTCGGCAATCGCCGTCTGATCAGGACCTACACCTCGACAAGCACAGGGCTCGGCTCTTCGTTCAGGCTGATTTCGCCGTCGGGGCCGACCGTGCAGATGTTCTCGATGCGCACGCCGAACCTTCCGGGCAGATAGATGCCGGGCTCGATGCTGAAAACGTTGCCCTCGACCAGTTGGTGCGCGTTGCCTTCGACGATGTTCGGGTCCTCGTGGCCCCGCATGCCGAAGCCGTGGCCGAGGCGATGCATGAAATAGGGCCCGTAACCGGCGCCTTCGATGACCTTGCGCGCGATGCGGTCGAGTTGCTGGCACTCGACGCCGAGCGCGATGGCGTCCCTGGCTGCCTTATGGGCCCGATAGACCACATCGTAGACCTTCTTGGCCTCGTCGCTCGCGCGTCCCACACAGACCGTGCGCGTGATGTCGCTGTGGAAACCGCCGACCGTGCAACCGAAGTCCATCACAATCACGTCGCCGTCCCTGATTACCGTGTCGTCGCTCAGGTGGTGCGGTTCGGCGCCGTTGGGCCCGGCCGCAATGATGCAGAAAAGCGGTTTGCCGCCGAGCCGCGCCATTTCAGCGTTGAGGGCGTCCATCACGTCGGCTTCGGTTGCGCCCACCTTGCAGGCCTCAACGCCGACAGGGAACGCCCTATCGGCGATCGCCCCGGCCTGGCGCATCAGTTCCAGGTCGTCGGCGGTCTTTACGCTCATCATTTGCGAGAGATAGCGATTGCCGGGCCGAAAAAGCGCTGCGGGCAGGGCTTCCTGCATGGCGAGGAGCATGTGGGCCGGGAGTTCGTCGTCCACGGCGACGATGCCCGCACGAAGGCGCCAGTCCTCCGCGAGCCGCTCGAAGATCGCCACTGGGTTCTCGCCGTCACGCCAAGACTGCACGTCCTGAATGCCCGAACGGCCCGCCTGGGTCGCCGAAAGCGCTGGGCAGATCAAGCGCACCGCGCCGGATTTCGACACGCAGAGCGCCATGAACCGCTCGCCGCCGCCCTCGTGGAAGCCGTGAAGGTAGCCCATCGTCACCGGCGACCACCCGATAAAGGCGTCAATCCCGTGCTCGGCAAGCTCGTGGGCGAAGCGGTCGGTGCGCGAAGCGGCTGCGGTGCTCATGCCTAAATTATGTACCCGGGTATCCTCTTCGCTCGCGCTGGCGGATCGTCTAATGGTAGGACAGCGGTTTTTGGTGCCGTCAGTCTAGGTTCGAATCCTAGTCCGCCAGCCATTTCCCAGTTTCGCGGTTGCTGCCTTCACTTTCGATTGATTGGAGCATCGTTTTGAATGGCTCCTGCAAGGAAAGTTGCACCGATCCGTTCTCCAACTGGCAGTTCGAACATAGGGATCTGAGTATCTCTCGTTTTTCCTTTGGAGTAGCCTTTTCGAACCTGGAGTGGCAGTTCGAACCTAGTTCAAGAAGGGTCACGCCGAGCTCGAAATACGAAGCTTGAGCCTTGCTGAGACTTGAGAGGAGGAGCCGACAAGCATCGAGTTCACTTTCCCACTTGAGCTTGAGTTTGTCGAAGATCGCCATCGGGACTTGGCCAGAGAGCTTGTCCAGATACAGTGCCTCCAACTTGCCTTCTATGCTCTTAGCTTCGTTTCCCAGCGATTCTCGCTGATCGTCGTGAAAGGCACGCTGTTCCTCAAAACTCTCCTGCAGCGCGTCCCGGAGCATTTCCAATATCTCCGCATCGATATGCAGGCGTCTGAGAAGATTGGAGACTTGGGCGCTGACAACGTTTTCTTCGATACACTTCTGCCCAGGGCATCGGCCCTTCTTGCCTGTGCAGTGGTAGTAGACGTATTTGCCTTTGTGTCTCTCTGCCGTGATGGCGCAGCCGCAGTGAGAACAGGTGAAGACGCCTTTGTAGGTGAAGTCAAGCTTCCCGAAACCGGTCTTGTTACGGTTCCGGCCGTGCATTACTTCCTGAACCTTCTCGAATAGTTCTTTCGAGACGATCGGCTCGTGCGTCCCGTCGTTTTGGACCCCGTTCCAGAGTATTTGACCGCTGTAGATCGGGTTGGAGAGAATCTGGGCTATCATGCTGGTCTGCAAGACGTTTCCCTTGCGGGACCGTAGACCGATATCACGGGCCAGCACCCGAAGGTTTGCTAAGGACGCCTGCCCCTCCGCATAGGTCTGGAACAAGCGGCGGATCTTGACGGCGAGCTTTTTGTCGACCTCGATCACGCGCCTAGAGCCGACGATGACGTTGACGTAGCCAAATGGAGCGTGAGATGGCCAGAGGCCCTGTTTGGCCTTCTCTTCCATCCCCTTCCTTGTCTCCTCCGAAAGGTTGTCGATGTAGTTCTTGGCCACCACCAGTTTGATGTCGTGGACGAACTTCTCGTGGCTCTTGGAGGCCTTCGAAAGGACGGTCCCTTCTTTGACGAAGTGAAGCTCAACAGCAAGATCGCCAACCAGGACCCTGTCTTTGAGATTGCGGTACAGACGGTCAACCTTCTCGCAGAGGATGGCCCCAACGCCCTTAGCTCGGACGAACGCGAGCATCACCTGGAATCTCTCCCGGCCAGCTTCCTTGGCCGTCTCGGCTTCGATGAACTCGCATTTGACTTCCAGACCGTGTTGCTGGGCATAGCGGCGCAGGAGGCCAAGTTGTGCTTGGAGCGAATACCCCTCCTGTTCCTGCTCTTTAGTCGAGACCCGGGCGTAAAGGACTGCCGTCCCGGCCTTGGGGGATTCTTGGACCAGGATGGTCCTTTTGGCTGAGCGGCGACCGTACGACATGGAGACTATATTCTACGTCTTTCTCTGTTCGATCCTGACGAAGATCTCGACCAAATGTAGGACGCGAGCCGAGAACAGCTTGGCATCCTCATCGGAGACAAGCCGACCCATGCGCTTCGACCAGATCTCTGACATCGAACCGGCTGAAGTCACGGCGGTCCGGCCACTCTCTTGATCGAAGACGGGTCGCTCCGGGCTCTCCTTTCGCTCGTTGGGTGCTCTGAGGCGAGCACGGATAGGGCGTGCCGACACCGGTGCCACTCCGGCCACCAAGGCGCCACGTTCGGTGGAACCGTGATTCAACGGCCCACCTCAATGTGGCGAGCCTGCTCCGTGTGTGGACTATTGGTGCCAGGGCCGATCACTGAGACCATCGTACGGGAGGAATGTAACTGGCCCTGGCCTAGGACGCCGTTCTTGAGCAAATACGCAAGAATCTGGGACGGCTTGGTTTCGTTCTCTCTGGAGCAGAGCCGCTGGAGCTACCTGTCCAAAACGTCTCTTCCGCTCAACCCAATCCTCCTAATGCCCAGGACAGCCGCTTTCTGGAACAGCAGGCGAGAATCAGAAGATCTCGGCCCCCTCCCGGGCCCAGCTATCGGCATGAGAAAGGATATCGTTCGAAGAACAGATAAAGTCAGCTTGGGGACCAGACTGGCGGTGAACCTGCCCGGTTCAAGCAAGGCTGCTCTACCCGCTGCTCGAACAGGGAGCACCTGGCTGATCGAGTTTGCATCCGGCTCGGTATGCGATACGTAGTGTCTACGATGCTTGATTTGTGGCAGTCCCTGAATAATCGCGACATCGCCTTGCTCATCTGGGGAAGTGTCTTCCTCGTTTTCGCGGCCATGGTGGCAAGGTCGCACGTCAAGCCCCTTCTGAGAGCCTTCCTTAGCCCCAAGGTCAGCGGTGTCTTCCTGGCGCTCTTAGCCAACGCAGCAATGGCGGTTTGGGGTTTGTGGAGAGTCGGACTTTGGGAGATGACCCACCTCAAGGATTCGATAGTCTGGTTCTTGACGGTCGCTTGTGTCTCGGTCTTTCAGGTGCTGAAGGCGAGAGAGAACCCTCGGTTGTTTTGGGATCTCGTGTGGCAGAGCCTGGGGTTCACTGCCGCTATCGGTTTCATCACCAACACCTACGTCCTTTCGCTTGGGTGGGAACTGTTCTTGGTTCCCGCTGTCAGCCTGGTTGCTTCCATGAGTGTTGTGGCCGACCATTACCCGAAGCATCGAGTACTGAGACGGCCGCTTCGACTACTTCTGACGGGGATCGGTTTTGCTCTCGCAGTCTTTGCATTTCGGCAGCTCTATCTGGGGTTTGGCGATCTTTTGACTTGGGCCACAGCCAAGCAGTTTCTTCTTGCACCGACGCTGACCTTCTTGAGCTTGCCAACCCTCTACCTGTTTGCGCTCTGGGCCCAGTACGAGGAGCACTTCCTCAGGATTGGTATTTGGCTCAAGGACAAACCGGAGCTGATTCGCTACGCCAAGCGGCGAACGTTGGTTTCGTGTGGCTTGAACCTGGCAAGACTTGGCAAACTCAAGGGAGAGTACTACGTCCAGTTTCAAGAGTCTCGAACCGAAGGAGCAGTCGCAGAGATCACTCGTAAGTTCGCTCGCCGTCCCAAACCCCGTCAACTGTGTGGAGAGGTGGTTCGCACCCGCATTGTCCCTTACAAACTCCCCGCCAACGGCCAGGCGGCTCAAATGGTCCTGATCGACTGGAAAAACACCAGTGACGAAGCGGTGAACGCGGCATTTGCCGACATCGTGCCCTACGACGCTGATGGCGAGAGGCTGCCGTCTGGGGCCGAGGATTATTGCATCTATCGTTCAGGAGGAGATTCAGAATCTGAGGTTGAGCCTGGCCAGATCTACGTCGAGCCTGAGGAGCAGGGCTTCATCTTGCTCTCAAGTGTGTTCGGCCAGGCGGCTCGCGTCGAAGCAAGAATCACCCGACTGATTGCCGACCATTGAGAAGGCATTGGTCCCTACGAGACCGTTCTGAGCTTTGACGGAAGTTTGTTCGGATCTCACGTGACCGTCAGTTCGGCCCTCCAACCCGTCGTTCGGCATCCACTGCTGGAAGGGCGTTTGGTTCGGATCGCGGGGCCGCATTCCTGTCGCGCAAATATCCTTTGGTGTATATATTGAACTCGATTTCATCCGGTTTGTGGAAAAACAATAATCCCAGCGGTATTGACTGGTGTAATATCACAGTATTATTTCGTTGGGATATTTGCGGCGCAGAAAATCGGCCGCTGACTAGGTTCGAGGCTAAGGCCATCGGCACAGAAGAGAGCTGATAGGCAGGTAGGTGAGGTGTGTACATGAACGGGATGGGTGGTTGCACCACGGCAGCAGGAATGGTCTGGTGCTCTCCGGGAGGCTCCGGATCACGGAGCGGCGGAATGGTTGCGAGTTCCCAAGGGGTTGGAGGCTGCGGCAACCAGAGCGGTCCTGCATTGCAAAACGTTTGCATGGGCGCCGTCGCAGGCGGACTCCCAACGCCGAGTTCGCCCTCCTACACCCCCAAAGGCCAGGATGGCTCTTCACCTACCGTTTGCTGGCCCATCGAATGACCATCCTGGAGCAAGACGCCTGACTAGAACATTTCCGAGTTCGTTCCATGAATACCGAATACACCTATCTCGACGAAGCTCAGAGTCTGGGAATCAAAGCGGATCCTGTCGAGACCCATCCCTATCGACCCGTTCCCAACCCCGTTTCTGGAGAGCTCAAGATTGATCCCGAGATCCTGCTCAAAGCCAAGCAGTTCAATATCGCGATCGATTTCTTCTACGGGAGCTTCTCCAGCAACGATGGACCGTATGGCAAAGGCCGCTCTGCCAGCGTCAACGCCTTCATCCAGTCCCAGACCAGTGCGCCCGGCATCGTCACCGTCATGCGCGGTGATGAGACTGCCTTTGGCTTCACTAAGGTGGGCGCATCCGGAGGGATCACCACCTACAGCGCCAACTCACTCATGAACAGCGGCACGACGCTGATCTATGACGGCACCAAGTTCACGGAGGAGTTCGCCAGCGGCCTCAAGATGATCTATCAGAACCAGACTGGGAGCGGCTCCAAGCACGAAGTCACCAAAGTGCAGCTGCCGTCTGGGCTGGCGACCACGTACGTCTACGGCTCGGGCGTCGAGTCGGGGCTCTTGAAGTCGATCCAGGAACCGGGCGGCAAGGTCGTCACCTTCAACTACGCCGCCAGCACGGGAACCTCTCTTCTGGACTCGGTCCAAGACTGGTCGGGACGCCGCTGGACGTTTCAATATGACTCCCAGCGGTATCTGACCACGATGATCACGCCGATGGGCTGCACGACCAAGTACGCCTACTCTTTGGCCGGCACAGGCAGCACAACGATGGTCCACGCCATCGAGGATCCCCGCGGCTACCGGACGACCTACATGTACGACTCGAACCGTAGAGTCACCTCGATGGCAGCCGGTTCCGGAATCTGGACGTATCAGTACGGCGGCGCCTTCCCGGCCACGTACAACGGTTCGGTCGCTATCTCCCCGACTGGAGCCCGAACGACAAACGTCATCGACTCCAATGGCCGGATCTCCAAGATCCAGCATCCGGAAGGCTACACTTCCACCTACAGCTACGATTCCAACGGCTTTCAGACGAAGGAAGAGGTCCCGGCCGGCACGGTGTGCAGCCATGCCTTTGATTACATGGGCCGCGTCACAAAGTCGACTGACGCCCTCGGCAACCTGACGACCTATCAGTACGACTCCTCAGGAAACCTGACCACACAGATCGATGCGCTTGGCAACACGAGCACCTTCGGCTATGACGGAAGCCGAAACCGCATTCGGGCAACCGATCCCCTCGGCCGGGTGACCCAGTGGGTTTACGACGGCGACGGCCAGAACACGGCATCGGTTGACGGCCGTGGCCTTCGAACCACCTACAACTACGATTCCTCTGGCAACGTCGCCTCGATCATCCACTCGGACGGCGGGATCGTCACCAACACTTACGACAGCCTGAATCGGCTGGAAACCACGACCGATCCTCTTGGGAGGAAGACCACCTACATCTATGACGACGGTGACAACCGGACGGCGATGATCGATCCTTTGGGCAACCGCTGGACCTATGTCTATGACACCTGCCTGCTGGCTGCAGAGGTGGATCCTCTCGGCAACCGCACCAGTTACACCTATGACCGGTTCGGCAATCGCTCCACGGTGAAGGACGCCCTTGGCAACGTTACGACCTACGAATACGACAACATGGGCTACTTGACCACGGTCACCAACGCCCTAGGCAAGTCGCGGCAGATCGTGATGAACGCGGCCAAACAGAAGACCGCCGACGTGGATGAGCTTGGCAACCGGACCAGTTACACCTACGACTCCAGCGGCCGGATGCAGACGGTCAAGGATGCCAGAGGCAATATCAGCACCACGGTCTACAATGCCAGGAACGACGTGGTGTCCTCGATCGATGCACTTGGAAATACGTCCAACTACTTCTACGACGCCGTGGGCAGACAAACGGCCCAGGCTACCCCTCTCGGCTTTCGCTCGACGACGGTCTATGACGCGGCTGGCCAGGTCTCGGCAAGCTTGGACCCGCTAAGCAACCTGACGACTTATCTGTACGATGCCGCTGGGAACAGAACCACGGTCACAGATGCGCTCGGCAACATCTCAACAAGCGTCTTCAGTTCGGATTCAAACCGGCTCGCGGCTTCGGTCGATGCCCTTGCGAACCGGACGAGCTATGTCTACGACGCAGCCGGCCAGCAGACTGCGGTTCAGGATGCCAAGGGCAACCGCATCTCCTACATCTTTGACAATGCCGGGAGAACGCAGGCGGTTCAAGATGCGCTCGGAAACTTCACGACCTACGGCTATGACGCTACAGGGCGCCAGGTGTCGATGACGAACGCCCTCGGCAAGATGTGGAAGACCGGTTACGACGCCGTGGGACGAACGGTGACCACGACCACCCCGCTAGGCAACCTCTCCAGCTATGTCTACGATGCTGTAGGAAGACAGACGGCCAACGTCGATCCACTTGGCAACACATCCACGACCGTCTACGATGACGCCGGCAGAGTCCAGGCCGTCGTCAACCCGCTCGGCTACCGAACCACCTTCTCTTATGACGCCGTCGGCAACCAAACTGGGGTCCTGGATGCCCGTGGAAACAGAGTGACGAACAGCTTTGATGCCGTCAATCGTCTGGTCAGTACGATGGACCAGTTGGGATTTGTTACGACGTCCCAATACGACGCGGACGGCCGGAACACCACGATCGTAGACGCCCGCGGCAACTTCATCACGCAGGTCTATACGAATCGAAGTGAGCTCTCCGCCATTGTCGACCAACTCGGTAACCGGACCACCTACACGTACGACGCGGTTGGCAGGCGCTCCACCCGCAAGTTCCCTTCCGGAGACCTGACAACCTATACATACGATGCCGTTAGCCGTGCCACGGGCATCGACTATGCAGACGCAACCAAGGTCACCTATGCCTATGACGCTGTCGGTAACCGGACGACCATGCAGGATTCGACCGGCGACACGACCTATGCTTATGACGCCGTGAACCGCGTGTCCGGCAAGACCGACCCAGGGACGCTCAGGCAAGCCTATTCCTACGACGCTGTCGGCCAAAGGACGAAGCTGACCGATCCCGACAACGGCGTCCGAACATTCACGTACGATGATGACGGCAGGCTGGAGACCGCATCGAGGCCAAACGGGTCCAAGTCAACGTATCAGTACGACGCAGCCGGCAGGAAGACCACGGTTCTCCTTGCCTCTGCCGTCAAGAAGCGAACCACGTATGACGCCGCCAATCAGATCGTCTCGATTATCGACGAGACAAGCGGAGGCGCGGTCCTGCAGAGATTCACCTTCACCTACGACGAGGCTAGCAATCGCAAGTCCATCTTCGATGCCAACGGCGCCTCGACGACCTATTCGTACGATGCCAAGAACCGGTTGACCCAGGATGCCACGGCCGGAACCAACGCCCACACCTACGACTACTCGTACGACGGGTCCGACAACCGCCTCACATCCTCGGAGACGGGATCGGTATCCACTTGGAGCTATGATGCCGGCAACCGAATGGTCTCGATGGTGAACGGAGCCAACAAGACCACCTATACTTACAGCGCCAACGGGAACCTGACTGAAGTCCAAGACCCAAACGGAGACCGAACAACGATGTCGTATGATATGGAAAACAGACTCAGACTCTACAACGGCTCGAGCGTCGTGACGTATCTCTACGATGGCGACGGCAAGAAGCGCGTGGAGCTGACCGGAGGCGTAAGGACAACGCTCGTTTGGGATGGCGAGGACTACGTACAGGAGCGCTCGTAAGTGCCGACCGCGAACTACTTCACCGAAGACGGAGTCATCACCGGCCAAGAGACCGGAGGAACGTCCTCGGACTTCTTAACCGATGCCTTGGGTTCAGTGACAGCGACAGTCGACCAAAACCAGACCGTCGTCAATACTTATCGGTATAAGCCCTACGGCGCAACCCTCAGCAGTTCAGGAGTTGGTGATGAGCCCAGGATTCGCTGGCAAAACCAAATACTCGACGCCGCTGGCCTACACTCGAAAGCCGTGTACAGAAGACGGCAGCAGGTGTATTTCGTGTTTGAAGATAGCATCCTGACTAGATCCCATCAAGCTCCAACCACTCCAACAGAGACTAACCCCACCTCATCGAGACAGCGCGCGTGTGTATCTAGCAAGCCTAAGATCAAGATCGGAGAGAAGCGTGAAAAAACTGAGTATTCACCTAAGAAGCACGGCCTCGAGATTCTCTGCGCAGCAGAGCTTTGGTTTGATTGTGATTTCACTTGTGAAGATTCCAGTTGCCCAATGTCAATACCACAGTGGCTATCTGGAACCGAATTCACAAATTTCGTCGGTGTGGATATGCAGAAGGGAAGAATAGACTATTATCTGGACCATTCTGATGGGGATCAAGCAACGCCCTGCCTATTGTCAAACATAGAGGACAATAAATCACCTAGACGTTTAGACGATGGCTATCACTTCCATTGGCGGGGCCTAGACTGCCTGGGCTACTACTCATTTCCCAAAGTGGTGCCCCTGGACTGCGCTACGACTTTTCAGCGCGCTACTGTAGGTTTCGTGCTATTTGAACCCGGCATTGGTAAGATTGGCATTGATCATACTATTACGACTTGCTGCCATTGTGGTCCAGAGCCTAACTCTCCACCTGCCTCCAAAGCTTCCTGCACTTCCTGGCATTGGTCGCTAATCATTGACGAACAGGGAAAGTGTAAAACCAACATTAGGTAACATTGTATCATGATTGCTATCGTGTTGCTGACGATCTTGGTCCACTCCCCTTGCCGTGATTCGGCCTCTCACTCAAAGTGCGCTCTGTATGTTCAATCGCGACTTACCAGCAAGCTGCAAACAGGGGGCACCAACGCACCTGACAGGACTCCACTTGTACGCTATCCCGGACACTCAGGTAATGTCCCATTCCGGTTTATCTGGGTCGATGTGCTCGTGGACACCATTCCTCACAGGAACCCGGTCGCTTTTGCCTTCAACACGACCGAGGCTATGGCTTATGCTACGGAGTTGCTAACTGCAACAAAATACACTCCGATCAACGAACTTCTATCCGGAAGACAACAGTGGAGCGAGAACTGGTCCAAATGGACTAAGTTAGGAGTCGCACTCACCTATTACAGTCAATCAAGGGTCGTAGGGGCTTTATCAGCCTCCGGAGAGAGTAATGCGCAGACGGAGGATCTCTTGCGGTCTTCAAGACTTGCTTGCGCGCGCGCATTAGCGTCAGCAGAGTTCCAAAAAGAGAGTTCCCAGTCTGATCGCTGTTACGGTTATCTGAGGTACCTATACGCGTTGGCAAGTCCAGTCGCTCTACGTAAGAGAGAGGTCGAGAGAGTCTTCGAGCTATTCCAGATGCGACAAACCTTACCGTCGATGCGAGCTCTTGTGTGGTTAACACAACGTGCCGCTGAAGAAGGTGATATGCGTGCTGAGGCTCGTTACAGGCAGATGCTCGCCAAAAGCTATGGCAAGTTCGATTGGTGGCAGTGTGTTCTCGACTGTCAACAACCTCGTGGTTTGGCGGTGACACGAAGCGCAGGTGCTAAGAGCAATCAACGGCCTGTTTGTGAGCTATTAGTACAACGCCGACGGCAAGACGCGGGTGAGGGTACCGGGTGATGCTACATACGAGGCAGGTTTGGGATGGTGAGGACTGCTTGCCGGGAAAAGCCTAATGGCCACAACGAACTACTTCACTGAGGATGGAGTGATCACCGGTCAAGAGACTGGAGGCTCATTTACGGATTATCTGAGCGACTCCTTGGGATCTGTCACCGCTACCGTCGACCAGGCACAAGCTGTGGAAAATACTTACCGTTACAAGCCATATGGCGGGCGAATCGCGAAGACCGGCAATGGACCCGATCCTACATTTCAATGGAACGGTTGCAATCAGGTAAGGACCACGCCGTTTCAGCTATCTTGGTGGCAGTCCCGGACCTATTCTCAAACCGCAGGCGTTATGCTAGCTCCTTTATCGCCGTATTCGCGCACAATGGCTATGGGAAATCCAATTGGGCCCATGGGGCAAGGACCAAGTCCGGAAGAAGTCTGGGCCACGGACCATAAGGAAGACGGATTCCAATGTGGAGGAGTTGAGTGGTCTCTCTACTGGAAGCTTCCGACAGACGGCAAATACTCTGGCCCTGGCGCTATCGTGCAGCACTTGAAAGTATCGATTCGAGTTTGCAAATGTCGACCAATGCACAAGCAGTCGAGAGTTTGTGATGATACGAACCCAGATCTAATTGTAAAGATGGATGACGAGTTCTGGGAGGCATGGGAGTTTACTGGCAGAAGATATGTTCCCCCTAAGGAGGACCCTCATCCATATCCTGCCCCTATAGATGCTTGGAGATATGACGGTCGAGCAGACTGCACATTTGCCCACTTTGAGTGGAAGTCTAGAGTTGCGTATTATCGTGGGTTCAAGCCTAGGGAGCACGGATTTCAATACGATGACCAGAATGGAACTTTGATTAAGCGGTCGGGAGTTACATTGAACGAAGGTAAGCAGGTGCGATGGTACAACATTGGCTACTCCTGTTGTCAGACTGCCAAGGGCAAGATAGTACTAGCTAGCTGGAATTATCCGGATCCGTTCAAAAGATTCAAGTGGACATCAAAGCCTGGCAATGAATGCCCCGATACTGATCCTTGGAGTTGACAAATGTCATTGATGTTGCTAAGTCTCGTTCTTTGCGCTGCTGGTCAAGCAACGTTAGGTGTCGATGCTCAATTGAGCTCTATGGTTAATTGGGAGAAGGACCGGCTGGTTCGTGCCATTGAATCGAACCGCAAAGTACTTTCTCAGCAGGACACAGATGGCCACACTCTTGTTCATTTGGCAGTGTTAGGCTCAAAGAAGGCTACACAGTTACGCATCCTCTCACAGTTTTTGAACAAGACTCAAGTTGGGATTCAGGATTGCAACGGATTGACGGCGCTTCACTTTGCAAGTTGGCATGGCACAACTGAGCAGATGCAAGTGCTCCTTGATTGTGGTGCCGACTCCAAATGTGCGGACGTCGAGGGTCGGACTCCCTTGCACTATGCGGCTCTGTCAGGGAATTGCAGTGCGCTATCACTCCTGCTACAGCGTGGGGCGGTAGTTGACGCTGTTGACGTAGATGGTTTGACTCCGTTGTGGTACGGTCGTGGGTCCGTGTCAGTAGTTCGCATGCTTGCCAGATTCGGTGCCGCTACCCTAGTGAGGGATAGCGAGGGAAATACGATTGCCCATGAGCTAGTACGAGGAGGTGGTCTCTCGCCGAATTGGCGGTTCGTGGGACCGTGTGTTCGGTTTGTATTGGAGCGATCAGGAACTCCTGATGTTAGGAACTGGCAGTTAGTCACTCCGTTGATGCTTGCTTGTAGGAATCTTGACGGCGACGCCATAAGAGCCCTAGTCAGATTGGGTTCAGACATAAAGGCACGCGATCTAAATGGTTCTACACCAGCGGACTATGTAGAGATCGCTTCGGGTCCGGAAGGCAAGAAGGCTGGCATCCTGAGATTGTTGGCTGACCGACCAGGCAGAACATAGCTTTCTGTTCACAAAGGGAATGTGGCACTGACATGTTCCCACTTATCAATAACCTTAACTCCGGAGGCTTGCCTGCTTGTGAGCCGCCCTGGGCTGCCCCCCAAATCGGAAGACGCTGAAAGAGTAGTCCTCCCGGCCCTTGGGAGGAACCATGAGGAAGTCGAAATTCAGCGAGGAGCAGATCGTTCGGATCTTGCAAGAGGCCAGCTCCGGCCAAAAGACGCAGGCTCAGATCTGCAAGGACCACGGGGTGAGCGTCAACACCTTCTACATCTGGAAGCGCAAGTACGCGGGGCTCCAGACCGACGACCTACGCCAGCTCAGAGACCTGGAGAAGGAGAACGCCCAGCTCAAGAAGCTGCTGGCCGAGCGGGATCTTGAGATCGACGCGGTGAAGGCGCTGTTCCGAAAAAACGGGCTCGCGCTCCCGAACCCGTCGCGGGAGCGAGGTTTCTGATGGAGCGGGGTGTGACGGCCCGAAGAGCCTGCCGGATTGTGGGGATATCGAGCGCTGGGCCGTACCGAGAGCCGGCGCCTGACCGCTGCACAGAGCTCAGAGAAGCCCTGAAGAAGGTCTGGCGGCCGAACATGGGGTACCGGATGGCCCACGCCTTCGTGAAGGGCCAGTTCGAGCCTCTGAACGTCAAGAGGGTCCACCGGATCTGGAAGGAAGAAAGGCTGGGCAGGATGAAGCGGTATCGCAAGAAGCGGACCGGCAGTCAGGTTCCCTTGGCCCCCGAAGCTCCCAACGAGGTCTGGTGCCTGGACTTTTGTTTCGATGCCTGCCTGAACGGAACCAAGCTCAAGGCTCTGGGGATCGTCGACGAGTTCACGAGGGAGTGCCTTGCTCTTGAGGTGGCGACGAGCTTCAAATCCTTGAGGGTGCAGTCCGTGCTGAAGGCTCTGTTCGAAAGCCGCGGCGCTCCGAAGTTCTTAAGAAGCGACAACGGCTCGGAGTTCATCTCGAGGAGCCTTGCCGTGTTTCTGTCGCAGTCGGGGACCGAGAGCCGCTTCATCAAACCGGGCTCGCCCTGGCAGAACGGCCATGCCGAGAGCTTCGTTTCCAGGCTTCGGGCGGAACTTCTGGACGTCGAAGTGTTTCACAACCTGGCCGAGGCTCAGGTGAAGCTGGCGGTGTTTCGCCGGTTCTACAACGAGCAAAGGCCGCATTCGTCGCTTGCCTACCTGCCTCCGGCAGTGGCCGCCATGTCCTGGACCGTCGGGACGCGGATTGCAGACTCCGGTCGGGCTACGCCGTGTCAATATCAACGGAGGACTATTCCTAAGTTGTCTTCAGGAATGGGGGCAGACCAGGGGCAGACCAATAGCTTTTCAGTCGCTATCGGCACAACCTCCCCGAGCCATGTGCCTAGGGTTGATGGGACGAATTCCTCTGCGAATTCGTGTCTGCTCTTGTCAGTCGTGAAGCTCGTCTAACTTCGCGCTAAGCTCCTCATCCTCAATAGCAAGAGCTCTTAGCGCTACAAGCGCTGCGCTATGGGCATCGCCGGAGGAGACTGACGCAACTGGAGCGCGACTAGAACTCGGGACCATCGAGTAAGAAGGGTTACCGCTTTCTATGAAGTGGCAAGGCAAGGGCACACCGAGAACTGGCAAGGTCGTATGGCTCGCGAGGATCAGCGGCAGATTCGGGGCATCGCCGGTACCAGCCAATATAAACTTCAATCCTCGTTCACGAGCTGACTCAGCGTACTGAGTAGCCCGTTCAGGAACTCCAATCGGATCGATGGCAACGATCTCGAACGACACTTCAAACTTGTCGAGAAGATCGATCGCAGGACTCATGTGCGCAAAGTCACCTTCATAGCAGGTGACGATTCCAACTCTTGCATTTGGCGACACGGTATTATATCGCTTTCTGTGAACCACTATCTGGATCCGAGCGACCTTCGCGTTGCGCCTTAAGGTCCTCATTCATCTTCCACACTTTGTTTACCAGTTGTTCCTTAAAAGTCCTTAGCTTGTCTGCAATTCGCTTATTGGAGGTGCTTAAAATTTGGAGCGCGAGAATTGCCGCATTCTCAGCACCGCCGATCGAGACCGTTGCAACTGGAACGCCGGCCGGCATTTGTACGATCGAGTATAGGGAATCTTGACCGCCTAGATTGCGGGTTGGTACGGGGACCCCAATGACAGGAAGTGTCGTGTGTGCAGCCACCATGCCGGGGAGATGTGCAGCGCCGCCCGCCCCAGCAATGATCACCCTGAAACCATTTTCTCGCGCGGTAGAAGCGAACTCAAGCACTCGTGTTGGCGTCCTGTGGGCGCTGATGATCTCAGTGTCGTACGGCACGTCAAAGCGCTCCAAGATCGACGTAGCTGCTTCCATGATGCCAAGGTCACTTGAGCTGCCCATGATCACGGCCACCGTAGGCTTAAGAGCCCTGAGTCTCTTCCGAGATCCCTTCTGTTTTGGTCCCAAGACTTCAAGTAGCGAAATATCCAGTGCTTGGGTCCCTTCCGAATCTGCACCCGGATCTTGATCAGGTGCAGGCGTAGGTCGACTTTCTTCCTGGCGGCGTGGGTCTCGGGGCGGTTTGCTCATGTTCTTCGCTTTTGCCATCCTGGCTTAGAGATTGAGACGGAGTATAGCCTTAAAAGGTCGGGTCTCAGTTGCACGCGAGCTGTTTTCAGCCAATTTGTAGCCTGGGCGAGGCCCCGAAGTCGACGAAAGACAGATCCGACCATACCAAGAGCTTACGTTCGATAGGATCGTCGGTCAAGGCAGCGCTTTGTTTATCTTGTCGAAACCTATGGGACCGGATCACCTGCTGCCCCGTATACTCCGCGAACCGGACCGCTGGTCACTTCCTCCGGCGCGACAGCTCGTCTTGGACGCTCCGGAAGGCTCCACCGCTAACTAGCTGCGCGTGCGCTCCCTCCAAGCTCTCCCCTTTCCGGTGGAGAACCCCAGCGTAGAACCCATTCGTCAGCATTCGGTGCAGGGCGCTTCGGGTGATTGGTGTCCGGGAATGGCCATTCAGCCCCCTTGCCCGCACCACGGCGAGGATCTTCGTCAAAGAAGAACGTTTTTGACCGGCCAGCTTGAAAGCAAGCCGAACTAACGGTGCCGTCACTTGATCGATTTCGATCCGTTCACCCCCATCTTCATAGACTCGGCGATAGCCAATCGGCAGGCGCAGAGGATAGATGCCGGACTTTGCCATTTTCTCCATGCCGAGACGGGCCATCGTGCCGGTCATGGCGTAGTAGTCACGCTTGAATTGGATGAAACGATCTTTGCTCATTGCCCAACAGTCTCCTGTGATTGGTCAGCGCTGTCGACTAACGCGGACTGCATGCAACGGGATTTGCACGGCGGGCGATCTTGTGCTACGGCTTCAACTGCATGGGCGCTCATGCGGCCTCCTCACCAGCGAAGGTCCGGGTTGTTCGATACTCGAAACTAAGCTCCGAACCTGTCAACAGGCTTCTAATAGCGTCCCACCCTCTCCGCTGACTGGGACTTTCGGGGTCTGAACCACTTCCTCCAACCTGATGAGAACCCGTTTTGAGGGGTTCTAACGTCGCCACTTTGAGCAATGTTGGGTCTGGCCTGATCGAGAACTTTCCCAGAGTGAGAACGTAGGAGGCCGCGAGAACCGAAGCGATCTCGCGTTTTTCGTCAAGCGACGCGTTCGGGAACTTGGGCGGCGCGTCGTTCAGGTACTGGACGGCCTGACGAACGGCACGGGCATTGTTGGCCCCCAGGTCGCCTGTCCGGGCGATAGCTTGATCGATGCTGCCGAGTTCATCCGCGTACCGTTTCTTTCTCTGAACGAACTCCTCGGAAGAGATCTCCTCATTCTCCCGCATGACGTACAAGGAGTTGAGCCGCCGCTCTAAGTCTTGCCTGGTCGCTTCCTTTGTCTGCCGGACTGTTCCGGCCGAGACGTAACTGGCTTGTTCTTCCCGCTCGATCGCCCGTTCAGCGAGGGTTCTGGCATCGTCGTCGATGCGCCAGGTGCTGAGCAAGCCGAAGATGCGCCGCGTCAGGTACTCCTCCGAAACGCTTCTGAGCGGACAGCCCCGCCTGCCAGTGCAACGATAGTAGACGTATTCGACGGTTCGGCCGGTGGTCCAGTAGTGCTTGACCTTCCTTTCAGCGGTGATCTGGCAACCACAGACGCCACAGCGAATGAGGCCAGTGTAGGCGAAGCGCTGTTTCTGGCGAGGAATCCGGTTCGTGCCCTTGATAAGATCCTGGACACGGTTGAACTCGTCCTGGGTGATCATCGGCTTGTAGGTGCCGGTGCGCCAATCGCCGCCATAGAAGAACCTCCCGGAATAGAACGGACTGTCAAAGAGCCGATAGATCGCCGACCTAGTCATAGGCTTGCACCCGCCGCCCCCGCGTGTTGGCAATGAGCGATAGCCCCAGCCGTTCAGTTCGGCCAAAACCTGGGGCACTGAGTAGGCCCCGGTGAGCATCAGGTCCCAGGCTTTTCTGAGCAGGGCGAATCGCTCAGGATCAGGCTCGATGCTCCGAATCTCCTTGCCCTCGACGATCCGGATAGCGTTTCGGTATCCGGGCTTGGCCTGAGTCGGCCAGCAACCCCTGGCGGCTTTCTCGTGAAGGCCGCGGCGGACGTTGACGCTGAGTTCCCGGACCTGTTGAGTGGCGCTTGCTTCCTCAACAGCTAGGAGCAGGGAGTTGTCACTCGGCCTGAACTCCCGGTCAATGGTCCGGATCGATTGGATGATGCCCTCTTGGAGCAGCCAGCGGATCTTGCCGCCATCGACAGGGTTGCGAAAGAGCCGGTTGGCGTTCCAGGTTAGGATGCCGTTAGCTTCCCCAGCTTCGATGCGCCTAACCATCGACGCAAAGACGTCCCGGTTGTCAGGTGTCTTAGCGGACTTGGACTCCGTGAGCACGTCAACAAGAATCAGCTTCTCTTTCTCAGCGATGCGCGTGAAGATGGAAACCTGGTCAGGGATGCTCTGGATCTGCCTGTCCTCACCTTCAGAGCTCTTCCTTGCATAGAGGAAGTACCGGATATCTTCGTTGGACATATACGATTCCAATTACCTTTCTAGCCACCTCATAGGCTTCTTCGCTAGACAATTCTAAAGAGAACTTCGCTTTGTACAAGTCCTGGAAAGCCTTCACGTCCTCGCCGTTGGGAAGAGGTAGGGCCATCTCAATCGAAGGCGAGCAGGGCCGCGCGTCTTTGAGAGTGCTTGCCCGACCCGAAGGGATTTGCTACATTCCGGTCATGATTGAGATTCCGCTTCACATGGCCGAGGAAGTCGAGCGACGGGCTCCAGAATTCGTTGACCTTGTTCAGCAAGCCGGAAAGGAGCCTATCAAGGTCAGTTTGGACTCCTTCAGCTTTGATTCGCGGTTCTTGCACACCTGCCTGCTCTACGCCGCTTGTCAGCGAAAGAGGGTTCTCTTTGAGTTCGGCCGAGAGATCGAGAAGCCCGGAACATGGGGCAATGCCCTTCTCAAGCGAGAGATGTATGGACCGCAGGATCGGCCTGGCAGTCGCCACCGCCGTTCCGTCCATTAGGGCTGCTCTCGCTTGACAACCTCTCCGAACGCTTGCCCTGAGGAATGCTCCCTTCTCTTACCGTGCTGTTGTTTGTCTTTGTATAACTTTGTTTTGTCGTTCCTTCTTTTTGAAATCTGCTTTCGTGCATGTGAAGCCTTTCTGTATATGCGAATTCGCCCAAAATCGGCGTTGAGACTGAAGCACAAACGGGAGTGGGACTGCCGCCGGGCGCGGGCGCTCATCAGCGGGACACCGAACGAATCCCGAACAACTATTAACTTGGCTCTGACCAGTACGTCAATGGCTTTGCTGATGGCGGCGCTGGACCGGCCGGTTTTGCGTTTGAGTTGGAAGTGGGACAGCCAATCGGCCTTCTTTCGGGTGCCGTCAGCCTGAAGCCAGCCGACCGTCTGCCGAGACACTACAAGCAAGATGCGAATTTCGGTGTCCCGGAGCCTGGGCATGATCTTGTCCAGCAAGAGGTTCGAGACCGGGGTCGTGCCTTGAATTGGACTGACCTCTTTACTCATCATTGGCATAGGCTGGGGCGTCATAGTCGTGCTCGATGGAAGCGATCAGCAGCGATGCCGGCCTTCTGGCGGCTCTCATGGGCAGCCACCGAAGCTGCTTACGAATCAGGTCTTCTGGGAAGCCACTCACCAGGCTCTCGGCTTTTCGCAGGCTGATGCCGAAGTGAACCAATTCCAGGACGAGCTGATCCCTCTCGCTCAGCGAGTCATCGTCTGGGGTGGGCTTCCTGCCACGGCCTACGCGGCGAAAGCCAGGCTGAATCTCGCTAATCGGGCTGAGGTCGGTCATGGCCGTACTCCAAGCTTCAGCCAGAAGACGAGGCCGACCACCAAGATGGCAGCGGCGAGCACCATCCAGGCAGTCAAGCTGGACGGTCGGTTGTCAGGGCAGCCGGCTTCACCACCCAGGTCTGGCAGGTGACACTTTGCAGCCAGAATTCTCGCCGATCTTGCGCAAGCAGAGCCGCTCCCGAGTGTTGAGGCGAAACAGAGCTGGTCTACAGACCGAAAGAACGACTCGTCGAGAATCCACTGCTGGCCTTGCTTGCGAAGTCCCAGTTCCAGTGAGGCCATTGAAGAGCAGAGATCGCGGCATGACACCAACTGGATCGGCCGACCAGCAAATTCTGGAACGGCCTTCGGGGCACTTTTCATGAAGCTCGAGTTCGTGACGATCAGGCCCGAGGGCACGCCGTTTCTGAGCATGAACCCCCAGAGCTCATCAACCGCCCTGCGCTGGACCGGAGTCTTCCAGTGCCTGATCTGAATGGCCACCCCAACGTTTGAACCCGGAACCTTGGCAAGGAAGTCGGCGCCACCTCGGGATCTTCGACCTTTCTGGTGATGGCGCCCCAGTGGGCGTATATTCCCAAAGCCCTTGGCGCCCAGCCAAAGCAGGACGCATATTTGGAACGGCCGGAAGCTCAAACTCTGCATTTTGGCCATCAGAGTATTAAATGCGCTGTTGCTGTTGCGGCCGCTGCTGCTGCAGCTTCTGTTTTGCGGCTGTCGCCCTAAGAATCTCATTCTGTTCCCGGGTCCTCAGACTCGCTTACTGCCGACTTCTTGAACTCATCCACGTCTCCCGTCCAAGTACCAGGAACCAGGCTCTCAAAGCCCCTCTTGCGTGAGCCATCCTCTTCGTAGACCGAATCTGGCAGACAGCCCTTACGGCCGCAGATGAAACCGCAGAGCTGGCAGACCGATGAAGTCGAGTACTTGCCGTCGAGCGATACGACCTCATCGCAGTGCAGCACGTGGCCAAGCTGGAACTCCAGGCACTTGACGACTTGGCGCACCGTGATGTACAAGGGGTTATTCAGCCCCCGCGCCAGGTGGCTGATCGTTGACTTAGAAACGCCGGCATCAGCGGCCAGGCGGGAGGTGCCGCGAAAGCTGTATCTCGGCACATGAGCCATGATGGCCAGGATCCGGTTGTGGCATTTTGTGGACGCAGTTGCGCTGCGATCGGGATTGGACATCTCTGATCGCAGCGTAATCGCTACCACAAACGGCGCAAATGTAGTGGCACGGAAGCAACTGCATTTGAGTTTGCCGGCAGCTTCGTGGCTCAAGCTTCACGAATTCGAGATAGTTGTTTGAACAAAGATGGATTTCGACACCCAACTAGCCAGGATGTATCTACAAGAGCCGACCAAGGACGGCGATTATTATCAGTTCTCGCTGCTTGGCAATGAGGGCGGACCGAGCACGCTCTCCTGGCAGAGCCACTGGACCGGATTCACGGAAGGGAAACCAAGGCTTGAGATCAGAGCGGCTTCCCTCGTCGAGCCGGAGAAGATGCGCTCTGTGCTCAAGCGAATAGGCGAGCCGCCAGTCATTGTCAATTCGGAAGATGAGTTCAGGATCTGGCAGCTTTGGGGTGGCCATGCTCTGATCGAGAGCCGCATCGCCCAGGATCACTTCCCGGCCGAGATCGAAGGCGGTGCAGTCGCAACTCTCACCACGAAGGGATACGTGACCGCGAGCTCCGTTGACCCAAGCCTCCTTCACCGAGCGCCCACACGAAGATCGCGGATGGACGTGCTGAAGCGAGACTCCATGAGGTGCATGATCTGCGGCCAACGGCCGTGTCACGACGTTCAGGTCGAGCTGGAGGTCCATCACATCACGCCCTGGAGCACTGGAGGCCTAACCGAAGCCGAGAACCTCATCACTTTATGTACGGCGTGTCACGATGGGCTCAAGCCGCACGGCGAATTGTCGCTCTACGAGCACATCGGCGTCGACCTGGCTGAAAAGTACCGTCTGGACCGCAACTACGTGGAGCAGCTACGTCGTCATCACAAGTGGGTTATCAGCGCGCTTCAGAAGCTCCAGAGAAAGGAGCTCATCTGACCCGCCTGAAATAGGGACGTGTCTCCTCAGATCTCCGAGCAATGGACACATCGGCTCGACTTGCATACACGTTCTCAGCTGACAATTGGACCCTCTGGCAAAGTCGGCAACAGATTCCTAACGCAGCCGATCGGTGAGCATTGCTGGCTTCGGAGCGTTCTGTGGGAGTCGGCTTGAAGAAGCGCGCTATCTTCATCGCAACTTGGCAACGAGAAGAGGTTCTCTGCCCGGGGAACATAGTAAAATCGGTGGCACTGGTGACCTGTGACCTATCAACTCGATTTTCTTCCAGTAGGTGACGATTCCAAGGGCGGCGATGCCATCTGCTTTCGGTACTGGGCCGACGACATTGGCCAATTCGTCGGAGTCATAGACGGAGGGACAAAAGCAACCGGCCAGATGTTGGTTGACCATATCAGGGAGTTCTACGAGACTGAGACTGTCGACCTGGTCATCTGTACCCACCCGCACGTCGACCATTCGGCAGGTCTTTCCTTCGTCTTGGAACAGCTTGACGTTAATCTGCTAATGATGCATTTGCCATGGGAACACTCCGACGATATTCTTCATCTGTTCCACGATGGCAGGATTACTGCGACCAGTCTTAGTGAGCGGATCAAGCAGGGCCTTCAGGGCATCCACGATCTATACGAGCTGTCCCTCGAACACGAGATCCCGATTGTCGAGCCCTTTACAGGCGCAGAAACATCCTCGCCGTTCGTCACCATCCTGGGCCCAACGCTCCCTGACTATCAAGCTCTGCTTCCACTTTTCACATCCACCCCCCAAGCCGCATCCCTCGGCGTGGCGCTGAAGGACACCTTCAAGAGCGCCGCAAGCTGGTTCAAGGAGACTTGGGATGCCGATGAATTGGTCGACCCTGTTGAGGGGACTGGCCCCGAGAACAACTCCAGCGTGGTCACTCTCCTGTACTTAGACAAAAAGAAGATGCTGCTGACGGGCGACGCTGGAGTGCCAGCTCTCACGGCCGTGTGTGACATCTGCGACCGGGCAAGGATCACCCTCGGTGACTTTGACTTTGTGCAGATCCCGCATCATGGAAGCAAGCGAAATGTCGGTCCCACGATCCTGAATCGACTGGTTGGCCCCATTGTAGGAGACACACAGAAGCGCTTCACGGCAATGGTGTCTGTCCCAAGATCGGGAGAGCCGAAGCATCCTTCTCGTCGTGTCACCAACGCGTTTAACAGGCGCGGCGCGACAGTTTCCAAGACCTGTGGACAGACCGTTTGTCATGGTGCTTGGCAGATGCGATCTGGCTGGTCCGCAGTGATTCCCGTCCCCTTCTACGCGGATGTTGACGAAACCGATGACTGAGCTCAACAGTCCTGTGTAGCTTGGGTACTTGCTTCCACCCTTCGCTTGATAAAGGACGTCTGCCTTCTATACGCGATCGCAAACATGACGAAAAGCCCGATCAGGAGCAAGCTTGGCCCATAGCTGGATGCCAGCGGCACTCGTGGCTCAACATACTCCCAGAGCTTCACTAACCCGAAAACAAGAAACAGTGCTGTCAAGGTTCGGTACGTGTTATTTACTTCAGAAAGCAGAGAGATCTTCTCGTCGGTCTTCGACGCCTGCACGAACGACCGATAGTCTGCGAAGGTGACTATTGAAAGCCTCTTGAAGACTGGCTCAATTACTAGTGAGCCGACACGACTTATCACAAGTCCGACAAAGTAATAGACGAAGAACCCCACGAACAGATCATGCGGCATTATCGAGTAGCGGGTCATGGAATCCATCATATAAGCCATCACGGCTCCTGGAAGAAGGAAGTTGAACAGATTGTATGATGAGACTTTGTCAAGGAAGTCTTTCATCTTGTTGGGCACCTTGCGAGCAGCCGGCTCAGCCACTTGATCTTACCGCGACTCCCGCCTTCAAGGAGGCTGCACTGAGTGTGAGAAGGCCGGAGAGGATGGAAACTGCAGCCGGCATCACGGCCTCGTCGGCTCAGTTTCTGTCGCTTTGCGCGTAGCGGCCGAGGTCACTGCTTCCCGTAGAGCGCCGTGGTTGAGGATGGCCGCGGCTTTGTCTGCCGTAGGGTGCCGTTTCGCCTATGCGACTCCAATTGTTATCGACAAATACTGCTGCAACGTCCAAGCAATGGCAAGTTGCTATCGGTGCGGTAGACCGATCACAGGGACAGAGCTCAGACAACGCCGACAGGTCTACGTCGGCGAGTCCTTCTGGACGCTTTACGCCCGGCGGCGCCAGAGCAGCCATCGTCGACACTACGGTATGAGGATCGTCTGTGCTGGTTGCGCGGCCAAGCTTGATTGGGGTCGAGGAGCGTATCGATCACCGGAAGCCCGATTGAGGTGGTTGCTCACCGTCCTAGCCGCGACAGCCATAGTCTTGCTCGGGCTGTATTTCGTGCTTCGGCTGTACTCGCCGTGATCACCGCCAAGTCTCCGTCCAAGGCCCGGACGCGTCCAAAAATGTGACGGTTCCGGGGTAACTTAAGCAGAAGGAGGGGGCAAGAATTGAACCAGGAAGAGCAGTTCTCCCAAGAAACCGGTGTCAACATCACCGATCCCGAAACATCGCTTGAGAACTGGCTCAAAGAGCCAACCAAGGTGCCTAAAGAGGAAGAGAGAGTTGCTGAAGATCGCTATTTGGGCGAGCGCAGCCAGCTGATAGCCAGAGAAAGTCAGCTCGCAGATCTCTTTGACAAGAGTCTAATAACCATCACATCGGCAGCCTTGGGGACGTCTCTCGCATTTCTTGAGAAGGTGGCAGATAAGGCGGACTCTGGAGCCCGACTGCTTTTTCAGAGCGCCTGGCTTGTCCTTAGCTGCACCCTCCTTTGCTCGCTGCTGAGCATGTTCTTTGCTCAGCGTTCGCACCACCGCTTTGTTGACAATCTTGACGACGAACGTCGCGAGGAACTCGGCATGCCCCAAGAGCATCCCGAACGAAAGAACGCGAGTCGCTGGAGGAAGAACCCGTGGTGCGTGTTGGCCGACTGCTTCAATGTGCTCTCGGCGACCGCGGTCGTTGTCGGCATTGTCCTTCTCTTCGTGTCTCTCGCCGAAATCCCATGGAAGCAGGACCTTAAGGTGAGTACACCTGATAAGATAGAGTCAGCAACGGGTGTTGAAATGAAGAAAACCGGAGCCGGTGGAGGCGGGATGAGGCGAACGGAGAGTAGCGGTGGACATGGTCGGGCGGTCAACGGCTCGCAAAAGAAGGCCACAGGTAATGGTAAGGCGAAGAAGCCCTCTGACGCCGAGAAGAAGGAGAAGACGGATGGCAACTAAGGGTGGAAGTGGCTCGAAGGGTTCGGGAACCAAGAGCAGCGGGGGCAGTTCGTCTCCGGTTCGCAGGACTGGTGGCAGCAACGCCAGCGGCGGCTCTGGAGGAAAGGGTGGCGGAAAGAAAGGCTGAGCACACCGTTCGACTCACCGAAAGCACGAAGGGCAAGAAAGTCCCTTTAAGCGAAGGCGGACACCAGCCTCCCGTTCAGAAACCTGGCGGCGTCAAGCCTATAGTCAAGAGCGGAGGGGGACATGACGCTCCTGTCAAGAAGGACCCTCCGCCAAAAAAGAAGTGAGTTTAGGTCCCCGTCGTTTCGGCCGGCCAGTGGCACTTCATGTGTGTCCTTTCCTGAAGTGCTTCGGGCGTCTGAAACGCTTGCGGGGGTCGCTCCGGCGGTCGTTCCCCTTGCCTCAGAGATTGGCCCCGTTCGTCAACGTGCCACAACGGAATAGGTGACGAAGCGGGAGGACATGGGAGAATCTTCGCCGGCCTCTTTGGCCTTGCGGATGTCCTCGAAGCCGCGCTTGTGGCCTTCGAGGAACTCCGGCGAGCCGACCCATGCATCGAAGCTCGATCTGGCGGCCCAGTAGCTGACGATGAGGTAGGGCTCCTCCTGCCCGTCGGCACGAAGCACCTGCATGCCGAGAAAGCCGGGCATCTGGTCAATCATCTTGGCGCGCGAGCAGAAGAGGCACTCGAAGCGCTCGGTATAGCTCGGCTGGCAGGTGATGTAGTTGACAGCAACAAAGCCCACCTTCTCAAGATCGAGCTGGCCGGTCGACTGCATCGACCGGATCGGACAACCAGAATTCCTGACGCTTCTGTCCATTTGAAAGCAGGATACCTATGGCCTGGTTGTTTTGCGGCGCGAACGCTATTTGCACCATCCGACCCGGTTTGAGAGCGTGGCGATGACGGACTGCTCACCGGCAGCCCGCAAGGAGGCCTTCCTTGTCATCGCACTTTACAGCATCAGCTCAGACGAGGCGAAACCATGCTCGCCAACTGAAGTCTGAGCACCGAAATGCCTACACCATCATCACCGACCGGATCGTCCAGGCGCTCCAGGCCGGCGTTGTTCCTTGGCGCAAGCCATGGAGAGGTCACGATCAGCTGCCCTGCAACGCCGTCAGCAAACGGCCGTACCACGGCATCAACCTTCTTCTCCTATCGCTGACTCCGTACTCCGACCACCGTTGGTTGACGCTTCGGCAGGCCAACGAGTTGGGTGGTCACGTGCGGCAGGGCGAGCACTCTTCGATCGCCGTCTTCTGGAAGCGGCTCGAGGTCGAGAAGGAGGACGACAGATACCAGAAACAAAAGGTCTCGATTCCTCTGCTTCGCTACTACCCGGTCTTCAACGCCGAGCAATGCGCTGGCTTGGACTTGCCGGTCCTCGACGACTGGCATGCCGAGCTCAAAGCCCGCATCGAGTCGGCAGAGAAGGTCATCCTCCGAATGCCTAGCCCGCCCAAGATCGTAGAAGGCGGATCGCTCGCAGCCTACTTTCCTCCTCAAGACCTGGTTCGGGTACCGAAGATCCAGGACTTTGAGTCTCCAGAAGCCTACTACTCGACGCTCTTTCATGAGCTCGGCCACTCGACTGGCCATGAGACGAGGCTCAACCGTTCGGGCGTGACCGGTCAGATCGTGTTCGGCTCCTGCGACTACAGCCGCGAGGAGCTGATCGCCGAGCTGACTTCGGCCTTTGTTTGCGCTGAGGTCGGCATTGACAACTCGAACCTGGAGAACGCTGCGGGTTACATCCACGGATGGCTGCAAGCTCTCGAGGGAGATCCCCGAGCGGTCATCGCGGCTTCGGGCCAGGCTCAGAGAGCAGCCAACTACATCCAAGGGCAGCTGGACGCCGACAACGCAACAACCTCAGGGGCCACCCAAGAGTCCGAGGTGTCGCCATGACATTCCAACGATGGATGCAGGAGGTCAACGAGCTCTGTCTCGGCACCTATCTCATGTCGATCTACGACCTGCCCGACATGCCGTTCTACGACGCCTTCGAGAGCGGCCAAACGCCCGAGGAGTTCATAGTGGAGTCGATTCCGGACATGGACGCCTTGGCCGAGCTAGTTCTGAGTTGAGCGTCCCCCACCTGTTGGACCCTTGCACTGCAAGGGTCCTCATTCGGTAAGACGAGGCGTGACGCGGTGCCCTGGTAGCAGACCATGGACAGACTCTCGTTGTCAGCGCCGACACATTCGAATCCGGCCAGCCTACAATAGGTCGAGGCGGGGTTGCCAATTGCACGGCAAGCCAGATTTTGGTAGAGTTGAACCTGATGCGTGACTCCTCGCCCTTCAGTCAAGTGAACGACTCGGCGCTCGGGAACTTTCGCGAGCATATCGCCCCAATGGCTCCCCAATGTTGGTTGGATGTTGCGTTCAAGTCGATTGTGGACCTGTCGAAGCAGGCTTCGCCGGAGCCGGCATGACGACCCGTACGATGAATCCTGCGGGGTCGCTGTGGCACAGATGGGAACCGCATGTGCACGCGCCAGGGACGATTCTCAATGACCAGTTTGGCGCAACGAGTCTGGATGACTACTGCAAAGCGATCGCGTCTTGCGATCCCCCAATTCGCGCCTTGGGCGTGACCGATTACCTGTCGATCGAGCTTTATGAAGAGCTTGTCAAGAAGAAACAGGAGGGCAAGCTGCCTGAGGTTGACATGCTCTTCCCCAATGTTGAGGCCAGGCTCGATATCGGGACAGTCAAGGGAAAGGGCGTGAACGTTCATCTCCTGTTCTCCCCTGATGACCCAAACCACGTTGCCGAGATCAAGCGATTTCTTGGTCGCCTTAAGTTTCGCTACAAAGGCGATGATTACGCCTGTTCTCGCTCTGAGCTCGTCAAGTTAGGCAAATCTGTCGATTCCTCTGTTGCAGACGAAGCCAAAGCGCTCTTCGTTGGCGTCAATCAGTTCAAGCTCTCGCTGCCAGCACTTGAAGATGAGCTGAAGAAGAGCAGTTGGGCTCAGCAGAACCTGCTCATCGGTGCCGCTGTGTCAACGAATGACGGGACCTCAGGCGTGGCGACGCCGGATCATGCCTTTGAGGCGCTGAGAATAAACATTGAGTCAGCGTCGCAGCTGATTTTCTCGGGTAACCCCAAGGATGCCCTCTTCTGGTCAGGAAAGGGAGTGCTGTCCGCCGATCAGGTGATCAAGAGGTACCGCTCTCTGAAGCCTTGTATACATGGTTGCGACGCGCATTCCGTGGACAAGTTGGGGGTTCCCGACGAGGGCAGATTGTGTTGGATCAAGGGCGACGTAACTTTCGAGTCCTTGAGACAGGCCTGCATTGAACCCGAAGAACGCGCCTTCATCGGTTCCGTACCTCCACGAGGCGGTCTGGTCGGACAGACAATCACTAGTCTTCGCGTAACCAATGTCCCGTGGATGATCCCCAATGAGCTTCCGCTCAACCCTGGATTGGTTGCGATCATCGGAGCACGTGGGTCTGGAAAGACCGCGCTAGCCGACTTCATGGCTGTTGGATCGTACTCCATGAGTGCTCACGTAAATGAACGTTCCTTCATTCGTCGCGCCAAGAGCTTCCTCACCAAGTCCGCCGTTACCGTCAAGTGGGAGAGCCAGGAGGAGACCAGTGGGAGTCTCTCCAGCTTCGAGGCGGACGAAGGGTACGAAGACGGACGTGTGCAATACCTCTCTCAGCAGTTCGTGGACGACCTGTTCGTCTGAAGGCGTTTCCGATCGTCTGCTGGATGAGATAAAGAGGGTGATCTTCGTCTCCCATCCTGAGCCGGACAGAGAGGGAGCGGACGACTTTGAGGAGCTCTTTGCTGTGCGCTGTTCTGGGATAAACGAACAGCGCACGCGTCATGAGTCGGAACTGAGTCGCCTTACAGACCAGTTACTTGAGCAGTGGAGACTGAAGTTTTCCATCCCCGAACTTACAAAGAAGATTGAAGAACTCGAAAAGGCAATTGGTCAAGACTCGAAAGATAAAGGACGTTTGGTCTCAAAGGATCAGGAAGCTCGGGTTGGGCGCCACGAAGCTCTTCAGCATGCGCTTGTAGCGCGCAAGGCGGCATGGGAAGTCGAGCAGAAGAAGGTGAGAGCGCTAAAGTCGCTTCAAGGTGACCTTAACCAATTTAGCACTAGAACTGCGGTTGCATTCCTGGACGATCTCAAGCAGCAACGCCGAGACGCTGGGCTCAAAGACGAGGAATGGCAGAAATTCACCCCGAAGATCGGACAAGAAGCGGACAAAATGGTGAACGGGAAGCTCGAAGCAGCGACCAAGAGCTCTGCAGCCATTTTCGGCAGCGCTATTCAACCGCAACCAGAGGACAAGCTGACAGAGCCGATGTTCCCGGATGAAGCGAACTTGCATAGTCTCACGATATGTCAGTTGCAGGCTGAAAGTGACCGCTTGGCCAAGCTAATCGGCGTTGACCAGCAGAATGCGAAGCGGTTCACTGCTCTGACACTCAAGATCCAGCAAGCACAAAAGCAGATGGAAGGTCTGAAGTCACAGCTTTCTACTGCCCTGAAGGCGGACGAGGAAACCAAGAAGATCAGTCTTGGACGGCGAGAGGTCTACCGGCAAGTATTCGAAACGTTCGTCGAGTTACAGGCGGAGCTCTCAATGCTGTATGCACCGTTGACCGACGCCCTCGAAGCTGAGAGAGGCGCCTTGGGGAAGCTCAGGTTTGTCGTTCGACGCGTCGTGGACCTCGATCGGTGGGTGGAGCGTGGGGAGAGCTTGCTCGACTTGCGCAAAGACGGGCCTTTCAAGGGGAGGGGAACGCTGAGAGCCGCTGCCGAGCAAGAATTGCTGGCCGCATGGGCATCGGGCGAACCAAATGCGGCTGACAAGGCCGTGGATTCGTTCATCGAAAAGTACCGAGAGGATATTCGTGCGCATCGGCTTGACTCTTTCACCGCACAGGAATGGGGCGCTCGGATTTGGGAGTGGTTGCTGGGAACGGACCACATCAAGGTCACCTATGGTCTCCAGTACGGCGGAGTGGATATCGAGCGCTTGTCCCCGGGGACGCGTGGAATAGTGCTCCTACTTCTATATCTGGCCATTGACAAGGATGACATCCGGCCCCTGATCATCGACCAACCAGAGGAGAATCTGGATCCCCAGTCTGTTTACGATGAGCTCGTACAGCGATTCAGGGATTCAAGGAAACGCAGACAGATCATCATCGTGACTCACAACGCTAACTTGGTCGTGAACACCGATGCCGACCAGGTAATCGTCGCAACTGCCGGAGAGCATGGTCCAGGGCAACTGCCCGAGATTCGCTACGAGGCCGGCGGACTTGAGGGCGAATACGTGCGAAGGAAGGTATGCGAAATCCTCGAGGGAGGCGAAGAGGCATTCAAAGCGAGGGCAAGGCGCCTTCGCGTTGTTCTTTCATAGCGGCATTCAATGAGAGAGCCCTTCTTGCGAAGGGCTTGGTGTGAGCTTCAGACCCGGCTCATCGGCGGTTCAAAAAGGAGTCCAGGCCACTGGTGCCCCACGATCAGGGAGATCATCCTGTCGACTGCGGGGTTGCATGTCGCATAGGTGGGTAGCTTGTCTGGTGCCCGCCGAGAGATCGCGAGATCCGTCTGAGGATCCCACCTGTAGCGCCAGAGCCTCGCAGCCCTGAAGGGTTCTTGATCAAGATTTCTGCCGAAGTGGTACTTGAACCCGCCCGATAGAACGAGGATCCTGGGTGATCCCCACCTGAGTGGAACAACTGCCGCCCGCTGGTGAGCAAGGCTTTGAACGCCACAGACAAGGATCTTGCCACCCAGGACGTAGCGCTCGGCTTCGGCTTCGATTGCGTCCAACTGCGCTGCCGAGTGATGGTTGGGACCCGCAGCACCTGCGACGAAGGCTAGCTGGCCCTGCAGGAGTCGAGCATTTCCATACAGCCAAACTTTGCCGTCCTCGCAGTAGCCCGGCTCGATCTGGAAGGGCATTCTACGTCGAGGTGGGTCGGGACCACCTGGTGGCTTGGGGTCGGCCATGACTTTGGGAGAGACGAGCTCTGGCCGTATAGGCCAGTCGAACAGGGGCATGTCTTTCACCTCCGAGGTGCGAAGAGCCGGCACGAGACCGGCCATTCGACTCAGAGGTTAGGTCAAAGCTACGGGCAGGCAAGAGACGTAGCGCAAGCGCAACGCCCTATTGCGGAACGTATACAGGATTGCCAAGGCTGCCTTCCAAGGAATTGTCAATCTCCGTTCAAGACAAACGCATGCATGCGGCTATCTAGCCGGGCTCTGCATCCCAGTCGCAGAGCGATGTTGGTGTAGCCGTGCCCACTTCTCAGCCCAAAACCAATCGGAAATGATGTCCCTGACAGGGCATCGAGAATGACATCGCGCACGTCGTTGTAAGGATCGGCGCACTTTCTCATTTCTCCAAACACCATCCCTTTCATGCCGTCCATGACACCTGAATTTCTGAGTTGAGTCAGCATACGGTCAATTCTGAAAGGCAGTTCACCCACGTCTTCGACGAAGAGGATCGATTCGGCAGTTTTCACTGAGAACTCAGTACCCATTAGTGATGATAGGAGCGAAAGACATCCCCCGACCAAGGGGCCGGAAGCGTCCCCACCACGAAGGAACTCCACTTTCTCCTCGATCTCGTAAGGTTCGGCGAATAGTGCGTAATGCAATGCTTGTCTGTTGCGTTTTGCGTCAGAACTATCGTCGAGGAGTTGTTTTGTCGCGACGTTTGGCCCGTGTATCAGGTCGATGTGGGGCCACAAAGTGGCGACCGCCAAGTGCAACGCAGTAATATCGCTGAAGCCGACCAGGATCTTGGGTGTGGGGTGAAGGGTTGAGTCCAGATGCCGGAGGAGCCTCGAACTGCCATAGCCACCCCTCGTACAGAAGATCGCCTTTGTATCCACATCAACTAGAGCATTGTGAAGGTGTTTTGCGCGCATTGCATCGGGGCCTGCAAGATACATATGATTCGAGGCCTCAACTCGAACGTCGACGATCAAGTCCCAGCTTTTGAGCAACGAAACAGCCTGTTCGAGGAGATCGTGATCAGCTCCCCGCAACTGGGATGCTGGCGCCACGACCGCGACACGATCTTGCGGAGAGAGCCTCATCGAAGTGCACCCGAAAAGCGTTGGAATGCGACAGCCGGACCATAATCTGCAACTCCTTTTCCGTGAAATGCTGCTGCACGCTGCGTTCCAAATTCATAGTGCCAATACTCCCACGGATATGGCGCAAATCCGGCTTCAACCATTGTCCAGTACAGCAGTCGCCGCATACTTTGCCTGTATCGGCCGTTTTCGTCTGAGACGTTGTCCACGTCTTCGTAGTGACACAGCCATGAGACTGTCCCAAACTCATCGAAGTCCGCACCCATATCCAGCGGCACTCCCTTTTCATCACAGAGCGTTAGGTCCACCGCTCCACCTGTCGTGTGTGGTGGTGGACTCAAGAAGAACTCGTCTTCCGAAACTGGAACAGGTGACACGTATTGGTTCAGCACGCTGGCTCGCTCGCCATGTGGTATGGACAACATGACTTCTGACCCTTCGAATCTCAGTGCAATCTCCTGCTGAGTTGCTAGATTGCGAAGGCCGTCCCACACCAGGAAGCCGATCCCATCAGGGAGCTTCTTCGTAGCTCCGGCCAGAGCGTTTCGCGCCCCTTCTCGCAACATGACCTCAGGAGGCGCGGAGGAGTATCCCTGAAGGTGATAGGCGGGAAGCGTCCAGATACGTTGACAGTCAACAACTGGGACCAGGCGCTCTCCTTGCTCGTCGATCACGACATCATTCATGGCAGTGTCGTCGATCTCCGGGATGGGCTGCAACGGCCTCATCAGATCCCCCAAACTCGCGGCTCAGGACGGTCAAGAAAGGCTGTGCTGGCATAGCGAACACAGAGTTCGTCAAATGAAATGCCGGCAGCCAGAGAAGCATCACATGCAATCGATGTCTCCAAGAGCCCTGGTATTCCGTTGATCTCAAGGATCACGACCTCACCGCGCTTGGTGATGATGATGTCGGTACGGGTCAGCCCAACTGCGCCGATAGCGTCGTGAAGGCGAAGTACTGCATGCCGCACACGATCATGCAACTCGGGAGTCAGGCGTGCCGGGACGACGTGTCGGCCAGTTGCGGTTGAGCCAAACTTTTCCTCGATCCCCATTACCTTGGCGCTCCCTCGTACCAGTTCGACGATCGGTAGAAACAGCGGGCCTTCGAGATCATCGAGAACCGTGCAGCTGATCTCCGACTCAGAATCCTCAAGCTCTTGGACCAGAACCTTCCCTTCCTTTGGAAGTTGTGCTGTCGCAGCCCTTATCGCAATTGCGTGCGTGTCAGCCACGACAAGGCCCTCGCTGGACCCGCCAAACGCAGGCTTAACTACGAGCGGAGTTCGGAGGGAGTCGACCGAGCGCTCCATCTCGTCGATCGGAAGCGTCTTGTTTAGGGCCACGCTCGTCGGTGCCCTCACAAGCGACGCTTGAGAAAACAAGCCCTTCACGACCAACCCAAGAGCCGCCTTGTCTTGCATGATGCTCCCAGCGCCTGGTGTTGGACCAGCGCACGGAACTCCGAACATGCGGGACACGGCAAAGATGTGGCCATCCTCGCACGGAGGGCCGAAACCGATCGGCACGACAACATCGGGGGGACTGCTCCCTAATAGGCTAATGATTCGTCGCCGCTCTCCCGCGTGTGCCACTGTGATGCGCCAACCCTGCCGCCGGAGTGCATCAGCAACGCGTGCTCCCGATGCGACGCCGTACCTGTTTTCGTCCGTAAGCGAACCCCTAACGACCAAAGCTCTATTCATGAAAGTTCTCCAACGGCCGATGCGAGTCTCGGGCCCAAGGTGATCCGCAGATCTCGTAACATCTCCAAAGCGGCTTCAGAAGTCCTCACACCCGGGAGCAAGTGCGCCATGCCATCGTGCTTCAGGGCCCGGGGCAGGAGATTTGCCTCGCGTTTCAAACCAAGATTCCCCATGCTGTTTGGATTTGCAGCCTCGGCAAGCTGGCGAACTGCGAATTCCGGGTCTGCGACCGCTTCGATTCCCGGTTCTCGAGATGTTGGCTGGTACCACGGGATTCGAAGGGCACGGATGATGAGGCCCACGGCGGGAACGAGGTTGCCACCAGCTTTCCGTACGGTGTTCCTGATGGCCATCCTGTGCGCCCAGAAACGGCCCTCCGTTGCACCGCCAACAGTAACAGTTAGCCCCGGACATTCACAATCTGCGAGATCACCGAACATTGACGGAGCAGCGTGTTCATGTGAGTAGTCGAGGTCGCTCCTCGCCGCATCCTCATGTTCTCGGGCGCGCGCCTGGTGCCACTGCGCAAGTTCCAATGGAAGCGCAGGGCAAACAGAGTCGGGAACTTCCCTCTGGGGCTTGGCAAGTTCGATCACAATTGGGTCAGCAATGCCGCAACGTCGCAGTGCAGCGGATAGAGCAGCAAGGCTGAGGAAGGTAGATACGGTGTCGAAGACAGCGGATTTCGGAGAAGAGCCGAATACGTAATACGATGGTCGTGTCGTCCCCACCAGCGTCTTGAGATCGGGTACCACCGCTGCGACGGCCTCGGCGTAGGCGCAAACGCGCGCGGGGATTCGGTCGCATACACCTACGCCGATCCGAACTTCCACAGCACTTCGACCCAGTCGCGCCAAGCCAATCTGCTGAGCGGTCCTTTCTCGGTCACTTGGTTCGAACGGGAGAGCTAGGGCCACGGATCTTGAGAGGCACTTCATGGCCCGCTAGCTCCCACATCCTCTTGCACCTGGCCGGTGGGTCCGACTTGCGCCCAAGCATACACGTCGACAATCGACAGAAACGGCTGGGCCGTCCTTTCACCTTGAGATCGGTCCGGCAGCTTCACCGAATCGAGAATCTTGATGGAGGTGGCAGGATCATGGTTCTCCACCCACACATCTCGTGCGGCTCTTGCCGCGAGATTCAGCCTCATTCCGAATCCTCCTACCCAGATGGGGAAGGTCAGGAGGAGGGTTGCCCCGAATCGGTCGTCATCCCATCACAGAGGCACACCTCCTGGCAGCTATGTCGTGACACTCGGCGAGGGCTTGGACGATCCCGGCGACTGTCAGTTTTGTACTTGACAGCTCATGCCGTTCAGGTAGAATTGAACTTGGACGATCCCGGGCTGCATCGCTCGGAAGATGACCCAAGGGCCGGTTGCGACTTCACTTCGCTCCGGCCTTTACCGTTCATGGCAAAGCTATCCCTAATGTATTCTAACCCAAGAACTGGAAGAATGTTCAGGGACTTTCAACAAGTTCATGAAGATCGTGCTATCGTTCTATATGATTGCAGATGCAAGTCATTAGAGCTGGATCTGACACACCGGAGCGTTGATCTGATTCACTTCAGCATGTGCAATCGTATTTACTGATATCATGAACGATCTCTCATGGGTGTTCCTTCGCAAGCCAAAGCCAAGCGGCGTACCGGCATATCGTAGCCTTGCGGAACTTGGGACAGCGTTGTTTCAATGGGAGCCAGCAGTCGGCAAACGGCATGGGTTCAGATCGGCGCGAAGCGCCGCCGCTTACCTTTCCCTCGTTTTCAGCGGTCAGCGCCCTTGTGACTCAAGCCTTCAAGTCGCTTTGAGAGCACTCCTCAGCCAGAAGCTAGAGGGCATTGCGGAGCCTGACCGAATCGTCTGGGAGCAGGAAGTTGATATTGCCATTGATGGTCGTCGACCAAAGTTGCGGGGTCGAAAGGAGGGATTGAAGAGGCGGCTCGCCGCCTTAGCGGAACGGAGCGTGGACGCCCTGATAACTCTTCGAGCCGGTGAGACCTCACCAAGGTCGGTTCGCTCAAATCCGCTCACGCCAGTCTTGATGAAGCGACTTGGCCTCTTCGAGCAGGGCGCTTCGAATCATCCACTAACTTGGAATCTAATGGTTGCCGTGCCCAGCAACAAGGCTGCACAGGCGTGGTTGGAATCCGTGTTCAACCTCGCTATTGGTGCGACCTTTGGCAATCCCGCCGGAGATCCGCTCATCCCGCGGAAGGCAGCCCTTCGTATCCAGGAACATTCGGCGCAAGGAGCACTTCAAGTGTATGTAGCGGATTCGGCCTATTGCGTCCCCAGCGTTGTCGTATTCAATCGAACGCATCCCCCAAACACAACTGGCTTTTGCCTGGCAGGGGCGGAGCTCATGAACATCGTGGAGTTTTCCGACGAAGAGCTTCAAGATTCACCGTACATCAGATTGAAGCTTCCAGAGACCTCTCTAGTAGACATAATGGCTTTCTTGGACGAACTCTCGGCAAAAGGGGAGCGGCTTTATGGGATCCACAACATATAACCGATAGGCGTTCATCTTCAGATCGTATCATTCCAACAAGCTTCGAGCCACTTCTGTTCACCCAATGGCGTAACACCGCACCCGGAACTGACTACCAAGACTCGAGAGTCCAATGACCAGGAATTAAACCGGCTTCTCGAGCGTTGCAGGGAATCACCGAATTGACAGAGTGCCCCAAATGCAAGCAAGGCTGACGGCTCGGCCGGCAATAAGGGATATGGCTTACGATTCAATACGAGCTGCGCGCCCTTCCTATGGTTGATGTCGTCCACCTCCTCCACTTGGAAGCGATTCCGGTCCTTTAGGTGAAGGAGCGCCTTTGCCAGAGGCGAGTAGGTTCCTTGGAGCTTTCCGGCAGCCGTTGAACCACCAGACCTTCTTCGCGCCCTCAAGGTCGTAAAAATGTTCTCGCCCGCAGGAGGGACAGCCGCGATCAGTTTTGGGGCTTTCTCAGTGTAAGCGTCGCGAAGCGCAAGCAAGAAGCCCGCAAACAAGTCACCGCTTCCAACTGGAACGATGACGGCATCGTATGTGTCAGATGTCGCGGACTCGCGCTTGAGTACTTGCAGAGCTAATAGGTAGTACATCATAATGCCGACACCGTCCCACCCGTCAGTGACATGCCACCGCTCTCTCTCAGGTATAGCCTTCCCAGTGTTCTTCTCGATCAGAGTCCAAACATCCTTGTTTGACAGTATTGGTGCACTACTAGAATTGATCCTAACGTCCTTAACAACCTCTGCTTGCCATCTTCTCAACTCTAACCGGATGGACTTCTCTAATCCAGCTTCCACAATGCAGTACACTTGAATTCGCTCACTCTCTGGAAGGCGGCGGTTCACCACGTAAGCAAGCCTTGCCAGACTATAGCCTGCGTTGCCAGCCGTCCAAAGCGCTAGATGCTTGAATCCGCGTTCCAGAGCGACGTTGATTATTGCCCATGATCTAAGGTCCTTCAGGCTGAGAGAATAGGCATAGCCGCTAAGATCTAGGACGTCGGCTTGAAAACCGTACAAGTCCTCTCCTGTTATCAGGTCGCTATTGCCGCATCGAAGCCCGTACTTCATAGATAGTAGATCTTGCTTATAGGGGTACTGGAATGCCCACCCGAAATGCTCGCCTCGACTTAGTGTGCGTTCAGGCGACAGCACCTTCTCCAACGAGAAGAGGTCGGCCACGCCGTACTTGCCATCAGTTGGAGGCATGTGTTCGAAGGACGGTCTATTCCCATTGAGCCGTGGTGCGGGACCGTTTTCGACTTCAAACTGCTCTTGGCGGGCGGTCTTCGCCACGTTGCTTCCGGAAAAGTCGGGCACAAGGCTGACGTAATACGGGCGTTCTGCCGGTGGAATGAGTTCGGCCGACGGACACTTAGGGTTTGGACATTCCCGGACGCCGTCCTGATACGGCTCTTCCCGAACCTCGTCGCAAAAGAGGCACCTGGAAAAGAGGTTCTCGAATGTTGTGGGGTCTATCTCGGGCATCCGCGTCGTACCTCTTCGAATTCGGGTCAGTTTACTGAATCGGCTACGATGTCCCGTTCAGATTTGGCCCAAAGTTACCTGGCCTGAGCCGAGCGCGCGACTCCTCGAGGCTCACTAGCGCGAATCACCGTCTGGTGCTAAATGTATCTAGTAGACCCTTATCCAGGCCTCACCTGGTGCCCTAAGGTCCCAATAGGTACCCACAAGGGCATCCCCTTTTGATTCCGTGAGCCTCCTGGTCAACCATCGGCGAAACTGCGGAGCTCGGGGCCGCGGGTCATTTCCTGCTCAGCGACTATATGTGGGTTTGCGTACCTCACGAGCTAACAGAAGTTCGAATTGCATCCAAGACGGGCAGCCACTCTTGGTTCCCTTTGATGTCGAATGTCGGATGCCGAATGCGGTACCGGACCAGGAATCCGCATCCACCAGGCCTTGCCCGTTTCACCCAGCCATCATGGAACGAGTTCCGCCACCCAAGCTCCGCGAAATCTGCCGTTCGCTGCCCTTCGTCGAGGAGCGAATGAGCCATGGCGAGCCAACTTGGTTCGTCAAAAAGCGCTCTTTTGCGATGCTCTGGGACCACCATCACAGCGACCGCGTCGCGTTCGTTTGCGCCGCGCCGGAGGGGGTTCAGGAGATGCTTGTTGCGAGCGAGCCGGAACGCTTCTTCCGGCCGCCCTACGTTGGGCCCAGAGGCTGGATCGGGGTGTATCTGGATGTGCCGGTGCATTGGGACGAGGTCGAGCAGATCCTGAAGACCGCATATGAACTGATCGCGCGCAAGCGCTGACTTTGGCCTCAGTTCCCCGAAATGCTATCGACTTTGGCGAACATCGCATCGAGCCGTTCCAGAGCCCCCGAAGGCAAGGGCGGCCCTGAGAGCGCTTTGGCGTTGGCCCTCAAGTGCTCGGGGTTGCTGGTGCCCGAGAGCACCACATCGACTCCCGGTTCGTGCAAACAGTAGCGGTAGGCCGCCTCCTGAAGGCTATGGGCCACACCGAGCTCTGAAAGGAAGTCGAGCGGCGAATCGGGATGGAAGGACCCAGGGGGAACCGTGCCCTCGGCGACCAGCCGCTGCATCAAATCGCGTAGCACAGCCGGCCGGCTGAGGGCAGTCCGCACCGCGAACATGCACTGCGTGCCGATGTTTTTCGCCTGGGTGATCGAAAAGACCGAATGCCGGGCTGAGGGGTTCAGCAGGCTGAACCCCACCATCACGACGTCCCAAATGTCGTCCTTCAGCGCAACCTGCAGCATCTGATGATTGGTGTCGTTCAGGAACTGCTCGGTGATGCCGATGAACCGAATCTTGCCCTCTTGCTGAAGCTTCTGGAGCTCAGGAACAAGTTCGTCGCGGCCGTAGGCGTAATCGGCGAGGATGACGCCATGCAGGTTGAAGAGGTCGATGTACTCCGTGTCCAGCCGGTCCAGGCAGGCCTCGACGCGCGTCCGAAGCTCCGCCCGGCTCGAGTAGTGGTCCTCCCAATGGACGCCTGCCTTGGTCGAGATGTAGACCTGTTCTCTGGGGATTCCCCTGATCCCGAGTCCCACCGCCCTTTCGGTGCCGTAGGATTCCGCCGTGTCGATCCAGTTCACCCCCAGGTCGATGGCCTGGCGGACGATCTCGGAAGCCTCCCGGTCGCTCTTGCCGAAGGAAAGCCCCAAGCGGGAGTGTCCGCCGCAGCCGAGACCCATGCGGCTGACCTTGAGCCCCGTGCGCCCGAGGATGACCTGTTCCATCTCCCTCACGACCTCTCGATTGGAGTTGAGGTGGCCCACCACAGCCACCTCACCCGGTTCGTAGACTCACCGACCTCCCCCTTCCCGAAACGTCGGGACTCGGAAGCAAGGGGCGAGGTGAGGATCACTTCCCGCCCTTCGGCCTACCGCGATACTTGTCGTAGAGCCGGGTCTGCTTGTTGGACAGGTCCACCTCCCGACCCTCGACCCAGGCCCTCAGCACGTGGGTCTTGGTCTCGTGGATCGGGCCATCCGTCAGGATCAGCGTGCCGTCCATACCGGGCTTGATCGAGCCAAGCCGATCACCGATCCCAAGCACCTCGGCGGCGTTCTTGGTGATCAGCCGAGCCGCATCCTCGGGGTTCATCCCATAGGCCGCGGCCCATCCCGCTTGGTCGCGGATCTGGCGAACGTCCTTGTCGTTATCGGTGGTCAGACAGAACTTCACACCCGCCTTTGAGAGGAGCGCCGGCAGGCTGTAGAAATAGTCCACCGGCTGGTCGGCTGCCGGCATGGAATAGACGGCGTTGAGGATGATCGGGACCTGTTTCTGGGCAAGCCAACCTGCAATGGAGCCCGCCTCGCTGCAGCCGTAGAGAACGATCCGCACCTTCTCCTTCTCAGCCCACGCAACGGCAGCTTGGATATCCGCCACAGCGTTGGCCTGGATGAGCATCGGCATCTTGCCGTCCGCCACCAGCAGCATCGCCTCCTGCTTTTCGTCTCGGGCCACCGGCTTGTCCGCCGTCGCCTCCACGCGGGACTTGGCATAGTCGCGCGCCGCTTTCAACTGGCCGGTCACCGTTTCGAGCGAAGTGCCGAGGTTGCCGCCACCCCCGCCACCTCTGCGGCCCTGGCCGGCCATCAGGTCGTCGTGCTCTTCCTGGTCCTCACAGCAGTCGCGGTCTCCGAAGTTGAATCCGCCGCCACCCGAGGAATAGGCCATCGCGACCCCTCCCTGAATGGTCAGGTCCTCCCAGGTGTAGCCCTCCGTGTTGATGAGAGCCGCCTGGCCCGCAAATCCCGCCCCACTGGGCTTGACGAGCACGGTCAGCACGCCCTGCTGCCGCGCAACGCCCATCGTCTCCCACTCGGGGTTGATCACGCGCTCGACGCGATAGTCTGGATGGAAATTGCCCCGCTCGGAAGAGTCGTCGCTCGTCGGCACTTGGCCAATCTCGTTCAGACCGATACCGGTCGTCGGGTCGATGAGTCCCGGATAGACGTGCTTGCCCCTGCCGTTGACGCGGACCAATCGGCCTCCTGCTTCATGCACCTTGCCAACCGCAATGATCTTGCCGTTCGAGCTCACCATCACATCTCCCACGAACGGATCTCCATCCATCGGGTGGATCGTGGCGCCAGAAATGAGCAGAGCCTTGCGCGCGTAGCGCATCGTGCCAGGCTCGGCGGTGATCGGACCAATGCCAAACTTCGCGGTGGTCGGGTTCTCTTTCGCGCCGTTGCCGTTGCCCGCGTTTGGCCCGGCGTCGGCGCTTTGCAGCCCGGCTCCGGAGGTCAGGAACGGGTTGTCTCCCGACGTCGAAGTCCCAGAGCTCAGTACCTTGCGCGCCTCTTGCAGCTCCACCAGGCGGTCCTGGCGCTGCTTGGCATCGTTGGCGCGATCGAAGCGTTTGACGCCATCCACGTAGGTCTCCAGGGCAATCGCCATCACGCTGGTGGGCTCGTTGGACCACACCACCATGTCGGCGTCCTTGCCCGCTTCGAGCGAGCCGGTGTGGTCGGCGATGCCCATCTGCTTGGCGGGCTCTATCGTTACGAAGCTCAGGGCCTTCTCGGCCGACACGTCGCCATAGCGCATGGACTTGGCGGCCTCCTGATTGAGCCTTCGGGCGTGGTTGTCGCTGTCCGAGTTGACACTGACGCTCACGCCTCGCTCGGCCATCAAAGCCGCGTTATAGGGGATCGCGTCGTAGGCTTCCAGCTTGTAGCCCCACCAGTCCGCAAAGGTCGAGCCGCCAATGTTCTGCCCGGCCATCTCATCAGCCAGTTTATAGCCCTCCAGCACGTGCTGCAGGGTTGCGATGCGGGCACCGTAGTCCCGGGTCACGCGCACGAGCATCAGGAGCTCGTCGGCGCGATAGCCGTGGCTATGGATCAACCGCTTGCCCCCTGCGATCTCGCCAAGCCCCTCAAGCTGGAGGTCCCTTCTGGGCTCCTCGGCAAGCCTCCCGGCTTCGAAGTCAAGCCACATCTGGTTGTACTCCTTGCCGAGTTGGAGCGCGCGTCGAATGGATTCCTCGACGCCCATGCGTGTTCGCGGCCGGAAGGTGAGCAGCGTGCCGCCGGCCGGAGGCTGCTGGCCCCCGAATCCTCCTCCGCCCGTCGCGTCTTCTCGGATTGGGTTCTGGCCGAGCGCGAACTTCACGCCCTGCGGCGCGCCCGCGATCGGAAAATCGGTGGGGTAAAGGCCCCATTGCCACTTGACCGGGCTGGACTGACCGCCGATCGAGTTGGCGGAGCCGTGGAGTTGCTGGGCGCCGACGGTGCCGCCGGAAAGCTGCCGGTAGATGCCTGCCGCCGTATGGTCGATGACGTCGCCGATCCGGCACTCGACGGTGATCATGTTGGTGCCTTCGTTCACGCCTCCACTGATGCCGGTGTGGCTGTGGCAGTCCCAAATACCCGGCGATAGGTGCTTGCCTGTGGCGTCGAGGGTTTCACAGCCTGCGGGCGCCTTGAGACCCTTCCCCACCGCGACGATCTTGCCGCCCTGGATCAGGACGTCGGCATTCTTCAGCGTGCCCTGGGGGCCCATTGTCCAGACTGTCGCATTGCGATAGAGCCGAAAGGCGGGCTGGGTCTCTGCCGGTGCCGGGAAGGGCTGATACTTCGGAGTCATGAGCGCCATCGGGGCGTCGGCTTTCATTTCCTCAGGCTTCTTGCGCTCGGGCATCTTGATGTCGATGCGCTGGCCGTCGACGAACACCGCCATCACCTGGCTGCTCGAATCGAACAGATCCCCCTGGGTCAGCAGAACGTCGCCAAGCTTTCCAGCCTCGATCGTGCCGGCTTTGTCGGCAAGGCCGAGAAGCTTGGCGGGCCGCGTGGTCATTGAGGCGAGGGCGGATTCCCGGCTCAGGCCCGAGCGCACATATTGGCGAATCCCGTCGAGCGGGTCAGATGTGCTCGACGGCGCATAGCAAAACTCCACGCCCGCCTTTTGAAGCTCGGCCCCGGCCTGAAGCTCGTTGAAGTAGCTTCGAATCGCGCCGATCGAGGCGTTGGCGGGGTTTTCGGGGATCGAGGGCTTCGCGGGCACGATTCCCTTGAGCAGCACAGCAGAATCGCCGCCCTTCACAAAGTCGAGCACGTTCCCGGCGTTGGAGCGGAAGCCGTAGACCGGCTTCAGTCCCAGTTCTTTGGCGACCTTGCGCGCCTGGAAGAATGAGACCTCGTTGAGCTCATCGAAGATCGCGTGGGCCTGGGCGGTTGCCGCAGGAGCGAGGTTGGCAAGCGCCGGGTCGTCCTTGGGCTTCTTGCCCGCTTTCGTGAGCCGGGCGAACCGCTGGGCGTCCATGAAGGCTTGCCGAACCACGGCGATGCCTCCCATCGTCGAGCTTGGATAGGAGTTGAAGCCCCGTGCAGAAAATGAAACGGGCACGCTGCCGGGACTCGCAAGGACCGACGCAGGGCTCATTTCGTCCGTCGCCAAGCTGAACACCGCGGAAGTGGGGCCGAGCAATCCGCCGCCGCCGCTCACTTGCGCCAGACCGTATCCGCTCTTCGCCAGCGAACTGAAAGCCCCAACCTCTTTCTGCTTCGCGTCGCCGGTTCGGGTCTTGGTCAGCAGGTTGGTCTCAAGACCGAAGGGATCGGCGTCGCGCTTCGCCTGAGCATCGGCCTGCTCGGCAGCGGTCTGCTGCCGCCCCTGGCCGATACCGCCGCCTCCACCCCCGCCGCCGGGGCCACGGCCTCCGCCTGCGGGAGCCGCTGCCGCACCGTCGAGCCCGATTCGCAGGAACGGGTGGATCAGGCCCGGATACGCCGTCAGGCCGCTACATTCAATGACTTCTGCGCCCGAAGGAGCGGAAATGTCCACCCCAACCTGCGCGATCTTCCCATCTTTCAGAAGGATGCTGGCGCGCTCCAGCACCTTTCCGGGCGATACCACCACGCGGGCGTTCTGAAGCAGAACGGTCTTGGGCGCTTGTGGTTTGGCGGCTTCGGTTTTGGTTTCCGATTTGCCCGACTCTTGGCCGAAAACCAGCAAGGAGCAACCCACGAGGGCGAATAAGGCGATGCGACGCATGGAGCGCAATTTACCCCTCGTCTTGCACCTTTTCGTCAAGAACGTCCGACGAAAACAAAGACCCCATGGCCGGTTCCTGCCACGGGGTCTTCCGATTAAGTGCCTTTCGTACTGACTGAGCTTACTGGCCGTCCTGCTGAGATTGAGCCTGGCGCTGCTTCTCAGCCTCAAGCTCTTTCTCTTTGCCCAGCTTCTTCATGTTCGCTTCGTAGTTCTCCTCCGAAAACTCCTTGCGCATGTTCGCCGTGTCTTGCTCAGACACGCCGACGCCACATCCGCACAGGAGCACGGCCACCACCAAAGCGCTGATTCCGAAGGTCCGCTTCACCTTAGTCTCCAAAGCCCCACATGGGATAAGGGATGTTGGTGTTGATGCCGACGATGCCCACGTTGCCGGAGGGGTTCGTGCAGTCGTTGCCGAACGTGTAGCCCGAGGTCGGGCCGCTGTCGGCAACGCCGAGAACTTCCAGCTTGGTAGGGGTTCGCGAAAGGAACTTGCCGGCGGTCATGAACCGCGCGCTGCCATCGGCGGTGCCGACGGTGACGCCGCCTGCGGCGACCTTCGAGATGTCGGGCTCAAGGCCGGACGTGCGCGCGATGCAGTCCGCCTGCGTGCCCTTCATCAGCTTGTAGCGCCACCACTCGCGGACGCCCATCGGGTAGACCGTCAGGTCCGGGCCGAGCGGAATCGGGTCCACGCCCATCGGGGGCACGGGCGCGATCGTGGTTCCGGGCATCTCCAGCAGGATCGCGGCTTCCGCCGAGCGCGGGATCGCCGTCATGCTGCCACCGAGCCAGCTCCTGCGGTTTTGGCGCGGGAATGTTGCGGATCTGTTGTAGGTGTCCAGGGCGCCGGTGAAGCCGAGATTGAGGGCGAAAGAGCCCACGATCTGGCCGTTGGTGGTCCATTGGTTGCTGTCCTTCGCGCGGAGCGGGTGCTCGAAGAGCTGAACGTTCTTGACATACGGCATGATCCACTTCTGCCAGGAAAAGTGGTTCACGCGGTAGTAGAACGCGGTGCTCGTGCAGCCGACGCCGACGGCGTTGAACGGGTTGCCGTTCAGGTCGTTGTTCAGCGAACTGCCGGCGACGCAGTCATCGTTCCGGGGATACATGTCGTCGTAGTCCGCGCCGTACATGATCACGCCGAGGCTGATCTGCTTGCAATTCGAGATCGCAACGGTTTTCTTGGCGGCCGTCTTCGCCTGAGCGAAGACGGGGAACAGGATCGCGGCGAGAATCGCAATGATCGCGATCACCACCAGAAGTTCGATTAAAGTAAACGCCTTACGCATGCACAATCCCTCCTCAATGAGATTGAGTCCTTATTGTATTCGTTCGAAGCACTAAGATTTCCAAGAGAACCCTGGCAATTACGCCAGGTCCACAGTACTTTTGGCTCCCGGTTCAACGCGCCGGCGCTGCGGCAGGTGTGCTGCAGGCTCTTGACGGAACAGGCGGGTCGACTGCGAGCCGGTTGGAGCGTACCCGTGTCCAGCTGGGGACCCCATCCCACTTATCCACAGCGCATAATCGGTCCGAACCCTATGTTGGAAAAGCTTGAAGGGATTGAGAAGCGGTACGAGGCGATCGAGGCCCAGTTGATGGACCCCGATGTCGTGACGCGCCACGATGAGGTGCAGCGGCTCGGCAAGGAGCGAAGCGGGCTGGAGCCGATCGTCGCGGCCATCCGGGACTACCGAAAGGCTCGCGAAGATCTGGCGCAAGTGGAGGAGCTGTTGTCCGACCCGGAGATGAAGGACATGGCTGCCGAGGAGCTGGAGCCCGCGAAAGCCCTCGTCGCCGAACTGGAGCACAAGCTGAAGCTGCTCCTGGTCCCCAAGGATCCCAACGACGACAAGGCCGTCATCATCGAGATCCGGCCGGCGGCAGGCGGCGAAGAGGCCTCGCTCTTTGCCTCCGAGCTATACCGCGTGTACGTGCGGTACGCGGAGCGCCGGAAGTGGAAATACGAGGTCATCGACCTTGAAGAGTCACCCCTCAAGGGTCTGGATCGGGTCGTGTTTTCGCTGGACGCCAAGGGCGCTTACAGCCAACTCAAGCACGAGAGCGGCGTGCACCGGGTGCAGCGCGTCCCCGTGACCGAGAGCGGCGGCCGAACCCACACGTCCACGGTAACGGTGGCGGTCTTGCCAGAAGCAGAAGACGTGGACATTGAGGTTCGTGACGAAGACCTTGAGGTTTCCACGTTTCGGGCCTCATCAGCGGGCGGCCAGCACGTTCAGAAGAACGAAACCGCCATTCGCATCATCCACAGGCCGACGGGCACTGTGGTCACCTGCCAAGACGAGCGCAGCCAGCTTCAAAACAAGTTTAAAGCGATGCAGGTGCTAAGGGCGAAACTCTATCAGTTGGAGCAGGACCGGCTGGACAAGGAGCGTGGGGCGCTGCGCAAGGGGCAGATCGGATCGGGAGACCGCTCGGAGAAGATTCGCACCTATAATTTCCCGCAAAGCCGGATCACGGACCATCGCATCGGGAAGGACGTCTTCAACGTGAACGATTTCATGGATGGCGGGATCCAGGAGATGCTCGATGCCCTAAACCAGGAAGAACAGGCCCGAAAGCTGGCTGATGCCGAAGGGTAAGAACGGCGCTCCTGGGGGCCGGCCTTCCAGTACCTTCGAACGTTCTGGGCAGTACTTGACTCCCCGTTTCTCCAGTCCAGCGCTTGCGGGCTCAACGGAAACGCATCTAGAGGCCGTCCGGGCATAGCGATGGTGCTCGGCGATCAGTCGCCACCTCAAAGGGACCTCCAAAAGACCGAGGGCCGCGTTCGTTTCGCGGCCCACCCCTTCTTGTTCGCGGCCTATCCACCCTTGGCGCTCTATTCTCAGAATGTCGCGCTCCTGCCGTTCTATGAAGTCGCCAAGGCGGTCGCGCTGACGGCCGGGGCCGCAGTGCTGCTTTGGGGGCTGTTGGCGGCGGCTTCGAAGAGCGTGGTTCGGGCAGCCTCCTGCACCTCGGTACTCGCGCTCGGGTTCTTTCACTATCGAGCCGGGTTCGACTTCTGGCGTGCGCAGATTGCGTTCGGGGAATGGCAAAACGACGTCGGGGCGTTCGCATGCTTCTATGTTCCGATCGTCCTGGGGCTTGCCATTCTGGCGTTGCTGGGGCGGCGCGGCGAACGGAGCGGAATGGCGTTCCTGAATGTGGTGGCCGTCGTGCTGATATTTGGGCCCATCTGGACGATTGCGGGTTCCCTGCGCTCGTCTGGCCGGGTAGATGCAGGCACAACAGCGGTGCGATCCTATGGGGCGGTTCCCTCAGAACGCCCCGACATCTTCTACATTGTGCTGGACGGATACGGAAAGTCCGACACGCTTCAGAAGTACCTCGATTACTCCAATGAGCCGTTTATTGAGGCGCTCAAGCTGCGAGGTTTCTACGTGGCCGAGCGCGCGAGATCGAACTACTCGCAGACAGACCTGTCCGTGTGCTCAAGCCTGAACATGGCGTACTTGCAGGACCTCCTCGAACCTGCGCCTAGCGCCTCGGCGGCACGGCTGAAAGCGGACCAGCGCATCGACGACAACGAGGTGTCCCGGATTCTGAAGGGCTTCGGCTATCAATTCGTGGCCATCACGTCTGGAGCGCCCTCAATCCGGTTCGCCACCGCTCGCCAAGCGCTCGAATCCACCAGCGGCGTAGACCTGTTCTGGCAGGGCCTGCGCTCATGGACGCCGCTTCCTGCCGGGCGGCAAGTAATGCTTCATGGCGTCGAGAAGAGAGCACACGATCTGCGCGCGGCACTGTCGGTTCTGCGCGAATCGGGAGCCAAAACAGCATCGCCGAGGTTCGTCGTGGCCCACATCCTGGCCCCGCACCCTTCGTTCGTGCTCGATGAACAGGGTCGCACCCGTCTCATCGGGCCCCCGGGGCTGGTGGATTCGAACGACTTCCTGAATGAAGGCGGGTCGGCTGAGGACTATCACCAGGGCTATGCGGCGCAGGCGGCTTATGTCAACCAGCGCATTCTCGAAGCGGTGGATTCAATCCTCGCCGGGTCGAGCACTACGCCGGTCATCTTGATCCAGGGCGATCATGGGTCCAGGCTTAACTTCCACCACACGGACGTTCGTCAGGTGGAGCCTGATGAGGCGTTTGGGATCCTCTCGGCCTACAGGGTGCCGCAGAGAGTGAGAAGACAATTGTATCCGGAGATCACCCCGGTAAATTCGTTCCGGCTGGTGCTGTCCGGGCTCTTTGGACTGGCGTTGGAGAGGCTGCCGGACCGCTCCTATTACTCTTCGTTTGAGGCGCCGCAGGTATTTGTCGACGTGGGCGCGCGGTTGGCGGTTCAGCCGGCTTCGGCAGCGCCTGTGTCAGAAGGGCTACTGCAGGAATCGGATCGATGATGAAGTCTGCTTGAGGCCAACAGCCAGCCCGCGTCAGCCAATCTTGCCGACAAGGGTCCCGCCCCATGAGCTTTACGTGCCCTGGATGCAGTAACCTGGTGCGGAAAGTCGCGAGTGCTTTCAGACTTACCGCCAAGCCACCACCAAAGGAGGTGGAAATTGATCCTTACATTTGTCGACAGCCACTCGGGGGAAGCCATCCTCCGAGAATACGAGTGGGAATTACCTGTCCCTCGTGAAGGTGACGTTCTCGAATTGCACAGCGGGTCGGAAACCCGCTACGTCGTCCAGGAAGTGGACTGGGTCTTTGCCGATGCGCCTGCGGGCGAGAAAACCGACGTCCCCATGAAGGAATTGAAGATCATGGTCGTGTCGGCGGCAGAGTTCGTGCATCGGGGCGAAGACGGCGGCCACCGGATGGTTGACCCTCTCTGCAAGTGCGGACACGCAAAATCCGTGCACACGTCGATGCGGTGCAACGGCGCGGCCGGAACATGCCAGTGCCACGGTTTCGAGTCCATGAGTTAGGCTGGTTCAACCAGAGCTCTTGACGAAGGCGCTCACGAGATCGGAGAAATCGTCGGTCCAGGCGTGGCCCGTGACCTCCGTCGAGAGCTCGACCCAGCCCTTGTCGAGCTGGTCGAACGGCTTCAAATCCTCTTTCGAGCGGCCAATCACGACCCAGTTCGATGGGGAAGCCCCCGGGTGCCCGTTGGGGATCTCGTCCTTGGTCTGCATCCATTGCAGCCCGAGCAGTTTCAGATCGCGCATCGCTTTCGCCAGCGGGCCGGTAAGGTCGAGGTATCGGTTCGAGATGTGAACCGCGAGGAGCCCGTTGGGCGTGAGCTTCTTGAAGTAGAGGTTGAAGGCTTGCAGGGTCAAAAGGTGGACCGGGATTGCGTCGGAACTGAAGGCATCGAGCACGAGAACGTCAAACTTCCCATCGGGTTGGTTCTGCAGCGAGAGGCGGGCGTCGCCGAGCACCATCTCGATCGTTGCGCCACGCTCCTTGGCGTCGCTCAGGTAGGTGAAGTACTTGGGATCGGAGGCTATCTGAATGACCAGGGGGTCGATTTCGAAGAAGGTCAGCCTGTTTCCAGATTTTCCGTAGGCGCTCAGCGTGCCCACTCCGAGTCCCACCAGGCCGATCTCCCGATCGCGTTTGAGCACTTCAAGCTCGTGCAGCACGTCTCCGACGGGGCCTGTACGGCTGTAATAGGTCTGGGGCTCAAGGCGTTCGGGCCCGCCATAGAACTGGGAGCCGTGCAAGGTGTTTCCGTGCAGGAACTCGTGCTTCTTGGCGGCGGCGAAGTCCACGACCCGATAGACCCCGAAAAAGCTCCGGCGCGTGAGCATCATGTCGCCATAGATTCCTGTGTGCAGCCAAAACGAGACCAACAGAAACGCACCCAGGGAGAGCGCGTAGCGCCTTGCGTGGTCGATGGCGACAAACGCCAGCAAAACGGGGATTCCCAGCCGGATGGCCACTTCTAGGTTGGGGTTGCCGACCAATCCGGCGCCGAAGAGGTTCAGCACTGCTTTGATCGAAGGGCCGATGGCCGCGCGAATCTCTTGGGTGTAGGCGGAGCAAAGGTATGTGGCGATGCCGATGAGAACGGGAAACGCCAGGTCGAGCTTGGGCGAGGGGCGCTTCACCTGCCCCAAGGGCCTTAGCAGCAGAACCCCAACGAACGCAAGAGGGTACTCGGAGAGCGTGTCGAACGCCCACGGGGCGAGGAGCGCGTTAAACGCGCCGCCGATGACGCCGCCTACGCTGAGCCACAGATAGAACTCGGTGAGGTGGTGAACCGAGGGACGGTCGTCGGCGAGCCGAAAGTGGCAGTAGAGGGCACAAAGCGCAAACACAATCAGGTGAATTGCGGCCAGCACCTCCATCGGCTTGTTCGACTGGAGCACGATGGTGATGGCAAGCGGCGTAATGGCAATGGCGGCGATGCGGCCGATGGTCTCGGTTTTGATCGGGCGGAGACGCCCAAACGCCGCGACAAACGTGAGCAGGTACAGCGAGAGCGGCACCACCCACAAGAGCGGTATCGGCGAGATGTTGGTGGTGAGGAAGTTGGTGACGCCGAGGAGCAGGCTGGAGGGGATGGCGGCCAGCAAGATCCACGTTCCCCGCCGCTTCCAGTTGATGGGCGCTTCGAGTGCTTCGGCATCGGGTTCCTTCCGCGTCGATTGGACCGTTTCAGGTTGCGATTCCCCGGGCGCCCCAGCGGCGAGGGCCTTCTGTTCCCTCACGGTGACGAAGGCGCAGCAGCCCACCAGAACGACGAGCCCCGCGTAGCCCCAAGACCAAAGCTGTGCCTGGCTTTGAAGCGGAAGATGGGGCTCGATCCAGAACGGGTAGGCCAGCAGCCCGAGCAGGCTCCCAAGGTTGCTCGCGGCATACAGGAAATAGGGATCGTGCGCCTGGCGGTGCGACGTCGCGCCGAACCACCGTTGAAGGATCGGAGCGCTGGTCGAGACCATCAAGAACGGCAGACCTACCACGGTTCCGAGCAGCACCAGCAGCGCGAGGGCCGTTGGCAGGCTGCTGTGCGTGGGGTTGTAGTCCTTCGGCACCATCATCGGGAGCAGGAGCAGAGGCAGTGCAATCAGCGGAAGGTGCAGGATCGGTTGACGCTTCAGGCCAAGTCTTCGCGTTGAAAGGTGCGCATATCCGTATCCTGCCAGCAGGGCCAACTGGAAAAAGACCATGCTGGCGTTCCAGACGCTGGGCGATCCGCCGAACGAGGGCAGGATCATCTTGGCGGTCATGGGCTGCACGAGAAACAGCAGCGCGGCGCTCAGAAACACGGTCAGGGTGAAGAGAATGGCCAAGCTGCAGGGAATGTTAGCATGGCTTCAGGCATAATAGACCCTTCCTATGGCGCAGCGGGCCCGCATCGGCATTATCGGCGCCTCGGGCTATGCCGGGGCGGAGCTCATTCGCCTGCTCGCTCCCTCGAACCAGGTCGAGCTGGCCTATCTGGCTTCGGACACGTATGCGGGCCAGCGGGTGTCCAGCGTCTATCCGGGAACCCATGGCCATTCTCTGGCCTACTCGGCCTACGACCCAGCGGAAGCCATCGCGCGATGCGACCTTCTCTTCCTGGCTCAGGGCAATGGAGAGGCGATGGCCCAAGCGCCCGCGCTCCTCGAGGCGGGCAAGAAGGTCATTGATCTCTCGGCGGACTTCAGGCTTCAAGATGCGAGCGCTTACCCGGAATGGTACAAGTTGGAACACAAGGCGCCCAAGCTCTTGTCGGAGGCCGTGTATGGCCTGCCCGAGCATTACCGCAGGCGCATCGCCGAGGCGCGGCTCGTGGCCAATCCGGGCTGCTATGTGACTGCGTCCATCCTTGCGCTGGCTCCCCTGCTTCGCGCCGGCGCAATCGATCCGAATGGCATCGTTGTCGACGCCAAATCCGGCGTCTCGGGCGCTGGGCGGTCGCGGATTGCCGTGGACTACCTCTTCACTGAGATCAACGAGAACGTGAAGGCCTATGGGGTTGGGACCCACCGCCATACGCCGGAGATCGAGCAAGAGCTCTCGGTTGCCGCCGGCGCGCCGCTGAAGCTCAGCTTCACCCCGCACCTCATCCCCATGAACCGAGGGATTCTGGCGACCTGCTACGCGACCCCCGCCGGCCCAACGTCGGCCCATGAACTCCACCGCGTTCTCGAAGTGGCCTATCTGAAGGAGCCTTTCGTTCACCTGCTCCAGCTCGGCTAGCAGCCCTCAACAAAGGCCACGCTGGGGTCCAACCATTGCCACATCGGCGTGGTCTGGGACGCAAGGACAAATCGCGCTGTGATCACGAGCGCGATTGACAACCTGGTGAAGGGAGCGGCGGGCCAGGCCATCCAAAACATGAACCTGATGCTGGGCCTTCCCGAAACCCACGCCCTGGAGAACCCCGGACTATGGCCATAGAAGTCCTCGCCATCGAGGGCGGCGTCTGTGCGCCGCAAGGCTTCCGGGCCGGATCGGCCTACGCAAGCATACGAAAGGTGGAACGCGACGACATCGCGGTGATTGTCAGCGACGTGCCGGCGGCCGCCGCCGGGGTGTTCACGACGAACACCGTTTCGGCTTGGTGCGTTCAGAACGGACGAGAGAAGATCAAGCGCCAGAAGGCGCAGGCCATCGTCGCCAACGCGGGCAACGCCAACGCCTGCAACGGCCAAGAGGGCAACCGCGCCGACGGCGAGATGGCGCGCATTGTGGCGCGTGAACTCGGAATCTCGGAGGACCTGGTCCTGACGGCGAGCACTGGAGTCATCGGCCGCCCTCTGCCCATCAACCGGGCGCGAGACGGAATCGCTGAAGCTGCCCGGCGAGCGATGCATTCCGAGGAGGCGAACCTCCAAGCCGCCCGGGCCATCATGACCACCGACTTGGTCCACAAGTCCAAAGCCGTCGAGGTGAAAGGCAAGAACGGGACCTACCGAATCGGCGGGATAGCCAAAGGCAGCGGCATGATCGCGCCCAACATGGCGACGATGCTCGCGTTCATCACCTGTGACGCTGTCGTTCGTCCCGAACTCCTCCAGAACATGCTTTCCGGCATCAACGAGATGTCGTTCAACCGGGTAAGCGTGGACAGCGACACGAGCACGAACGACCTTGTGTACTTGTTGGCTAACGGTGCGAGCGGGGTCACGGCGACGCAGGAGGACCTGGTGCCCGCCTTGGCCGAAGTGATGGTGCCGCTTGCCAAGAAAGTCGCCCGCGACGGCGAAGGGGCCACCAAGCTCGTCGAGGTCATGGTCTTTGGCGACTACGACGAAATGGACAAGGCGGCACGGGCCGTCGCGGAGTCGCCGCTGGTGAAGACGGCGCTTTTCGGCAACGACCCGAACTGGGGCCGCATCCTGATGGCGCTCGGCAAATCGGGCGCCAAGTTCGACCCCAACAAGATCAAAGTCAGCATCGCGGGGCGCCTGGTCTTCGCGAAGGGAATGGCTGTACCCGTGGACCTCGACGACGTAAGCAACGCCATGAAGGCCGAAGAGGTGCTGATCGAGATCGATCTCGGCCACCGAAACCCCGCCGTCACGCGGTTCTGGACCTGCGATTTCAGCTACGACTACGTGAAGATCAACGCGGAGTACACGACGTGAGCATCTATCAAACCCGGGCCGAAACCCTCATCCAGGCGCTGCCCTATATCCAGCGGTTCGCCGGGAAGACGGTGGTGGTGAAATACGGCGGCAACGCCATGACCGACCCCGAACGAAAGGCCGAGGTGATGAAGGACCTCGTGCTCATGCAGGCAGTCAATATCCGGCCGGTATTGCTGCACGGCGGTGGCCCTGAAATCGACAGATTGGCGGCAAAAGTAGGTCTGGAAACCAAACGCGTGGACGGCCTCAGGGTGACCGACGCCGAGACGATGGAGCTCGTCGAAATGGCGCTCGGGGCGCTGAACAAGGGGCTCGTTGCAGGGGTCCAGGCCGCAGGCGGCAAGGCGGCGGGGCTCTCAGGCAAGGACGGCGGCTTGTTCACGGCGCGGAAGCTCACGCCAGGTGGAAAGGACATCGGCTTTGTTGGCGAAGTCAGCGGGGTGAACCCGGAGATCCTGGAGACCCTGACAGCGTCCGGATACATCCCTATCGTCTGCTCGGTCGCGCCGGGTCAAGAAGGCGGAACCTACAACGTGAACGCGGACCTTGCGGCGGGCGCGTTGGCAGCCGCTCTCAAAGCGGAGAAGCTGATTGTGATGACCGACGTGGAAGGGGTGCTCAAGGAGTACCCCAACAAGGAGTCGCTGCTCTCCAGGATCTCGTCGGATGAGGCCAAGGAGATGATCGCCTCGGGGGCCGCGGGAGAGGGCATGATCCCGAAGCTCCAATCTTGCTTGGACGCGCTGGCGGGCGGCGTGCACAGCGCGCATATCATCGACGGCCGCAGACCCCACTCGCTCCTGGTGGAAGTGTTCACCGACGCGGGCATCGGGACGATGATCGCGTAGGGGAGGGACATAGGGACACAGGAACAACGGACGGAGGCACTGAAGACTTACTGACAAAGAACAAACCCGTAGGGCAGACTCTCAGTCTGCCGGCGCAAAGGGCCGGAGCGCACGCATCCCTGCCGGGACCCTTGCGACCGGGAATTCCTCGCAGAGCCGCCAAGCCGCAGAGGTCCGTAAAGACTGAGGCGCCTAATGCGAGGTCTCACAGCTCGACATCAGTTCCTGCGCCCTTCGGAGCGCTTCCACATAGTGGAATTGCGGAGAGCTCTCCATGATCCCACTGCCTTCAAGCGCCGTCGGGCTACCCCGCTCCCACCCTTTGACAAAGCGCAAAACTCTGGCGAGATCGGACTCGGCGACCGGATTGACCAATGCCTCGATGACGTCCTCCGAGAGCGGCAACTGGCTGACGATTTCGGAAATTGGCATGTCGAGCATAGCGTCGAGCAGCGAGAACAGCCCGAGCGTGAAATAGGCGTCTGGAGCAAACAGCTTCAGGTCCCTTGCGAGCAGCTCGCAGAAGTTCGCCCGGATCAACACCGTCTGCAGCAGTTCCGGCGACTTCTTCGGGATGGAGGACATCGACAAAATCGTGGCCAGGGCGCCGGTCTTCCGAATCCCAATGAAGCTTACGGCCTCCCGCAGCGAGTGCAGACGAGAGTCCAGACCCATCGCGGCCGACCGGAGCATTTTGAGCAGCCTGAAGCTCAGGCCCGGGTCTCCAGAAATGATCCTGTCGATCTCTTCGAGACTAACTGCGGGATCGGAGAGCCTTGAGATAAGCGCGATCAGGACTTCGTGCCGACAAACAGCGCCCCGACCCTCGACCACTTCCGGTTTGGCATAGAAGTAGCCCTGGAACAGTTCAAAGCCGAGCTTTTTCCACCTCTGGAACTCTTCGTAGGTCTCAACCTTCTCGGCAAGCAGCGCTTTGCCCTTTGACTTGAGCTGGCGGACAATTGGGGCGTAGAACTTGGGATCGGCGTCCTTGACCTCAAACTTGACGACGCTGACCAGAGGCAGGAAGGGCCCCAGCTGCGGCTGGCCCGTGTAGTCATCGATGGCCAGGCGATATCCTTGCCTTTTGAGCGACTTAACCGCTTCGAGCACCTCGGGGCTCGCATCGACCGTCTCGAGGATTTCGAGCACGACGCGATCGACGGGAAGCATGTCGATGACTCCGGAAAGCAGGAGCTCCTCCGAGATGTTGATGAACGCGGGCTTGGTCCCCACCAGGCTGTTTAGGCCGAACGCGCCGATCGTGTCCACGATCATCGTCGAAGACTCCGCTAGCCCCACTTCGCCGGCGCTACCCACCCTCCCGGACCGATAGAGAAGCTCATAGGCGCTGACCTGGCCGGCGGCGTCGATGATGGGCTGACGCGCCACATAAGCGGCGGAATAGGCCTGCTTGGAGTTCTCAACTACGCTCTGCGAGATGGCGGACACATGCGCAATATCGGATTGGCGGGGCTGGCGCCCCACAACAATCTTGCGGGGTCTTGGGCTGAAGAAAGGGCTGGCCCCGGACAAACCGGAAGCATAATAGGGCTTGTGAAAGCCTGGCTGGTCTGCGGATATGCGTTTGGGGCGCTGCTGCCCGTGGGGATGGGATGGGCCGGCGCCTCGTCCCAAACCCAGAAGCAGGTTACGTTTTCCGATGTTGAGCCGATCCTGAAGGCGCACTGCTCCGGGTGTCACGCAGGTTCTGGCGCATCGGCCGGGCTCGACCTAAGCACTTTCGAATCCCTGATGAAGGGCGGCGCCAGCGGAAAGGCCATCGCGCCGGGCAAGCCGGGCGGTTCGCTTCTCCTGAAGCGCCTTCTCGGCGAGGGCGGGATGCCCCAGATGCCGATGGGCATGCCGGCCCTTTCCGAGAGCCAGATTGCGACGATCCGGGCTTGGGTTCAGCAGGGCGCCTCCAAGGGGGCTTCTTCCAAGCAGCATTGGGCCTTTGCGCCCGTCCGCAGACTGGCGCCGCCGAAGGTGAAGCTGCAGGGGTGGACGCGCAACCCGATCGACGCGTTCGTGCTGAAGCGACTGGAGACGGCGGGTCTCAAACCCAGCCACGAAGCCTCAAAGGAGGCCCTAATTCGCCGGGTGAGCCTGGACCTGACCGGCCTGCCGCCCACACCCCAGGAGATCGACGCGTTCCTTGCCGACAAGCGGCCCGACGCCTACGAGCGAGTGGTCGACCGGTTGCTGAAGAGCCCGCACTATGGCGAAAAGCAGGCGATCGAGTGGCTAGATTTGGCCCGGTATGCGGACTCGAACGGGTTCGAAAAGGACAACAACCGGGTCGCCTTCAAGTACCGCGACTGGGTTATCGACGCCTTCAACCGCAACCTGCCCTATGACCAGTTTGTGGTCAAGCAGCTTGCCGGCGACTTGCTCCCCAAACCCACGCTCGACGACCTCATTGCGACCGGATTTCATCGCAACACGATGTTCAACCAGGAGGGTGGCGTCGACCCCGAAGAGGGGCTCTTTGAGGCGCTGGTCGACCGAGTGAGCACCACCGGTGTGGTGTTTATGGGCGTGACCTTTGGCTGCGCCAGGTGCCACGACCACAAGTACGACCCTTTCAAGCAGCGCGAGTTCTATGAGCTCCTGGCCTATTTCAATGGGACCGACTATGTGCCGAAAGGCGACCCGAAGGTCTCGGAGATGAAATATTATGAGCCTGAAATCGAGGCGCCGACCCCTGAGCAAGCCGCCGAAAGGGACCGCCTCAAGGCCCGGCTGGCCGACCTAGAGGCGAAGCTCACGGCGCAGTCGCCCGAACTCACCGCCGAGCAAGGGAGGTGGACCGCCGCCGTGGCATCTGGAATCCCTTGGCTGGCCTTGTTTCCCACAGCTTTCGAAGCCACTAACGGCGTGAGCTTGGCTCTGGCTTCGGACAACGCTCTGTTGGCTTCGGGGCCGATCCCCGCGAAAGTCACGTACCGGGTTCGGCTAGAGCGTCCGAGCACCAACTCGATAACCGGGATACGCATCGAGGCGCTGGCCAACGATGCGCTGCCGAACAAGGGTCCGGGGCGATCGAGCAACGGCAACTTCGTTGTGGGAAAGGTGGCCGTTTTGGCGGGCGGCAAACCCATCAAGTTGGCGGCTGCCAAGTGTGACTTCGACCAGGAGAGTTTCAGCGCTCAAGGCCTGATCGACGACGATCCTGATTCCGGCTGGGCCATCTCCCCACAGATGGGCAAGCCCCATGAGGCCGTCTTGGAGTTCGCCAGGCCATTGGTGCTATCCTCCGATTCGCTTGAGGTCGTCATCGAATGCGAATCGCGGTTCGGCCAGCACACGCTGGGCGCGTTTCGCCTTTCAGCGACGTCGATCGAGGCGCCCCTTGTTCGTTTTGCTTCGACAGAACTGCGAGATCTCGCTCGCAAGGAGAACCGAACGGCCGTAGAGCAGAGGCGGCTTGACGCTGCGTTTCGGGCGGCAACTCCCCTGTTGTCCCAGGCTCGTCAGGACAAGGCAGCTTCAGAAAAGCGCCTTGCCGAGGTGCAGAGCCAGATTCCCACGGCACTGATCATGAGGGACCGCCCTGGCCCGCTTTCGGCGCACCTTAGGAACCGGGGCGAGTTCACCAACAGGGGGGACCAGGTGTTTCCGGCGATCCCTGCGGCTTGGAACAAGCCCACTTCGGGTTCCCCGGCGAACCGCCTCGGCCTGGCTCAGTGGATCGTCAGCAAGCAGAATCCTCTGACGGCGCGCGTTCAGATGAACCGGATGTGGATGGGTCTCTTCGGGCGCGGCATCGTCGAGACCGCGGAGAATTTTGGCACCCAGGCGTCACCGCCTTCGCATCCCGAGCTTCTGGATTGGCTGGCCTCGGAGTTCATGGCTCGCAACTGGGATATGAAGGCGATGATGAGGCTTATGGCCACCTCGGCCGCCTATCGCCAATCCTCCGATGCGACGCGGCAAGCCCTCGCCAAGGACCCGGGTAACGCGCTGATCTCACGCGGGCCGCGTTTCCGTTTGGATGCGGAACTGGTCCGTGACAACGCGCTCGCGGCCAGCGGACTGCTTTCACGCAAGCTAGGCGGGCCGAGCGTATACCCGATCCAGCCGGACGGGGTTTGGAACACGCCCTACAACGGCCAGCAGTGGATGACGAGCCAGAAGGACGACAGGTATAGACGCGGTTTGTATACGTTCCTCAAGCGCACCTCACCGTATCCATCGTTCATGACGTTCGATTCCACAAGCCGGGAGTCGTGCACCGTGCGCCGAGTCCGCACCAACACGCCGCTGCAAGCCCTGACTTTGCTCAACGACCCGGTCTATTTGGAGGCGGCATCCGCCCTGGCGGCGAGGAGCGAACGAGAGGCCGGAAAGGACCCCGCTAAGCGGCTCAGCTATGCCTTTCGGCTGTGCACGGGCCGCAGGCCCAGCGAGCCCGAGCTCAAGCGGCTGGCCAAGCTCCTTTCGCGCCTGAAGGCCAAGGCTGGCCCGTCGGCCAAAAGTGGGTCCAAAACCCCAGATCAAGCCGCCTGGCAAATGGTTTGCAGCGTGCTCCTGAACCTCGACGAGACGATTACCAAGGGATAGCCATGAACCGAAACGACCGATTGAACCAACTGACGCGGCGCACCTTCTTCAAGGAGGTCGGCTACGGAGTGGGCGGGCTGGCGCTCTCCTCGATGCTGGCCCAGCAGGGTTTGGCGGCGACCTTTCAGGGGAACCGCAAGGACCCCCTAGCGCCCAAGAAGCCGCACTTCGCGCCGAAGGCCAAGAGCGTGATCTTCCTCTTCATGGCGGGAGCCCCGAGCCAGATCGACCTCCTCGACCCCAAACCGTTCCTCCAGAAACACAATGGCGAGGCCTGCCCCGAGGAGTTTATGAAGGGCGATCGCTTTGCCTTCATCAAAGGGGTCCCGAAGCTGCTCGGGTCGCCCCATTCCTTCACGCAAGCGGGTCAGAGCGGCGTCGAGATCTCCAATCTGCTGCCCCACCTCAAAACCGTTGCCGACGACATCGCGATCGTGAGGTCGGTGAAGACGGATCAATTCAACCATGCTCCTGCCCAACTCTTCATCAATACGGGCTTCCAGTTACCCGGCCGGCCGAGCCTTGGCTCCTGGCTGACCTACGGGTTGGGCACCGAAAACGCCGACCTGCCTGGGTTCGTGGTGCTGATTTCTGGCGAGAACAACCCGGACGGCGGCAAGGCGTGCTGGAGCAGTGGGTTCATCCCCACGGCTTACCAAGGAATCGAGTTCCGGTCGAAAGGCGAGCCGGTGCTCTTTGTGAAGGACCCCGAAGACGTCACGCGCCCGATGCGGCGCGACATGCTCGACGCTCTCAGGGACCTCAACGAGATCAAGCTCAAGCAGACCCTAGACCCCGAGATCGAGACGCGCATCGCCCAGTATGAACTGGCTTACCGGATGCAGTCGAGCGTTCCGGACCTCATGGATGTGTCCAAGGAAACCAAGGAGACCCATGAACTCTACGGTACAGAGCAGGGCAAGACAAGCTTCGGCAACAACTGCCTGCTCGCGCGGCGGCTCGTGGAGCGCGGCGTGCGTTTTGTGCAGCTTTATCACCGCGGGTGGGACCATCACGGCAACGGGGAAGGCAACGACCTGAAGCACGGCCTTCCCGAGCTTTGCCGCCAGACTGACCAGGGCGCTGCAGCGCTGGTGAAGGACCTGAAGCAGCGGGGGCTGCTCGACGAGACGCTGGTCGTGTGGATCGGGGAGTTCGGTCGGACCCCTATGAACGAGGGGCGCGGCGGCTCACCCTATCCCGGCCGCGACCACCATCCCCATGCCTTTTCCTGCTGGCTCGCAGGCGGCGGCATCAAGCCGGGCATCACCTATGGCAAGACGGATGAATTGGGCTATCAGATCGTTGAGAACCCTGTCCATATCCACGACCTGAATGCGACGATCCTGCACCTTATGGGCATGGACCACACCAAGCTGACCTACAAGTTCCAGGGCAGGAACTTCCGCCTGACGGACGTGTATGGCGAGGTTGTGAAGGGTCTCTTGGTGTGAGCTGGTTCCGACTGCCTTGCAGGTCTCATACGTCCTAAAAGACTTATAAGACCTGTGCATATCTACTATAGCTTCAGCACAGGCAAGTCCATCTGGCGGCTGGTGAGCCATTCCACGCCCGTTGCCGTAACTTGGGCCATCTCCTCGATTCCCAGGTATCCGCGCCCTTCGACGAACACCCCTAGCTCCAGCGTATAGACCTCGCCCTCTTTGATCGGGATCGTCGGCGTTCGGCCATAGCGCTCCCACTTGGGCCCCAAGATCGCTCCGCCATCGTGCGCGACGCGCCCAACCTGGTGCCCCAGCGCGTGCAAGTACTCCGGAAAGCCCTGCGCCACCAGATAGGATCGCGCCGCCGCGTCGACCTCCCAACCCTGAACCCCCGGCTTTAGCACGGCCGCCCCGGCAGAGATCGCGCCGATCACGGCGTCGAACGCCCGTTGGGCGTCCGCGGGCGGCTCGGTCTCCCCTGGATGCGGCACATACCAGCAGCTCTGGATATCTGAGCTGTAGCCGTTCTTGGTGACGCCGAGATCGATGTGCAGGATCTGGCCAGGCGCAAGGAAAATCGTGTCGCTGGGGATGCCGTGGCCGCCCATGGAATCGGGTCCGAAATTGACGATCGGATCGCCCACCTTGTCCCAGGCGTAGCCGAGGCCAAGGCTCTCGATGAGCGATTGGATCCCATCGTAGAGGTCGCGCTCCGACATGTCGAGCCGGGCGTGCTTGTCCACCCAGTCGAAGAGCAATTCGGTCTCCTTGATAGCTCCCTTCATGCGCTCGATTTCGGTGGAGGTTTTGACTCCGCGCAGCGTGGTTACCAGGTTCGATGCGCTGACGAGACATCCCTCGAAGCGTGTGCCTTTTAGGTAGCTCTCAAGGAGCAGAAACATGCCGTGCGAAAGGCCATCGGCCTTCACGTCGTCGGAGCAGAAGTTGACGCCGATTCTGGGCTTACCTCCTGCCGGCACCAGCTCTTCCAGCTTGGCGATCAGCGTGTCGCGGAGGCCCTGGACATAGGGCACAACCTCGTCCCAATTGCCCGAAGCGACGATGGCATCGGCGTCGTAATTGCCGACGATGGCGACCTTCTTGCCGGACTGGGAAACCAGGAGCGCCGACTGCCAGGTGAGGCCGCCCTGGATCAGGAACGGGAGCACAGGGTCGCTGCCGCCAAAGGTCTCGCGGACGAAGGTGAGCCAGACATCGAGGTCCGACTGGGCGATGAGGGCGGCGGCTTGGTCAAGCTTCTCCGAGATGAGTCCAGGCATGAGGGGAATGTACCTGGGGCGGGAAGGGACAGAGGGACAGGGGGACACGGGGACACGGGGACAGGGGGACACGGTGACAGGGGGACACGGGGAAAGGGGGATAAGGGGGATAGGGTGATGAAGAGATGAAGGGATTAGCGGGAGCCCCTCCCTTGTTTTTGCGAAGCGAAAATGCTTCCGAGTCCCGGCTTGTCGGGAAGGGAGGGGTTGGGGAGGGAGACAACGCGGCGCTCCTTCATAATCCCCATACATGCCCAAGGTCTCTGTCCTGCTGACCTGTTACAACCATCTCGCCTATCTGCCGGCGTGTTTGGAGGGCGTGCTCGCGCAGACCTTCCAGGACTTCGAGATCATCATTCTCGACGACGGCTCGTCCGACGGCACGCGAGAGTGGCTGAAGGAGAGGGTGAAGGGATGGAAGGGTGGAGGTGTGGAGGGGCTAGTACCACGTGGGGCAGACTCTCAGTCTGCCGGATTGGGACACAGCGACGAAGGGACGGAGGGACAAGGGAATTCTCCCGATCGCCCATCGCCCATCGCGCATCGCGACCCCGCGGCAGGCGACCCCTCACCCGGTTCGCTATCGCTCACCGACCTCTCCCCGTCGGGGCGAGGTGATGCTGAAGATCGCCCATCACCCATCGCCCATCGCGGAACATCGCCCTTCGCCCCTCGCCCCTCGCCCATCAAGCTCATCTTCAACGAGACCAACCTGGGCACCTATGGCACGCTCAACCGGGGTCTCAAAGAAGCAACCGGCGAGTACATCGCGGTCCTTAACGACGACGACCTTTGGGCGCCGGAGAAGCTGGAGCGGCAACTAGCTCTCTTTGAAGCGCACCCCGAGGTCGGGCTCGTGCATACCGACGGTTGGTTCATCGACGGAAAGGGCGAGCGCATGGAGGGGTCGCCGCTCGGGTTTTCGTTTCCGAGAACGCAGACCGGCGACGTGCTGTTGGCGCTGCTCTATGCGAACAAGATCATCGCCAGCGCGGCCCTGGTGCGGCGCGAATGCTTCGAGAAGCTGGGAGGCTTCAATGAGGCCTATTTCGGCTCGGGGGATTGGGAGATGTGGCTGCGCGTGGCCGAACAGTGGCAGGTGGGCTATGTGGACGAGCCGCTGACCTTCTACCGGGTGCATGGCGCGAACGCCAGCCACAAGCTGGAGCGCATCTGGAAGGATGACGAGATGCTGCGCGAGTGGATCCGAACGCGGTACCCGCTGCTGGAGGCGAGGGGGTATCCAAGCGCCGAACTCGTGGCGGCGAAGGCGCACAACGAGGCGTGTCTGGGCACGGTCAAGACGCTGAACGGCGACCCGGCCGGGGGGCGTGCGGCGTTTGCGCGCTCGATCAAGCTGGCGCCGGGCCGTTGGAAGAGCTATCTGCGTTGGGCGGCGACGTTCCTCCCGCGCGGCGCGTTTCGGAAGCTGAACTAGGCACTGAACGGAGCACGTGAGAACACGCTCGAAGCCCCTTCCACTGTCGGCAGTCACAATCGCTTGGATTCCTTCAGGCTGGGTGTGACGTTGATTAGTGGCCACCATCTGATCTCGCGGGAGTCTAGCCGCTGCCGGGCCTTCTCATTGACAGGTTTCATATCAACTGCCTTGAATTCCAGTCGCTCGCCGACCTTACCAACCTTATCGTCTCTGAAAAGGGCCCCGTCAATTTCAACTGTGACAATCGACTTGATCCGCTCAGGTAGGACCTGCGGCTGGTAGGCAACGTTTACGTTCGACGCGGAATCGGAGAACCGAAAGGCAACATTGTTTCGGATGGTGACCGTTCCATCGTATGCCACGTGGATTGACTTGACTTCAAGTGCGAATTTCAGAAAGACCTCCATTGCCTTGATGTCCATCGATCGTGCAAGCTTCCGAACCTGTTCGACCTCTTCGGTAGAGCCCTGAACATGAATGACTCCAGTTAGGTCGTTAACAGACATTCTGACTCCGTCAGGGACAAGCCGAAGGATCATGGAGAAGACTTCAGTGGCCCTGCGGTTCTTCAACTGAATATCCGCTTCGTCCGCAAGCAATATCAGGGGTATGACAAGGGCAAGGACCTGCAACATAGCTCAATGATACGCCTGATTCGAAACGGGAGATTTGTGATGCACAAGGCCCACAACCGATAGCCGTGCGCCTTGTCCCCCTGGCTCATCGTTCAAGGCTTGGTTCCTCGTTCATACTAACCCTCATGCCCAGGATGGTCGTTGGCAGGGGGACGTGGCTCAACACGGGCACGGTGCTCGTCGGCGCGCTGATCGGTCTAGCCGCGGGCGCCAGCGTGCCGGTCGCCTACAAGGACCTCGCCCAGGCCGCGCTGGGGCTCGTGACCGTCGGCCTCGGGCTCAAGCTGTTTCTCCAGGCGCGCAGCATCCTCATCATCGCGGCGGCCCTCTTTGCCGGGGGGTGCCTCGGCATGGCGCTTGGGTTCCAGAGCGGGCTCGAGGCGTTTGCCGGATGGGCCAAGCAGACCTTCGGCGCGCAGGGCTCCTCCACCTTCGCGGAGGCGATCGTGAGCACCAGCATCATCTTCTGCGTCGGCCCCATGACGCTGCTCGGCTGCATCAAGGACGCTATCGAAGACGACCTGGAACTCCTGGCGATCAAGAGCACGATGGACGGCTTTGTGGCGATCTTCTACGCCGCCACGATGGGGCCCGGCGTGCTCGTCACGGCGGGGGTCGTGTTTGTGGTCCAGGGCGCGATCACGCTGGCGGCCTCGCCGCTGAAGCGTTTCGCCGACGACAAAGAGATGATCGACGAGGCCACCGGGACCGGAGGCATCATGCTGGCGGCGATCGGGCTGCGGCTCCTGGAGATCAAAGCGTATCCCGTGGCGAACTTCATTCCCGCGCTCTTCCTGGCTCCGCTGTTTGTTTCTCTCGCCCGAAAGATTGCACAAAGGAACCGGGGCGGCGTATCCTCGCGGGAAGCGCCATGAACCCACTCCCCAACGTCTTGTCCAAGTGCCCCCGCATGCGGTGGGCGCTTCTCGTTCTGCTTGTCCTTGCTGCGGCGGGTTCACAGGCTCAAAACAGACTTCCCACCATGCCACGTTTCGACCGCTATGAAAAGATGCGCCGGGAGATCACCGGCTCCGTTGTCCGGGGCGCCGTCCAGGTGCGATGGGAGGACGAAGGTAAGTCTTTCGTCTACACCTGGAAGGGAAAGCAGTATCGCTACGACCTCGCCGCAAAGAAGGCGACGGAGATTTCGGGCGGTGCGGACCCCGAACCCGCCAAGCCCAAAGCGGCGCCCCAGCAGCCGGCTCGAGGGCGGCAGTTCTCGACCGAGCGCTCGCCCGATGGCAAGTGGACGGCGAACTACAAGGACCGAAACGTCTGGCTGAAGCCCAGCGGGGGGGGCGACGAGATTCAGGTGACCACCGACGGCAGCGTGGAGAAGCGCATCAAGAACGGCATCGCCAGTTGGGTCTATGGCGAAGAGCTCGGCGTGAGAAACGCGATGTGGTTCAGCAAGGATTCGTCCATGCTTGCCTACTATCGCTTTGACGAATCGAAGGTGCCGGATTTCTATCTGACGATGGAGGTCGGCAAGGTTCAGGACTCGCTGGACGTCGAAGCGTATCCCAAGGCCGGCGCGCCCAACCCCGAAGTGCAGCTTTTCGTTTACGACCTGGCGAGCAAGAAGTCGGTCCCTGTGGATTGCACGTTCGGGCCCGATGGCCAGGACATCGCGCACTACGTTTACAGCGTGCGCTGGTCGGAGGACGGCAAGGAACTGCTCTTCAACCGCACCAACCGCAAGCAGAACAAGATGGAGATCTGCGCCGCGGACCCGAAGACAGGCAAGTGCAGGGTGATCCTGCGCGAGGAGCAGCCCCAGAGCTGGACCGACAACTCGCCGCGCCTGCAATACCTGGCGCCCCAGGAAGGCAAGCCCCAGCGCTTCATCCTCGTCAGCGAGCGCAGCGGCTGGGACAACATCTACATGGGCGACATGTCCGGCGCGTCGCTCAAGGCGATCACCAAGAACGTGGGCTTCGAGGTGCAACGCATCGTGCGCGTGGACGAGAAGGCCGGCGTGATCTGGTACATGGCTCGCGACGGCGACACGCCTTACCGGTTTCAGCTCCACCGCATCGGGTTAGACGGCAAGGGTGACGTTCGGCTGACCGATCCGAAGTTCCACCACTCCGTGGACATCGCGCCGGACGGCAAGAGCTTCGTGGACATCATCGAGACCCGCGAAATGGCCCCCGCGACGCGCGTCTGCGATGCAAGCGGCAAGGTGCTTACGGTCTTGGCGGAGAGCGACCTCACCAAGTTCGACGCGTTGGGCCTAAAGCCCGGCGAGACCTTCAAATACAAGGCGATGGACGGCGTGACGGACTGCTACGGCTCGCTCTACAAGCCGTCCGACTTCGACCCCAAGAAGAAGTATCCGATGATCGTGACGGTCTATGGCGGGCCGGAATCGGGTGGCGGGGCCGAGACGTTTGCCACACCATCGGCATGGACCGAGTTCGGCTTCCTGGTCGCCAGCTTCGATGGGCGCGGCACGAGCGGCCGGGGCAAGGCGTTCAAGGACGCCGTGTACGGCAAGCTGGGGATTGTCGAGATTGATGATCAGGCGGCGGGAGTGATTGAACTGGCGAAGCGGCCTTATGTGGACGGCAACCGCGTCGGCATCACCGGCACGAGCTATGGCGGCTACTCCTCTTGCATGGCGATCCTCAGGTATCCGAAGGTGTTCCAGGCGTCTGTGGCGAGTTCCAGTGTGACGGCTTGGTACCACTACGATTCGATCTACACCGAGCGCTACATGGGTTTGCCCTGGGAGAGCGAGAACAAGGCGGGCTACGACGAGGGTTCGGCGATGAAGTATGCGGCAAACCTGACCGGCTACCTTCTGCTCTATTACGGCACGGCCGACAACAACGTCCACCCGAACAACACCTTCCAGCTCATTCAGGCCCTAAACCAGGCGAGGCGCGCCTACGATGCCCAGGTTGGCGTCGACGCCGGGCACAGCGGCGTGAACCAGGATCGGATGCTGGAGTACTTCATCGAGCACCTGGTGCTGCCGTATGAGCCTAAGGCAGGGAAAGAGGTCCGAGGTCTGAGGTCCCAGGTCCGAGGGGCGGAGGGACCGATGAGCCGTGGGGCAGACTCTCAGTCTGCCTTGCTGGCGCCGCCCAACCGGGTGAAGACCGGTGATTCGGGCCTGATGGCCAAGCTTCACAAACGATGGCGGGAAAGAGCGGGGTCGTCTTGACACGTTGGCCGACAGCTCCCTAAGATTGGTCCATGTTTCTGCCAATCAGGGCGAAAAACCCCCCGGAGTCGTTTCCGGTGGTTACGATTCTCCTGATCCTGGCGAATGTCGTGGTCTATGCGTTTACCACCAGCGACGGCCTGGATGTCCGGCCCGAAGTCGTCGACCAGTGGGGGCTCAAAGGTTCGAACTTCGGACCCCTCCACATCTTCACCAGCATGTTCCTGCATGGGGGCCTTTTCCACCTTCTGGGCAACATGTGGTTCCTGTACATCTTCGGCTTCTCGGTCGAGGGCCGGATGAAGGCGTGGTTCTTCCTGCCGATGTACCTGGCCTCCGGCGTGGCGGGGGACGTCCTGCACCATGGCCTCTTGGGCAGTTCTAACCCGAACATCCCCTCTATCGGAGCTTCTGGCGCGATTATGGGAGTGATGGGCGCGGGGCTCTACATGTTCCCCCACGCCAAGATTACGATCTTCTATCGCTTCTTCGTTTGGGGAACGACGGACTGGTCTCTGTGGGTGGTGGGTCTCTACTTTTTGGGGATCGACGCGCTCTTCGCGTTCTTGGGGGCTGCCGATGGCGTCGGGCATTTTGCGCACCTGGGAGGCGCCGCAGGTGGATTTCTGATCGCCATGATCCTGCGAATGAAGCGCGACTCGACCGAGGCCAGCGATGCGAAAGCGATGCTCTCAGACACCAAGGACCTGAGCGTGCTGGCACCCTACGAGTTCTCCGCGATCGCGAAGAACGATCAAGACAACACCCTCCTTGCGCTTCATTGGGTCCAACGCGGGTTCAGGAGCCACGGCGGTCCATCGAGGGAGTCTCTGGACTACTTCAATCGCCTGCTTCCCAGAATTGCTCAGGAACAGGACCCGCTCGTCGTCGGCTCGACCCTGCTGATGCTCGCCATCGATCCCGGGAAGATCCCCATTCCTTACCTGCTGAGGACCGCGATGCAGTGCGAGCAAGCCGGCGACAAGCGGTTGGCGCTCAACTTATATGAGGCTGCCCTGCGCGATCCCGCGATCGCCGAGGGCGACCGAGAATCCGCGATGTTTCGGTCGGCGATCATGGTGGAGCACGCGTTCGGAGACCGCCAGCGCGCGGCAGAGGTGTATCGACAGTTTTTGGCGCGCTATCCGATGAGCGCTATGGCCGATCAGGCGAAGACGCGCATTCAGAACTTGACTGGACAGAGTTGAATGGCCCTGCATTGCAAAGCGCCTTGTTTGAGTGGACTTCAATGCCTTGAAGGAGGCGGATCGAGTCACTGAAAGTACAATGAACTTGTGGCTGCCGACAAACTAGAGAGAGAGGCGTTTTTCAGGGAATGCGAAGCGATGGCCAAACGCCCGCTCAGCCTTCGAATCAAGTACGGGTTCATCAAGACCTATCGGCCCGTCTTGGACGACGCACCCTATCGGTCGTTCGAATCTATGGAGGAGTATCGCCAGTGGTGCGAAAAGAACCTCCCGAGGTGGCTGGGTTTTGGGCGCGTTTGAGTACCGGCAGGCCGAAGAACTGCGCGCGGCATTCGCCAAGCACGGTGTTCGCTACCTATTCATCGGCAAAGCGGGTGCGATCATTCTGGGCTTTCCGGACACCACGCAAGACGTGGATATCTTTCCAGAGAAAAGCGATGAGAACGGTCGAAGGATGATTGCAGCACTTCGCGAACTCAACTTCGAGCTATCACCCGAACGTGAGGCAGAGATCGTGCGTGGGAAGGACTTCGTCGAGCTAAAGGATGGCCCGTTCGACATTGACCTCGTGTTTGCTCCCGATGGCATCGAGACGTTCGAGGATGCGTGGCGGAAGCGAGTCGAGTCGGAGGGGTTCTTCGTGTGCAGCCTGGATGACATCATCGCGAGTAAGCGCGCCGCGAATAGGCTTAAAGACCGTGAGTCCATCGAGAGGCTGGAAGACTTCAGGAACTACATGCAGAAGCGTCGTCCACGGCCATAAAGCTTCGTCATAGGCCGCTGTGACGGGTAGCATCGCCTCGGAGCTTACGCTCATGTCTCGCAAGGCGCTCTTCGCAATCCTCGTCGGGGGCATTTCCGCTTCAGCTCTCGCCAACGGGGCGATGAGCCTGGCGCTGTCCTTCTTCTCCTGGCCCTACTGGCTCGCGTATGTCGCGGCCACGTTGATCTTTGAGGCGATAGCGATGGGCCGGTGGCTTCGATGCACTTGGAAGAAGTCGGCTCTGGCGTCGGTCTTTGCGAACGTGGCAACGGGGATCTTCGGCGGATGCGTCTCCGGCATCGTCGGCTACGAGTTTCTTGGGACAGTGGGAAGTACTGTCAACCCCGATCCGCTTGGACAGGCCATTCTGATGCTCGCGACCTTCGGGCTCGGGTCGGCGTTCGTCGAGGCGCTGTTCTGGCAGAGCGTTCTCAGCAAGCGCGGCAGCCGCCATCCCTACCTGCCGATTCTGGGGCGTAGCTTCGTCGTACACCTCGTCGGTGTTCCTCTGGCTCTCTGCATCCTGCTCATCCCGGACCATCCGTACCCGGGCCTGGAAAGCCAAGTTGCCTGGCATCGCGGGACGGTCAGGCGCGGCTTCAGTTACGATCTCGTGGAGGGGCTCGCAACCTACATGGCGGAACGCGACCGCCTGCCCAAGGCCACCAGCTTCGACGAGATGTTGCGTTTGGTAAAACCCGATGTCGAGAGCGTGTGGCCCATGGCACAACGGGCTTGGCAAGGGCCGGAACGGTGGGTTCTGGGGTATCTCCCCGACTACGCCCGCTTCGACCGCACCGAGATGAAAAGGCGGCCCATCCTCTGGAACACCGCGCTATCGGGAAAACCCCTCGCCGAGATCACGGCTCCGGTATGGCTCATCAAGTGGAGCTATCGAACGGGCTGGACGGAAGCGCTCGTGCTCAAGGGCGACGGCTCGTCGGAGCCGGTTCGAGTGTGGGGCGAGACGCCGGAGGAGTTCGAGCGCAAGATGACGGCGAAGGACTTCGGCTGCTCTTGACGGTATGTGTGTAGACTCGTCCCATGGACGTTCGAGCCGCGTTGAAGAGCCAGTATCACGGCGCATTCCGCATGCTGCGCGAATGTGTGGAGGTGTGTCCCGACGACCTTTGGACCGCCGGCAAATACCCCAGGGAGTTCTGGAAGATCGCCTATCACGCCGTTTTCTACAGCCACCTCTACATGGGCCAAAACCTCGAGGCCTTCACGCCCTGGCACAAGCATCGGGAGAAGGCTCCGGAGCTTTGGGCTGAGGATGCCGTGCCGCTGGAGCCCAACACCAAAGCCGAACTGCTGGAGTACATCGATCATGTGGCCGCGATGGTCGACGCCACCATAGACGGGCTGAACCTGGACACCGATGACTGCGGCATCCCCTGGTACAAGAACTTCCCGAAGCTCGACCATCAGATTCTGAACATCCGGCACCTGCAGGGGCACGTGGGGCAGCTCTCGGAGCTGCTTTTTGCCCGGGACATTGAGACCTCTTGGTTTTCTCGTCAGGCGCCACCACAATAGTCAGCGGGTCCATTCCCCCCCTATCAGCTCCCGACAAGAGCTCCTTCCAATGGACCAGGGAAGGGATGCAGTGTGCTCAAGGCGGGCTGAAGTCCGCCCTCCGTCCTGCAACTCGATTCACCGTTTCTCCGCCTCTCCTGCACGACCCGCCCCCCTCACCCGGTTCGCTTCGCTCACCGCCTCTCCCCAAGGGGCGAGGTGGACCCAGAGCCTTCCCGGTAAGCGCCACCGCCAGGTGCTTAAGGGCTCACGGTGGCGTGCTGGCCCCTCACCCCCGTTCACTTCGCTCACGGACCCTCTCCCACGAGGGGCGAGGGTGTTCACCGCCTCACCCACTCACCGTCTCACTCCCAAGGGGCCAGGCATGGATGCATGCGCTCCGTCCACTGACTCACCCATTCACCGACTCACCGTTTCTCCCGTTCTACGATACTCCCGCTCTCACCCTACTCCCTAGGCGTCCTAGTCTCCGGCATCCAGGCGTTGTCATCCTTGCCCTCCTCAAAGAGCCAGGTCTTGTTGAATGCGATGCGCTCGGGGGCGGCGTTTCGCGCGTTCTCCATGCCGGCCAAAAAGACCGAGTTCTTGCCGTACTTCTGGTTGATGAGGTCGATCGCGCCCGAGAGCTTCATCCGTTCCTGGGCGTTGCCAAAAAGGCTTGGCGTGAGCGTCTCCACCGGCTGAAGGTCGTGGAACACCACAGCCGCCTTCAGGGGCGACTCGAAGGTCCGCCCGGGCCAGGCCTCGAGAAAGCGCTCGGTGAAGGTGACCGCGTCATTGGTCGCATCCACCCGAATCCCAACGCTCCAGTCTTTCTTCCCGCTCACGTGGACCTCCATGGCCCGAGCCGCCAAGTTGTTCGCACGCAATCGCGCCGAGGCTTTGTGGATGAGCCGGAGAAGGAGCTGCTTGACCCCTTCCTCGGTCCGATACTGTGGCCCCATCACGTGCGAGTGGCTCAGGCTCTTGCGCGCCGACTCTTCGCTTTTGAGCTCGAAACCACGCAGCAGGTGCCACCACCGCTCGCCGGTCACCGACCCAAACGCACGGCGCAGCTTCTTGGGGTCGGCTTCGCACATCTGCTGGACCGTGTAAATGCCGGCCGCATTGATGCGCGCCTGCATCCTATAGTTGATCCCGGCGAAGTCGGTGATCTTGAGCCTGTAGAGCGCCTGAGGGAGGTCCGATGCCTCAAGCACCACGAGGCCGTCCGGCTTCTGCATCTCGGTGGCCGTCTTGGCGAGAAACGTGTTTGGGGCGATGCCGATCGAGCACTTTAGGCATTCCCCGACTTGCGTCGTGATCCTACGCTTCAGCTCCATGGCCAAAGCGACGGCCGCCTCGCGCTCGCGCTCCTTGCCCAGCAGGCGGATGGACATCTCATCGATGCTCCAGATCTTTTCGACCGGAAGGAGGGTGTCCACGACCTCCAGGGTCCGGTCGTGGTAGTGGACGTAGACCGGCGGCCTTCCCTCCACGAGGATCAGCTCAGGGCAGAGCCGCTTGGCCTCGTCCACCCGCATGACGGTCTTCACGCCATGTCGCTTGGCTTCGTAGCTTGCGGCGATGACGAAGGTCGTGTCGGCGACCAGCGGCACGACGGCGATGGGCTTGCCGCGCAGTTCCGGCCGCTCCTGCTGCTCGACCGACGCGAAGTAAGCGTTGAGGTCCAGAAACAGATAGCGGAGCTTTCGATCCCCGGTGACGATTGGTAGAGTTGCGTCTACCATACTTGGATTATGCATTATTCGGAGCTCCTTCCAAGAGCGGAATTCTGTCCCGCAGCTATTTGTTGAGGGCGCTCTGATATGAGGCAATGCGAAAGGCCCTTGCAGGAACTTTGGCTATCCCTATCCAAGATAGAAGGGTCATATGCTCGCGCAGCTGACACCCAAAGAGCGGCTTGGCTATACCCTGCTTTTGGCGGGTTTCCTTTTTGTGTGCGGCTTCGTGGGCACGCAGTATGCCAGGCGGCCGGCCGAGATCACCCTCTCGAATGGGCCGCTCGTCCCTGGCGCCATCAGCCAGGCTCAAGTCCCTTCCCTTAGCGTCCCCGCCGAGGTCGTGGTGGATGTGAAGGGGGCGGTGAAGTCGCCGCAAGTGGTCCACCTTCCCCAGGGAAGCCGCGTGGCCGACGCGATCGAGCGTGCCGGCGGCGCCTTGCCGGGAGCGCGCACAGAGGACCTAAACCTGGCGGCCAAGCTCGAGGACGGGACGCAGTTGGTGGTCCCAGAAGCCAATTCGGCCCCGCAGACGTCGACCGAAAAGGCGACATCTTCCTCTCCCAGCTACACTTCGGAGTCCAGCTCGTATTCGAGCAAGCCACGAACGGGGCGCTCGTCGAGTTCCGGCACACCCGCGCCCGGCTCGATCAGCTTGAACACGGCCGACGCGGCGACCCTCGACCGATTGCCTGGGGTCGGGCCCGCCACCGCCGAGAAGATCTTGGAGTATCGCAAAGCGCATGGCGGGTTCTCGTCCATCGAGGAGCTGCTGGCGGTGAAGGGGATTGGGCCAAAGAAGCTTGAGGCTATGCGCAAGTTTTTGAAGCTGTAGACCGCCTCAACGGCAGTCCGATCGTCTCAGCTTCTCGGACGCGTATTCCGTCAACTGGCTCAAGGCGATCACCACCACGTTGGCCTCGCCGAGCCGTAGAAACTCCTCAAAGGAGATGCCATCGATCTCCCCGTTCTCCAGGAGCTCGTCATACATCGCCTTCAGGGCTTCGTTCTGCCCCATTTCCTCCGGAAAGGCGTCCACCCAGAGACCCGGCATCGTGTTGGCACTGCGATAGGCGACAGCGGCCACGTGCATCTTCAACTGAAGCCCCGAGACGCCGTCCGACTCGAGCGACCACTGCCCGTCGTACACATCCAAACCAGCGGAATCGAGCGCCTTTCGGGCCTCGTAGGGCGGCAAGACCGTGCTTGAGGCAATCAGGAAGTTTTTGTCTGGATTCGCTGCGGTGGCAAGGGTGACGCCCATCTCCTGGCAGACGAACACCTCTTTTCCGGTTGCGCGGCGCAAAACCGTACTCGCGAACTGCTCAAAAGGCACCCTCAGGACCATGGCCGTGCCTTGATTATGCCCGGTTGGGGGCTTACCAGGGGGGATTTGGAGTCTGAGGGCCTTATGTCATGATGAATTTGAATCCAATCTTGGAGATTCACTATGTCTGAAACCCTATCCACCTTTTTAGACGAACAAAGCGTGTTTGAGCCCAACGCGTCCTTTGCTCAGAACGCCAACATCACCGACCTCGACATCTACGACAAAGCCGACAGCGACTTCGAAGGCTTCTGGGAAGACTGGGCCAAGAAGCTCCACTGGTTCGAACCGTGGACCAAGGTGCTCGACTGGAAGCTCCCCTATGCCCAGTGGTTTCTCGGCGGCAAGATCAACGCTGCCTACAACTCGCTCGACCGCCACGCCGACGGGCCCCTTGCCAATAAGACGGCGATCCTCTTTGAGGGCGAGCCCGGCGACGTGAAGAAGTACACCTTCCGCGAGCTTCGCGACGAAGTGGCGAAAGTCGCCAACGCACTCAAGGAGCTGGGCGTTCACAAGGGCGACCGCGTGTGCGTGTACATGCCGATGATCCCGGAATTGGCGATCTCGATGCTCGCCTGCGCGCGCATCGGCGCGGTGCACAGTGTGGTGTTCGGCGGCTTCAGCTCAGAGTCCCTGTTCGACCGCATCAACGACGCCAAGGCAAAGGTTATCATGACGGCCGACGGCGGATGGCGGCGCGGCGGCGTAGTTCAGCTCAAGAAGATGGTTGACGAAGCGCTCGCGTCGGGGTGCCCCAGCATCGAGAAGGTACTCGTGTATTCGCGGACCGGCGTGCCGGGAACCTTGACCAACGGCGTGCCGACCCCGGATTACGACCGTGGCGGCTGGGTCGAGGGCCGCGATTTCTGGTGGCACGACGTGGTGAACAGGCAAAGCGCCGATTGCCCCTGCGAGCCGATGGACGCGCAGGACCCGCTGTTCATCCTCTACACCAGCGGCAGCACCGGAAAGCCCAAGGGCATTGTCCACGCCATCGGCGGCTATCTGGTGGGCACCTACGCCACCGGAAACTGGGTGTTCGACTGGAAGGATTCCGACGTGTGGTGGTGCACCGCCGACTGCGGCTGGGTCACCGGCCACACCTACATCGTTTACGGGCCCCTGATGAGCGGCGTGACGTCGGTGATGTACGAAGGCTCGCCCGACACACCCGACAAGGCCCGGTTCTGGCGGATCATCGAAAAGCACAAGATCACGATCCTCTACACGGCGCCGACGGCGATCCGCGCATTTATGAAGTGGGGCAACGAGTTCCCGGAGAAGTGCGACCTCTCGTCGCTCAGGCTTCTGGGCTCTGTCGGAGAACCGATCAACCCCGAAGCTTGGCTCTGGTACCACGAACACATTGGAAAGGGCAACTGCCCGGTGGTGGACACCTGGTGGCAGACGGAGACGGGACACATCCTGATCGCGCCGCTTCCCGGCATCACCAAGTGCAAGCCGGGCTCGGCCACGCGCACCTTCCCGGGCATCAGCGCCGCCATTTACAGCGAGGACGGCCACAACATCAGCGATGAGCACGTGGCCAAAATCAAGGCCGGCAACGCGTCCGGTTCGGTACAGGGCTTCCTGGTCCTCACGCGGCCTTGGCCCGGCATGACGCGCGGGATCTACGGCGATCCGCAGCGCTTCATGGACGTGTATTGGAACCGGTTCCCCGGCGTGTACTTCACCGGCGACGGCGCGCGGCTCGACGAGAACGGGCACTTCTGGCTGATGGGCCGCATGGACGATGTGCTCCTCGTTGCCGGCCACAACATCGGCACGATGGAAGTGGAGAGCGCGCTGGTCAGCCACCCGGCGGTCGCCGAAGCGGCGGTCATCGGCAAGAAGCACGACATGAAGGGTCAAGCGATCTCGGCGTTCGTCATCATCCGCTCTGGCTATGAGGCCTCGGAGAAGCTGGTCAACGAGCTGAAGGCGCACGTCGCCTCGAAGATCGGGCCGATCGCCCGCCCGGACGACGTGATCATCACGGCGGAGCTCCCCAAGACCCGAAGCGGCAAGATCATGCGACGCCTGCTCCGCGACGTGGCAGAGGGCCGGGCGCTTGGTGACACCACGACGCTGGCCGACCCGGCGGTCGTGCAGGGTCTGAAGGACAAGTACGAAAGCGCCGAAGCCTAATCGGTCCACCCCAAACGACACTGGCCCTCGCGTCATGCGAGGGCCAGTCGGCTTTTGGAGGGTTCCCTGAAGCTATTGAATCGGTGGCTTCTTGCGTGCCGAAGCGCGCTTGACGCCGACGGCTTTGGGCTTGGTCTGTTTGGCGGTGGCTGGAGCCTTCTTGGGGGCCGTCGCGGTGGCAGCTTTGCTTGACGACGGTTCCTTGGCCGCAGCCTTGGGTGCGGCTTTGGCTTTGGTCTGGGTTTCTTCGGCCTTCGGCTTATCGCCTTCCTTGAGCTTGTTGCCTAGCTCGACCAGAGCATCGCCTGCCTTATCGAAGAACGGTTTGCCCTTCTTGAGCAGAACGGGTACAGCGGCCGCGGCCGCCACGATGAACGCCAATCGGCCCAACAGGAAAACGCCGCGCAGGGGTGCATGAACCATTGTGTTGCCTCCGAATCTGCTTTCATGGTAGCTCGGTCGGTGAAGGGGTCCGGGACGATGGTCCCGACCTTGAGCCGTTTAGGTGGTGGATTCGAAGCAGGCGCAAGAGTTTGGCGCGCTCCTTTCCTATGCATTTGGCTGGGATGCACAGGCGAGACACCTGCGCTACAACGGCCCCTGTCTCTATTGCGCTTCGCCGGCCACAGGCTCCGAGGGTTTGGCGGCGACTTCGCTCTCCGAAGTTTGCTCAGCCGTCTCCTCAGGGTGGTGCGTGACCAGCTCCCGCGACCACTTGAGGATGAGAATCGCCGCCGCGATCGTGATGCACGAATCGGCGACGTTGAATACCGGGAAATGAATGAGCCGGAAGGCGAACATGTCCGTCACCCGCCCCAGGAACACCCGGTCGATCAGATTGCCCAGGGCGCCGCCTGCGAGCAGGGCCATTGCGGTGTGGATCCAGGCGCTCTCTTGCGGGTGATTCTTGCTGTAGAGGTAAGAGCCGATGCCGATGGCGATGGCGATCGGCGTGAGGAAGATCGCGATGCCCTGGAACATGCCGAACGCGATGCCCTCGTTGGTCTGCAAGGTGATCTCGAACACCCCCGGCCAAGGACCGACCGACTGGTGCGGGTTCAGCGTCTGCCGAACAATCTCCTTGACCACCTGGTCGACGATAACCGACAGCGTGAAAACGGTGAGAAAGATGCGGCGGTTCATAGGCGTCCACCGCCACGAACGAATGCCTCCGCCCCTTCTGGGGTGGAGGCTTGAAGGCTTGCCCCACTCAAGGAACTGAGGCAAAGCCTCCATCCCGAAGATCGGGACGGAAGCATCAACGTGTGCCTCCCGAAACTTCGTGCCAATGCCTCCATCCCGAAGATCGGGACGGAGGCAACAAGATCGTGCGACTCGATTTCATCCGGTGTGGGCGAGCTCCTGTAGGACCTTTCGGCAGCGTCCGCACAAGGGCACGCCGTTCACTTCCTCTACGTCGGGCCTGCGAATTCGGCTCCGCTCGCACTTCAAATAAGGGCTCCTTTCAAATTGTGCCGCGCCCTCGCCCTCCGAAATCTCGACCCAGCTCACCTTGAGGAGGTTTGGCAGGTCCTCGCGGAAGGACTGGAGCGTTTTGAGGGTTTGTGAATCCACGCCTAAGCGGAGCACCGCGTCCTGGCTGTCCTTGATCTCGCCCTTGGCTTTTTCCTGCTCGAACGCCGCGAATACCTCTTCTCGAACTTCGAGAAGAGCCGCCACTCGCGACTGGCGTTCGCAAGCCTCGATCTCCTCGAGCCGGTCCGAAGTCGGAGCTTCGATAACCTGTGTGTGGACACTGGGGCCCAGCGCGCCAGGGATCCGCGCCCAGACCTCTTCAGCCGTGTGGGGCAAGAGCGGCGCCAGCAGCTTGCAGAGGTTCGTCAGCACGTGATGGCAGGCCGCTTGTCCCGACCGCCGAGTCGCCCAATCCTTGCCGTCGCAGTACATCCGGTCCTTGATAGCGTCCAGATAGAACGACGAAAGCTCCTTCACGCAGAAGTTGTGGATCGCCGAGATCACCGCGCCGAAATCGAAGCGCTCATAGGCTTGGAGGCAGTCGGCGACAAGGAGATCGGTCTGAGCGACCACCCACTCATCCACTTCGAGCAACTCCCCCTCCTTGTTTTTGGCTCCGGCCGAAAATGCTTCCGAGTCCCGACCTGTCGGGAAGGAGGGGTTTTCGGGTCCGGTAGCCCCTCCCTTGGTTTTCGCGTCAGCTGAAACTGAGGGAGGGGCCGGCGAGGGAGACCATCCCGTAAGGTTGCCTAGCAAGAAGCGCAGGGTATTGCGGATTCTGCGATAGTTGTCGCCGAACTTCTGCAGCAGGTTCTCGCTGCAGGGAACGTCGAGCTCCCACTTGACGCTGGCCACCCAATAGCGAAGGATGTCTGCGCCGAACTGCCCGCAGACCGTCTCGGGATCGAGCGAGTTCATAAGCCGCTTGCTCATCTTGCGGCCCTCTTCGTCGGTGACCCAGCCGTGGGTCACAAGGGTCCTATAGGGCGCTTCGCCGCGCGTCGCGGTGCCGATGATCAGGCTGGAATTGAACCAGCCGCGATGCTGATCGGAGCCTTCGAGATAGACATCTGCCGGCCAGCGCTCCTTCCAGTTCGGGTTGACATGCCCTTCCAGGACGCAGAGGCTGGTGCAGCCGCTATCGAACCACACGTCGAGGACGTCAGTTTCCTTGCGGAACGTCGTCTCGCCGGTCTGCGGGTGCTTGAAGCCCGCAGGTAATAAGTCGCTAGGGTCTCTATCGAACCAGGCGTCCGATCCCTCGCGTTCCACGAGCTGCGCCACGGACTCGATGACGTCGGGATGAAGGCATGGAACACCAGATTCCGCGCCATAGACGACGGGGATGCCAACACCCCAGGGGCGCTGGCGTGAGATGCACCAATCCGGGCGATTGGCCACCATCGCCGTGATGCGCGCGCGCCCATTTTCCGGGAAGAACTGGACGCCTTCGATCTGCTGCAGCATCCGCTCGCGGAGATCGTTGGTGTCGATGCCCACGAACCACTGTTCGGTGGCGCGGAAGATAACGGGCCGGTCGTCGCGCTCGGCGTGGGGGTAGGAGTGCGTGAAGTCGGAGACCTTGAGCAGCGCACCAACTTCGTTGAGCCGGTCCACCACCGCCACGTCGCAATCCTTGTAGCTGACTCCCGCGAACTCCCCGGCCTCTTGGGTCAGGATGCCGCCCTCGTCAACCGGGCAAAGCACCGGCAGCCCATACTTCTGGCCCGTGAAAAAGTCCTCGCGGCCGTGCCCCGGGGCCGTGTGGACGACGCCGGTGCCATCCTCGGTGGTGACATAGTCGGCAAGCACCGCAACCGAGTCGCGGTCGAAGATCGGATGCTTGAACTTGGAGCCTTCGAACGAGGCCCCGAGCACCACGCGCTCGACCGAATGGCCGCTCCAGCCGAGGTCCTCAGCGAGCCGCCCGACGAGGGGTTCGGCGACCACGAAACGGTCTTCGCCGACGTGGACGATGGCGTAATCCACTGCCGGATGAAAGGCCACGGCCAGGTTCGCCGGGATCGTCCAGGGCGTCGTCGTCCAGATGATCGTCGAGACGTTCGCTAGGCCTCCAGACCATCCGTTCACGTCGTCTCGCAGAGGAAACTTGACGTAGATCGCCTTGCTGGTGTGATCCTTGTAGACGATCTCGGTGTCTGCCAGGGCCGTGCGTGAGGTGGGCGACCACAAGGTGGGCCGCAGGCCCTTGTAGACGTATCCCGCCTCGGCCATGCGCTTGAACACGCGGATGATTTCGGCCTCATACTTGAAGTCCATGGTCGCGTAGGGCTGGTCCCAAAGGCCAAAGATGCCTAGGCGCTTGAACTGTCTGGACTGGATCTCGATGTACTTCGCGGCGTGCTCTCGGCATGCCTTGCGCAGGGTCACGACGTCAGGCTTCTCACCCTTTTCGTGAAACGCCTTCATGACGGTCTGCTCGATCGGAAGGCCATGGTTGTCGTAGCCGGGCACATAGGGGGCACGGTAGCCCATCATGCAGCGCGATTTGACGACGAAATCCTTGAGAATCTTGTTGAGCGCCGTGCCGATGTGGATCGGGCTGTTGGTGTACGGCGGCCCATCGTGCAGCACGAATACGGGCGCATCTTTGCGGGCCTCTTGGGTCAGGCCGTAGAGGTCCATGCGCTCCCATTCGGCCTGCATTTCGGGCTCGCGCGCAGGCAGGTCCGCCTTCATCGGGATCGTGAAGTCGGGGTCCGGCAAATGGAGCGTCTCGCGCAGGTTCATTGGGGGAGTTCAGTGTACCTGGGGAGGAATTCGGGGACGGGCGCCCTTCGACCATGTGGCATAAGGGACAAGTGCGAACAGAACACGGTCGATATCAAAAACCACTTGTGGACCGATCCATACCCCTGCTATACTGACCGGGAGATCGGACGCATCAGAGGGAGTCGAAAATGGCAGTGACAGATTATTGCGTGATCGACGGTGAGGTCGTCTCCGAGGTTCGCAATGGCGTCGAGCGGGACTACGTTCCCGACCCGCAAGGGAACACAGTGGCGTTGCTGGACAGCACACAAACGAAGACGGACACTTACATCTATTGGCCCTTTGGCGAAATCAGATCTTCAACTGGATCTAGTGTAACGCCGTTCAAGTTCGGCGGCACGCTTGGCTATTATCGAGACTCCACAACTCGGACGTATGTTCGAGCACGAGAATTGCAGCAGGTTAACGGCCGATGGATGACCGTGGACCCGTTTTGGCCCGCCGAGCCTGCCTATGGCTATGCCTCGAATCAGCCGACTACGTCAGTTGATACTAGTGGCTATCAGTCCTCGTTAGGCATTAGGGTTATGCTTAAACAAGCTGCACCTCCTATCTATGACCGCAATGATCGTGATCACAACTGCTATACTGCTGCATGTGATGTGGATTTTAGCTTTCGTCCGGGATGGCAATCATACGTGTCAGGGCAAGGACCGGCCCCAAATCCCGACATGCTAACTAGCAATTGTTCCTACCTTGTCGCGATGGCAAAACGCGACGGAGCCTTGATTAACCTTCCTTCAAACGGTCGCTGCCCTGTGGGCTATTACAAAGTAAAGGTATACATCTCCCAATATCCGGACTATCACTTTATCAGGCAAGATGCCAACGGCAGTTGGTCTGACAAGCATGGCGAAAGGCCAGTTCAACCCGAATGTGTTGGAATCATTGACCCAGATTACCATGCCGCGCATCCGACACGACATAACTTCTATCCGACAGGGTGGCCTGCGCCTCACGATCCATTCTGGACTCCAATTTACACAACCAAATGCGGCACCTATTGTGCCAAGAGGCGACCCAAGTGGTGATAGAGCGACTTTGCCTATTAGTGACTGCCTGCATGTTGTTCGGGGTCGCACAAGTTCAGCACTCAGACGACTGGTCGATTAGTTACCGGACTCTTGGGATAGCGGAGCTTAAGGCTCAAGCCCAAACATGGGGTGCAGTTATTACTGATTACTCCAAAGAAGGACACTATGCCTTCCTAGTTAGGATTCCTCGGCAAGAAGTCAGCGTTGGGCAGGCGACTTTTATCCTCTACCGTGGCAGTTCGAGAGAGCAGCTTTCCTTGAAATTCCGCTTCGAGTGCATCGCGCCAGACATGGTTAGCATCGTTGTCGATAAGAGGCGTTCTTATTTAACTTTCATACGAAAGACCGGAAACCAACCATCTGAGGAATTGCTCCGAGTGAGAATGTGGTAGGCGAGGCCCGAAGGGCCGACTTGTTGAAGCGAAGGGCGCTAGCCCTGGGGAGAAGCCGCCCAAAGGAGGAGAGCCCTGTAAGGGCGAACTAGTCCTGAGATGCCGCAGTCGCTCTCCAACATCCTGGTGCACCTGGTGTTCTCCACCAAAGCCAGAGATCCTGCGTTGGCACCCGCAATCCGCGAAGAGCTCTATCCCTATCTGGCGACGGTCCTGAAGAACCTGAACTGTCCAGTGCTTCAGGTCGGCGGCGTCGAAGATCATGTGCACATCCTCTTTCGACTCTCGCGCACGTTGACGATAGCAGAGGTCGTCGAAAAGGTGAAGTCGTCGAGCTCCCGGTGGCTCAAGTCGAAGGGTCTGCCATCCTTTGCCTGGCAGGCGGGATATGGGGCTATGTCGTTGAACGAGGATGGGGTGGCCGCGTGCGTCCGGTACATCCAAGGCCAAGAGGAGCATCACCGGAAGGTGTCGTTTCAGGAGGAGTTTCGGGAGCTTTTGCGGATAGCCGGGATCGAGTTCGACGACCGTTACGTGTGGGATTAGGTCGGCCCTACAGGCCTCTTCGGTTTGTGCGGCCGGTTCACCAGGGCTGGCGCCCTTCGCTGCAACAGGTCGGCCCTGCGGGCCTGAAAGCGGCCTCCGTTAATGCGGCGATTGATCAGGTCAATTCTCTGTTTCGAGCCAATTGAGGGACTCAGCCGGGCCTGTTCTGGTCAGAGAGATGCTGGAGGCACACAGGTCGTGAAGGAAGATCCACCGCACATGCAGAATCCCATTCCAGGTGAACTCAAATGCCCAAGTCTGAACCGTCTCGCCGACAGATCCTCGCCAAAGCCGGAACGGCTGCCGCTGGTATCGCTATAGGCCCCAAGCTCCTGGCCCAGAACCCCAAGCGGGCAACCGACCCGAACGGCCCCCTCAACCTGATGGCCGTCCACACCGACACGGCTCCCAAACCCCAGAAGTCGGCCAACGAGAAGATCGTGTTCGGTCTGATCGGCTGCGGCGGCATGGGCGCGGCCAACATGCGCAACCTCATGCGTTTTGACGATGTCGAGGTAGCTGCGGTTTGCGACGTGGACGACAATCGCATGCCCGGCGACATCAAAACGGTTGAAGACAAGTACAAAAGAAAGCCGGATACCTATAAAGACTATCGCAAGATGTTGGAGCGCAAGGACATCGACGCCGTGATCGTGGGCACTCCGGACCATTGGCACGCCCTGAACTGCATTCACGCCTGCGAGGCCGGCAAGGACATCTATCAGGAAAAGCCGATCAGCCACAACATCCAGGAGGCCGTCAGCATGGGCGCCGCTGCGCGGCACTTCAAGCGCGTGGTCCAGGTGGGCACCTGGCAGCGCAGCGACCCCGAGTTCACCAACGCCATCGATTACGTCCGCTCCGGCAAGCTGGGCAAGGTGACGCACTGCCGGGCCTGGATTGCCGATGGGACGCGGATCGGCAAGGTCCAACCTTCGGCGGTTCCGGCTGGCTTCGACTATGATTTCTGGATCGGCCCAGCTAAAATGGTGCCGTACCAAACCAACAAGACGCACTGGAACTGGCGCTGGGTGATGAATACGGGCGGCGGTTTGACCACCGACTGGGGCGTTCACATGATGGATATCGCCCTGCTCGGGATGAGCCAGGACCAGGACCTGGTGATGCCGACCGAAGTCTCGGCCTATGGCGGCCAGTGGGCGATCACCGACGACGACCGCGACGCTCCGGACACCATTGAGGCGCTGCTCCGGTTCAAGGACCCCGATTTCATCATGACGTGGTCCGTCCTGCGCGACCATCCCGGCAAGCCTGGGCATTGCACCGAGTTCGTCGGCGCGAACGGCCAGACCGTTCGCTGCTGGCGCGGCGGATGGCAGATTCTGGATGGCGGCGGCAAGGAGCTTCCGAAGCCGGAGAAGCCGAAGGTGGGAGACCACTGGCGCGATTTCCTGGACTGCGTGAAGAGCCGAGGCACGCCGAGGGCCGACCTCATGTCGGTGGTGCAGACCACGCTGGTGTGCCACCTCGTGAATGCGAGCCTCTACGCAGGTGAGACGGTGCGCTGGGACAAGGCCAAGATGGACATCGTGGGCCGTGCGGGCAAGAACACGCTGGCCTACTCCAGGCCGTACCGCAGACCGTGGGTACTGCCGAAGTACAAGCTGGGGGCGTAGGCGCGACGGGTGGCGCGAAGCGAGAAGCGAGAGGCGAACTGCGGCCCCTCTCTCCTGCTCCGGAGGAGAGAGGGGTTGGGGAGAGAGGTTCCGGGAGGGCCGAAAGGCGCTTCGCTCTAGATGTTGGACGGCTGTAGAACCGTCGGGAGGCAATATGTCAAAGGTAAGCCGGCACGCATCGCGCCGAGACCTGCTAAAGGCCGGAGGCGCGGCCGCGGCTTTGGCGGCGGTACCCGGGGTTGCAGGCGTTTTCACCGACAAACAGCCCAAGAAGCTCCGCATCGGCGTGGTCGGCGGAGGATTCGGCACCAGCTTCCAGTGGCACGAGCATCCCGACTGCATCGTCGAGGCGGTCAGCGACCTCCGGCCCGAGCGCAAAAAGGCGCTTCAGGACGTCTACCGTTGCGGAAAACCCTACGATTCCCTCGAACTGCTCATCAAGGACAAGAGCGTGGAGGCCGTGGCGGTGTTCACCGGCGCGCCGGACCACGTGCGCCACGCCGTCGCCTGCCTGAAGGCGGGAAAGCACGTGATCAGCGCCGTGCCCGCGTGCTGCAGCGTCGCCGAGGCCGAGGAGCTCCTGCACTGGGTCAAGAAGACCGGCCTAAGCTACATGATGGCGGAGACGAGCTACTACCACCAGTCCGTGATCTCCGCGCGCAAGTTCTATCAAGCGGGCAAGTTCGGGCACATCTTCTACACCGAGGCCGAGTACCAGCACGCCGGCATGGAGCCGCTATGGAAGAACGCCGACGGCACGCCCACCTGGCGGCACGGCTTCCCGCCGATGCGCTATCCCACGCACTGCACGGCGTACCTGGTCGGGCTCTCGCGCGAGCGGCTGACCAGCGTGATGGCGCTCGGATGGGGGCCGGAATACGACCTCTGGAAGCCCAACCAATACAAGAACCCCTACATGTGCGAGACCGCGATGTTCAAGACCGACAAGGGCAACGCGTTCCGGGTGAACGTGTTCTGGTACGGGGCGCACCGGGGCGGGGAGCGCGGGCAGTGGTACGGCAGCGACATGAGCTTCTTTGGGCCGACGACGAACGGCCAGGGGCCGGTGATCGTGCGGCGCAGCGGCCTGAAGGAAAAGGATGCCGGCGGGTTCGAGCGCTCGCTTCCCGAGTTCGAGGAGTACCAGCAGCCGATGTGGTGGAAGACCGACATGCTGCCCGAGCCGCTGCGGCACGACAGCGGCCACGAGGGCTCGCACACGTTCCTCACGCACGAGTTCGTGGACGCGCTGGTGCACGGAAGGCCGCCGGCGATCGACGTCTACGAGTCGCTGGCGATCACGGTGCCGGGGATCGTGGCGCACGAATCGGCGATGAAGGGCGGCAAGCAGATGAGGGTGCCGCAGTTCGATCCGGTGGGCTAGGGGGGTGAGGGTTGGGGGATTGCCGGCCTTGTTGCTTCAACACATGAAGGTGGTGAGGCGGGAATAGATGCCGTATACTGGATGATATGTGGCGTTTCAGTGTCCTCTACATCGCCTTAGCCATCGCGGGCGTGGCTTCCGCCGACTCGCGGTTGGACACTGCCTTGGGAGGGTTGAAGATAGGAGCGGAACGTGACGGCGCGTCCAAATACGATGCCCGGCAGAAGCTCTACCTCCTGTGTACCGGCGAATGCGACGGAGCTCACCTTCGAATCGTCCTGAGCGGCGACACCAAGGCCATGATGAAGAACGAGGGCATCCTCTATCCCGGCCTGGAGAAATGGGAAATCGAGGAGCGCGTGAAGGAGTTCAATGACTCTCACAAGCCTGGCAAGATTAAAGCGGAGACCAACCACGGGGTTCGCCTCGGCATGACCGAGACCGAGGTGCAGCGCATCCTCGGCAAGCCGTACCGAACGATGTGGAGCAAGAAGTTCCAGGCTCGAGAGCTGATCTACGGCCGGGAAGAGGTGTGGCCCAAGGTCAAGGGCGAGAAAGATGACGGGTCGGGGACGGGGATGCGGTGGAGGAACTACTACCTCTTTCGCAACGGGCGCCTCTTCTACATCGAATTGAGCCAGGACTTGGTTGGCGGCGCCTGCTGATCGTGGTCGCATGAGCGGCGGGTGGCGCTCCTTCCGGGTGACCCTCAATCTCCTGCTGATCGGTGGTGCCCCGTCAGGCGCGGGGCAGGCCCCACACCGACTCCGGGAGGTCTGGGGCGATCTGCGCGGAGAATCTCCCTCCCCTGCGCACCGAAAGCCGTTCGATCTCCGCGGGATTGGCTTGCGCGGGGGAGGGCAGGGTGGGGGTGTCTCACCTCCTTCGCGCCCAGGGTCCGGCTGGTATACCCATCGTTTGGAGAGAGCCCCCTCACCCTGCCCTCTCCCCCACTCATCCAACTCCGGAGTGACCGTAAGCCAGGGGGACGAGGGGGGAGAGGGAGTTCATCCGATTCGCCGGCCGGCCAACCGGCGGGTGACCCCCCAATCTCGCCAGGGGGACGAGGGGGAGAGGGAGTGCCTCCCAGCAGCGGGTGGCCCCTCTTCCGGGTGACCCTCCTATCCCCCGGTGAAGCTGCGTCAATGTGTTGAGGGGCGTCAGAATTCGATGCCTCCGTCCCGATGATCGGGATGGAGGCTTTGAACCGGGATTTGAGAAACATCGGCCTCTACCCCAGAAGGGTCGGAGGCATTTCACACTCAATGACGCAGCTTCGACGGGTGGCTCCAGGCTGCAGAGGTTTGACGCCAAGTTGGGAGCCTAGCCCTTCCAGGGCCAGAAGCTTCCGCTGTGCGATACTTCAATGCCTTGGAACCATCTCTTGCGGGCGATTCGAAGCCAAACCTCCCACTCTGGGCGCCGTGGGCGGCGTTTGCGGCGTTCATGATGCTGCTCGTCACGCGCTACCCCATGGCCGTCACCGGCGCGCCGTTCGTCTCCGATGACGGCAAGCTCTTCGAGATGGCTTGGAACCAGGGCGTCTCAAGCCTTTGGACCCCCTATCACGGCTATCTGAACCTGCTCCCCGGACTCGTCTCGCTGGGCACGATGCCTTTGGTGCTCGATGCCGCCGCCGGGGTGTTCGCCTGGACGGCATTGCTGATTCATGCCGCCGTCGCGGCGGCGCTTCTCTCGCGCCGCGCAGCCGAGGCGCTGCCTTCGTCTTGGGCGCGGCTCGCACTGGCTACGGGCCTCGCGGTTTATCCAAGTTACGTAGGCATCTTGGGGAACCTCGCGCATGCGCAGTGGTTCTTGGCGGTCTGGGGGCTTGTGGTGGTGCTGACACCGAGACCTCCTGGCTTCAAGACACGGGTTTGGGACGCCCTCTACTTGCTTCTTCTTGGTCTCTCCGGCCCCTTCGCAATCCTGGTGCTGCCGTTCGCTCTGTCCAAGATTCGTGAGCGAGGCTGGGCGCTGATGGTATTGGCGCCTTGCTCGGCGCTGCAACTGTTCTTCGTGTTCACGGGGGAGCGGCTGGATGCGCCGGGCAACCACAAGGCAGCCACCCTGGTCGGCATGATCGCGAAGAAGGTGTGGGACGCCGTCACTGCCTATCCAACAGCGGGCGGCTACTCGGTGACTCTGGACCCGATCGAGCTCCTCAAGACAGTAATCACAATCGCCTTCCTTGCCTATTTGGCAAAGAAGGGCCCGCTGCTGATCCGGGGGCTCGCGATCCTGGCGATCATCTGCTTCTTGCTTGCGCTTCGTTCGGGAGCCACTTGGTATGGTCTCGGCACCCCCGGCCAAGGCGAGCGGTACTTCTTCCTGATGGGGCTATGCCTTGTTGGAGGCTTTGCCACGCTTGCCGAGATGAAGTCCTCGCGCGTGGTTCAGGCTCTTGGCTTGCTGTGCTTGGCGCTCTTCGCGGCTTCGGTGGTTCGAGGGTGGGTTCCCGAACGGTTTGCCAAGCCCTCCTATGAGGCGGCCTATCGGCGGGCACGGGTTGGAAGGGTCTCGATCCCTATCGCTCCCGACGGAGGTCCTTGGTCGATGAACCTTGAGAAGCCCCGGCCCTGAGTATTGCCTCGCGGCCTGAGCTCCCCAGAATCTGATGCCTCCGCCTCTTCCGAGGTGGAGGCTTGGACTCACATCCGATTCGCAACTGGAAGCCTCCACCTCAAAGAGGCGGAGGCATTCCTGGTGTATGCGGAGGCATCTCGCGAGCGGCGGTACCTCCGGTGTAAGCTCCCCTACGAAACTCTCCAGACCCATGACCGAAGCCGAACTTGCCAAACTCTCTCAGGCGATGGACTGGGTGATCCCCCCAGACAAGACCCCCGGCGCCGGATCAGCAGTCTGTGTGCAGCGGATGGTGGAGCTCATCGAGGCTGAGACTCCCGAAGTCCTTCTTGCCTTTCAACGGGGCCTGCCGGCGCTCGAAGAATCCGACTTGGCAGACCCAAGCCACCGATTCGCCCAGCTTCTCATCGAAATGGTCCGGGACGTGTACTACGGTTACCCGGAAACCGGGTCCTGGGCCGACATAGGGTTCAAGGTGACGGACCCTTGAGCGACTTCGACGTGATCGTCATTGGCGCGGGCGCAGGCGGCGGCGTGGCTGCCTGGCAGTTTGCCGAAAAGGGCAAGCGCGTGCTCATCATCGAGCGCGGGCACGACTATCCTCCGGGGTGGCTGGGCCGGGACGTTCTCAGGAACCATCGCTTCAGCCGCTATGGCCACAACATGGGCCCCGAGCTCGACGGCAACCCGCGCGAGTTCGTCTCGCCGGACGGCTCCGAAGGAGTCTATCGGCCCCACGAAGGGGCGTACCAGAATAACGCCATGGGGGTCGGCGGAGGAACGCGGGTCTATGGGGCGCAGGCCTGGCGGTACCACCCGCTCGACTTCTGCATGGCGAGCTCCTACGGGATTCCCGGTGGCAGTTCGCTCGCCGACTGGCCGATCGACTACGAGGAACTCGCGCCTTACTACGAGGCGATCGAGTGGGAGATGGGGGTCAGCGGCGGCCCGCCCTCGCGCACGATGCCCGAGCGCCGGGATTACCCGATGGATGCGTTACCTGCGACCTACCGGACGGGCCCCCTGCAAGCGGCAGCAGACCGTCTGGGCTGGGCCCATCAGCGCGTACCGCTACTGATCAACTCGCGCAAGTTCGGCGGCAGAGGCGCCTGTGTGGGAGGCCAGTTTTGCGTTGGGTTTGGCTGCTCGCAGAACGCCAAAAACGGAACCCATAACACCGTGCTTCCGAAAGCCCTGATGCACGATGGCTGCGATCTCTGGACGGAGTCTCGCGTCACACGGCTGCTCACCGACAGCGGCGGAAAGGTGACGGGGGTCGAGGTCGTGCGCGAGGGGAAGGCTGAAGAGGTTCGTGCCGACGTCGTCGCGCTGGCGTGCGGGGCTATCGAGACCCCCCGGCTGCTGCTTTACTCCAGAACGCCCCAAGAGCCGAACGGTATCGGCAACAACCACGACTGGGTCGGCCGAAATCTACAGGGCCACCTCTATCCGGGAGCTTTCGCGGTTTTCGACGATTTGATCTCAGACCTGGTTGGGCCTGGAGCGACGGTCGCCGTGATGGAGTTCAGCCACGGAAACCCTGGCGTGATCGGCGGCGGCATGCTCGCCGACGATTTCATCCCACTTCCGGTTTGGTTTGCCCGGGAGGCGCCCCCGCCGCACATTCCAAAGTACGGTCTGGCCTACAAGGAGTGGATCCGAAGCCACTTTTTGCGCTCCTTCCACATCTTCGGACCGACACAGGATATCCCCAGCCCAGAGTCCCGGGTCACCCTGTCCACGAAGACCTTCGACAGCCTCGGGGTCCCTGTGGCAAGGCTCTCCGGGACCACGCACCCGGAGACTGTCAAGACTGCGCTCTTTATGCGGGATAAAGCCGTCCAGTGGCTCCAGGAAGCGGGAGCAAAGGAGGTCTATCCGCGGCCTGTCGGTTTGGGCATGAGCGCCGGACAGCACCAGGCGGGGACGTGCCGGATGGCGGCCTCGCCGGAACGGGGCGTGGTCGATCACCAGGGCCGGGTGTTCGGGCATGAGAACCTGCTCGTCTGCGACGCCTCCGTTCACGTCACGAACGGTGGGTTCAATCCGGTGCTCACGGTGCTGGCGACGGCGATGCGGTCGGCAGGGAGGTTTGGGGCGAACTAGGCACTATGGCGTTGAGGCGTTGAGGCATCTATTCACTGACGAATTGCGAAGAGCGAAGGGCGATGGGCGAAGGGCGAGGAGAGAGGAGCGAGGAATGAAAGGCGAGGCAGCCCCTTCCTCGCTTTGGTCCGTAAATGCTTCCGAGTCCCGGCTTGTCGGGAAGGAGGGGGTTGTCGCAGATCCCGCCGAGCGTAGTGAGGGGAACGAAGTCGGGAGGGGTGGAGACAGAGCCTTGCCTGAGTTACCGTAAGTCCTTCGGCTTCAAGCCCTTCTTGTAGCCCCCAAACCCAAACGCGCTCGGGTGATATTCGCCCACCAGCTCCACGTTGGCTTTGGACGGGACGGGGAGCCCCGTCAACCAGTAGGTCCCGTTCACCACCAGACGCCGAAACCCCTCGTTCAGGAGGTCGGTGGCCGCGCCCATGGTGCATGTCAGGATGCGATTGGTCTTTCCCGTTTCGTTTTTGACTGAGCGCGTCCACACGATCGGCATCATCGGGTCGTTCAGGTCTTGCTCGACGCCATAGGCGGTCTTCTTTCTGCCAGATGCCGCCGGATCGGCCGCCGCCATGCCCGCCACCACCTGGCCACGCATAAGGATTTCGGCGGCCGCGGGCGGATGCGCTTCGTAGACGTCTGTCGTTCCAAAGATATCCGAAACGCCCTTTAGCATGGGGTGCTCTTTGACCGCGATGGCTCGCGTTGCCTGCTGCCCATGGATGCCCCAATGGCTGACCCAGTTCTCACCCAGCACCTGCTTGCCGAATCCGCCTGGCCAGTCCGAGCTCTTCCAGCCGTAGCGGGCATAGGGGCCCGATTTCAGGTCGAAGGCGTGGGTGCTGGTCCTTAGCGCCAGGAAGGGCTTGCCGGCGAGGTAGTAGTCGGCAAAGTGCTTCATCTGATCCTCGGGCCATTCGCGGAACCGAAGCAGCAGGATGCAGAGGTCGGCGGTCTTCAGCGCCTCGAGGCCGGGCTGGTTGTCGTGACGGTCCGGATCGATCGTGCCGTCCTTCCCAAGTGAAAACAGCACCGTGCAGCGGAAGCCGTGGCGATGAGAGAGGATCTTGGCGAGTTGGGGCAGCCCCTCTTCGGAGCGGTATTCCTCATCACCGGCAAGAAGCACCACATGAGTGCCTTTGCCGGGCCCTCGTTCCCCTTCGAAGATCAGGCGGTCTTCCGGCGCCTGCGAAAGCGAGGAGGCCAGAACTGCCAATGCCATGAGCCCCATAGAACGCTACTTCTCGCAGACGATGCGAAATCCTGCGAAGGGCGCGTCGGCCAGCCACCAGCGGCTTTTGGGTAATTGAGGATCGGTCTCTTGCCAGTTGGGCTGATAGCGCCGCCGCAGGGTGGAGTTCTGTTTTTCGGCCTCGAGGAGGAAGTCGCCGCCGCAGAGCACGGGCTTGCCGTCGGCATCCGTCGCCCACTCGCCCACATTGCCCAGGATGTCGAAGAGCCCCAGCTTGTTCGCGGCCTTCTCTCCCACGGGGTGCGTCATGCCTGCGCTGTTTCCTTTGTGCCAGGCAGATTTGTCCAATTCCTCGCTGCTCAACTTCAACTCACCGTCGACGCCGGCTTGACAGGCCCATTGCCACTCGGCTTCGGTTGGCAGACGATACTTCTTCTTGGTTGTGGTGCGGAGCCAGCGGAAGAACATCTCGACCGTCGTGGACGTGACGTTGATCACCGGATACCCCTCGTGGCCCCAGCCGAGGTCCGGGAGGATGTAGCTGTAGCTTGGCCGCGCGATCACATCGGGACCGAAGACGGTCTGATCATAGGGCTTCGAGGGCTCGCCGCTCAGCAGGTACTGGTCGAACACCTCCCACGGCGTTTCCGTGGTGGCCATATAGAACGGAGCGACGTCGACCGTCTTTTCCCCGACCTTCACCTTCCCGCCGGGGATCGGCACCATCTTGATCTCGATGGTGGATTTGGGGAGCTTCTCAGAGTAAGCCTTGAGGTCTTGCGGGACCGACATCGGCCCTGCGACGGCAAACAGAATGCTGGTGATCATGGTCGTTCAACGGATTGCGGATCTCGGACTGCAGATTGCGGATTGCAGATTACGGAATGCAAGACGCGTTGGGAACAAGGCGTCCCACGTCAACTTCTATCACGCAAAATGCATTCGACGGACGGACTTCCGAATTCCGTGTTCGGCAATCCGCCATCCGCAATCCGAAATCCGTAATCGTCAGTACTCTCTATCTTTCTTGACGCCTGGCTGCGGGATCGGATACTTCCCATCAGCTCCCGGCATCACGGGCGCGGGCTTGGCGTAGTCAAGTTCAGCGACGTTCGGGACAAACTCGTGCGGGCAGTTCAGGAACTGCTCGTACGTGATCTCCTGGCCCGTGTGCGCCGCCATGCGGCCCATGCTCGTCACCGCGCAGGTCCGGATCCCCGTCTCGACCTCGTTGTGCTCCTGGTTGGCACGGATCCGGTCGATCAACACTTCCCATTCGTTCTGGTAAGGGTTGCTGCGGTCGGTGGATTGCCACGCCAAGCTGGACGCTTCCATGTTCTGGTTCTTGAAGATGGCTTGCGGACCCCCGAAGTCGCCCGAGCGCGCCACGATTCCCACGCCCTTGGTGCCGTGCACATAGCTTGAGTAGATCCCCGCCGCGCCGTCCATGCATCTGCCGTCGAAGAAGAACTTGCTTCCATCGGCGAAGGTGTATTCCACGGAATAGGCGTCGAAGTTCTGGTCGATGAACGGCACGCCCTCACGGTTGACCTTGTAGTGCCGGCCGCCTACGCCCTGCGCCTTGACCGGGTAGGCGCCCTTCATCCAGCAGAGGTGGTCGATATGGTGGATGTAGAAGTCGTTGTAGCAGCCGCCGCTTGCCCAGAGGAAGCTGTGGAACCGGCGGATCTGGTACTCGATGTCCGACATGTTGTCCGGCTTCGGTGTGGACTGCGAGGAGGCCGCCGGCCCGTGCATCCGGTAGCCGCGCATCAGCAATATCTCGCCGAGTTCGCCGTCCTGGATGCGCTTGGCGAGCTCCTGCATGCCGATGGTGTGGCGCGACATGAGGCCCACGCCGACCTTGAGCCCCGCCGCCTTGGCGAGCACGTTGAGCTCGATCATCTTCTTGCTCTGAGGGCCATCGACCGTGATCGGCTTCTCCATGAACACGTTCAGCTTCTTGGAGATTGCGTACTGGTAGTGGAGCCAACGGAATCCGGGCGGCGTGGTCAGAATCGCCACGTCGCCGGGCCTGAGGCTGTCCATGGCCTTCTTGTAGGCGTCGAAGCCGAGGAACCGCCGGTCCTTGGGCACGTCCACCTTGTCGCCAAGTTGGTTCTTGATGTTGTCCCAGCTTCCGTTGAGGCGATCCTCGAAGACGTCGGCCATGGCCCAGAGCTTCACCGGACCGTTCTTCACGCTGAGCGCGTTAATCGCCGCGCCGCTGCCGCGTCCACCGCAGCCGATGAGGGCGACGCGAATCTCACCCGAGCCTTGGGTATGGACGCCGGCTTTGGCGATATTCGGAAGGAGGGAGGCGGCGGCGAGGCCACCGGTGGTCTGCAAAAACTGTCGTCGCGAGGTTTGGTTTTTCTTCGTTCCCATCTTTGGGCACCCCTTAGGTTCCATTATTGACGATTGGCCAAGGGAATGGGGTTGGGGAGGACTTCGGTAATCTCGACCCGTGAAGTCCCGGCGCGATGCATGGGCTCTTTCGGGGTTGCTGCTGATCCTGGCAGGCGTCTGCCTGTCCATGACCTTCGATCCGCGCGTGTGCAATCCCAAGTTCGGGATTTGGAACTCTATGGGTCTCTATTCGCTGAGCCTATCGTGCGCGGCTGGGGCCTTCTGGTGCCTCAGAAAGGCCATCAAGTGTGACTAGCTTGCCTGCTGATGATTGGGATTGCGAGCTCAAGTCTGCAATCGGAGGAACAGCTATGATCTCTCGCCAAGGCGCGAAGGCGCAAACAAGCGCAAAGTCGAGTGCTGGCTGCAGCGAGACGGCCTCTGCTGTTGGCAACTGAACGCAGAGAGAACTCTCAATCCGGTATTGCTGCCAGCAGCTCCACCGCATGCGCGCGGGCGGTCTCGCCGATCTCTTCGCCCGCCAGCATGCGGGCGATCTCTTCCACGCGATCCGACGGGCTCAGCGCCCGCAACGACGTGGCGACGCGCCCACCGGACTCAGTCTTCTCAATGCGGTAGTGAGCCCCGGCCCGCCCCGCAATCTGCGGCAGGTGGCTGATGACGATCACCTGATATTGCCGCCCAAGCTCCTCGAGCTTCTTGCCGACCACGGACGCGGTGGGACCGCCGAGCCCCGCCTCCACCTCGTCGAAGATCAGGGTCGGCACGCCGGCCTTGCCTGCGAGCGCCGTCTTCAGCGCGAGCATCAGGCGCGCCATTTCGCCGCCGCTGGCGATCTTGGCGAGAGGACGCATCGGCTCTCCAAGGTTGGCCGAGAAGGCAAATTCGATCGCGTCGGCGCCGGTGGCGTCAGGCTCTTTCGGGGTGACCGAAACTCCGAATTGGGCCCGAACCATCGCCAGATCGCGCAGTTCGTCAGCGACACGAGTGCAGAAGGTCGTCGAGCCCTCCATCCGCAATGAGGTTAGGCTTACGCAAGCGGCGCGGTGCGCTTCTCGTGCCTCGGCGGTTCGTTCTCTAAGCGCTTCTTCGCCCTCCGAGTCGTCCTCAAGCATCCCAAGCTCCTCTTTCGCCCGAGCCAAGAACGCAAGGACTTCCTCGTCTGTCTCGCCGTACTTGCGCCGAAGCCGTTTGAGCGTCTCCAGCCGATCCGCCAAATCTTGGAGGCGCTTGGGGTCCGCCTCGATTCCTTCGGCGTAGGCGCGCAGCCTTTCAAGCGCTTCGTCGAGCAAAAAGCCCGCTTCGCGCAAAGGCAAAAGGCAAGCGTCGATCTCGGCGTCGAGCGCCACAAGCTCGCCAAGCTGTCGCGTCGCGCTGCCGATCGCCTCCTGCGCGGATCCTTCGCGGCGGGAGAGCGCTTCCAGGGCCTCTTCGACAGAGGTGCGCAAGCGCTGGGCGTGGGTCAGGCGGCTCAAGAGCGCTTCGGTCTCCGCCGATTCGCCGATGGCCGGGGCAGCCTCCTCGATCTCGGCGACCTGATAGCGCAGCATATCGGCGCGCTGCTCGCGTTCGCGCCGTCCCGTTCTGAGGGCGGCGAGACGACGCTCCAACTGGCTGAACGCTTGCCAAGAATCGGCAACTTGGCTCAGAGCCGCTTGAGCCGGTTCGCCGACCCAAGCATCCAGGAATTCGACGTGCCGTTCGGGGTGCAAAAGGCTCTGGTGGTCGTGCTGCCCGTGCAGGTCGACCAGAAGCTGCCCAACCTGCTTTAAGGCCGATACTGGCGACAGCTTTCCCTGAATGCGCCCTTGGGATCGGCCTTCGGCGAAGACTTCCCGCTGGATGAAGAGGAGGCTGTCCTCGAGGTGATGGCCGAGGTCCGCCAGAGCCTTTACAAGGTCAGGACGGGCCGAGAGATCAACCGTCAAATTGACGGTAGCCCTGCTGCAGCCCGACCGAACGAGGTCCGAATCGCCACGGGCGCCGAGGGCCAATTCGATCGCGTCGATCAGCAGCGATTTGCCCGCGCCGGTCTCGCCGGTGAGCACGGTGAACCCCGGCCCAAGGCTGAGGAGCGCCTTGTCCAGGATGGCCACGTTCTCGGCGGAGAGTTCGACGATCATTCGGTCTCAGGATTATGGACGGTTGGCTAGCGGGCCAGGACCCTCGACAGCAGGGGCAAAACGCCGCGCCATAGACCTGCCACAATCCAGACTGCGATGGCCGAGCAAGCGTTGCGAGCGGTGCAGCGGGCCGCCACGGTTTCCCTGGTTTCGACCGTGGTGGTCGTCGTCGTCAAGCTTGCCGCCGCATGGCTGAGCGGCTCGATCAGCGTCCTGGCTGAGGGCCTTCAATCCATCATGGACATCGCCATGTCTGGTGTCGCGCTGGCGACCGTGCGCTATGCGGCAAAGCCTCCCGACGAGGGCCACCCCTATGGCCACGGCAAAGCCGAATTGCTGGCGAGCGCCGTGCAGATGGTGGTCATTCTGGGCTCCAGCATCTTCATCCTCTGGGCTGCCTATACACGCGTCGTCCAGCCTCAGGAGATCCGCTGGGATTGGGGCGCGGCCTCAATGCTCTATGCCATGGCGGCTAACTTCCTGGTGGCATCTCACCTTCTTCGGGTAGCCAGAAAGCACCCGTCGGCGTCGCTGGAGTCTGAAGCCCTTCACCTCAAGGCGGACACGGCCGCCGCATTTGGGGTGCTTGTGGGGATGCTGTTGGTGGGATTGACCAAAGAGTCGATCCTGGACCCTGTGGCTGCTGCGGTCTTCACGCTCTTGGCGATGGCCGGCGCCATCAAGAGGCTCCGCGGGCTGGTGCACCCGCTGATGGATGGAGCGCTTCCCATCGACGAGACCGAGATGCTGAAGCAGATACTCGCCGAACACCCCGAGGTGCGGGGATATCACAACCTGCGCTCGCGCATGGTGGGAAACCTGCGGTTCGTCGATCTGCACGTGATGCTCGACGATGCCCTGCCATTTGTCCGGGCGCACGAGCTGGCCGAAGAAATCGAGGCAGAACTGAAATCAGCGCTTGGTGGCGCCACGGTCAGCATCCACTATGAGCCATTCGAGGCCGAGGTCGAGCACCGAAAGAGAGAGCACGGAGGCTAACCGAACAGCAGAACGTCCAGCCCGACGGTCAGCCCCGAGAGCCCACGAACGCCTCTCACCGCCAGCAGCACTCCCGGCATGAAGCTGGACCGGTCCATCGAGTCGTGTTTGATCGTGAGCACCTCGCCTTGCCCGCCGAAGAGCACCATCTGGTGCGCCAGGAGCCCGGGCAGCCGTACGGAGTGCATCGCAATCTCGTGATGCTTGCCCCCACGCGCGCCGGCCACCTTTTCGGTCTTCGTGGGATCCGCCGCCGGCGACGCGTTTCTAGCGGCGGCGATGCGGTCGGCTGTGAGCATCGCGGTGCCGCTCGGCGCGTCGGCCTTCTTGTTGTGGTGGAGTTCGATAATCTCGGCGTCGGGGAGCCACCGCGCGGCCTCCTCGGCAAACTTCATCATGAGCACCGCGCCGATGCTGAAGTTGGGGATCACCATCGCCGGGATGCCGGTTCGATCTGAGGTTTCCCTTAGGGTTTGCAGTCCGTCAGAGGAAATGCCAGTCGTGCCGATGACCGGCGCCGCGCCACAGTTCATGGCGTGGATGGCGTTGGGCACGGCCGATGCTGTCACAGATAGGTCGACCAGCACGTCGGCCTGGCCGGGCTGAAGCGTCTCTTCGATCGAGGCGGCCACAATAAGCCCTTCCGGACCGCCGCCGCACAGATCGTGGACGCTTTGTCCTGCATAGAACGGATCGGCGCACAGCACCAGCTCCATGTCCTCGGCTCCCGCAACCGCGCGTACGGCTTCCCGTCCCATGCGCCCCCCCGCTCCCGAAATAGCGACTTTGATCATTGCCGTTTGCCCGGTTTTACTCCTGTGCTGCTTAAGGCACCAACGCCTGACGGAACATGCGATACGCGATGCGCCAGTCCAGATTTTTCGCTCTTCGCCCGTCGCCCATCACGCATCGCTCCCTAGAACTGCCCCTTCCACCGCCAAGTGGTGCCCTCGGGGCTGTCTCGCAGTTCAATTCCCTGCTCGTCCAACTCTTTGCGGATGGCGTCGGCCCTGGCGAAGTCTTTGGCTTTCTTGGCCTCGGCGCGCTCCACGATCTTGGCCTGAATGTGCGCCTCATCTGGCCTCGAAGCCGCGGCAGAGCCGCCAAACTCAAACTCGGCCACGGCGCGGTCATGCCGCACGATCCCCAGCAGCCCGTTGATGCTCTCCAGGAACCGCTTTGCGGACCCGGCCGATGCCTTGCTCATCGTGTCTGCCTCGCGAAGGATAACGCGCGTGCCTTCCAGCGCTTTGGCGAGTGCGACCGACGTGTTCAGATCGTCGCACATCGCGTCGAGCGCCTCGCCATAGAGGGCATCCAGCTCATTGCCCAAGGCATCCTCGCCCTCTCGACCCGCCTTCAGCGCGGTCTCCGCGGCCTGCTCGCAGAGCCGGTAGCGCTCCACCTTCTGCGTCGCATCTTTCAGCAGGTCGAGAGTGAAGTTGTGCGGAGTTCCATAGTTCTGGCTGATCAGCGCATACCGCAGCGCCAAGGGGCTCGCGCCCTTGCCGTCCACGAGGTCGCGGACCGTGTAAAAGTTCCCAAGGCTCTTGGACATCTTCTGCCCCTCGACAAAAAGGAACCGCGTGTGGAGCCAGTACCTCGAAAACGCCTTTCCGGTCAGCGCCTCGGTCTGTGCGATCTCGCATTCGTGGTGCGGGAAGATGTTGTCCTCGCCGCCCGAGTGCAGGTCGATCTGGTCGCCGAGGTAGGCGCGCGCCATGGCAGAGCACTCGATGTGCCATCCCGGGAACCCCCAGCCCCAGGGGCTGAACCACTGCATCAGATGTTTGTCGTCCTTTTTCCAAAGCGCGAAATCGGCCTGAGTGCGCTTGTTGGTGTCCTGGACCACCTCGCGCACAGCCTCCATCAGCTTGTCTTGGGTGTTGCCGCTCAGCTTGCCGTAGCCAGGGAAGCTGCCGACGTTGAAATAAACCGCGCTCGGGGTCTCGTAAGCATGGCCAAGGCGGACCAGTTCCTCGGTATGCAGGATCTGCTCGCGCACGTGCTGGGTCGCTTTGGGACGCACATCCGGCTCGTTCAGGTTCAGTCGGTCCCAGTCCTCCCTGAAGGCCTCGGTGTAGTACTCGGCCAGTTCAAAGGCGTTGTGGAAGCGCTGGCCATCCTTGCTGTGTAGCGCCTTTGCCATCTTGTCTTCGCCCGTGGCGTCGGCGACGTCGTCGTCGGTCAGATGGCCGACGTCGGTGATGTTGCTCACCCAGGTGACCTTCCAGCCCAGCGCCTTCGCCGTGCGTACGACCAGGTCGGCCGTGAGAAAGCTCCGGAAGTTGCCGATGTGGGCAAAGGAGTAGACGGTCGGTCCGCAGGTATAGAACTTGAGGTGCCCGGGCTCCAGACACTCAAGCGGGCGCTTGGTCCGGGACAGTGTGTCCGTCAGCTTGAATTGGCGCTCGCTCATGGGAGCCAATAGGATACCGGAGGGTGGGGATGATGGAATGAGGAGATGATGGGGTGATGAAGAAGACGGATGCACCTTGACGACCGATCGACCATCATTTCGCTGTCTGCACCAGAATGATCCAGCTTAGGCGTGCCTAAGTGGCAAGTAACCAAGCTAGACAAGCGACCGTCTGAACCAGTGGAATGAGCAGTGTTTCGCTGGTTGCCACCCTGTTGGCCTTGGTTGGTTTTCAGCACAACTGGAACGGGCCGTACGATTACACGTGCTCTGGGAAGCAGAACGGGCACACCTACTCCGTCAAGTTTCACGTCGAGGACTTCAAGTTGAGGGGACGAAAGGTCCTTTGGGTGCCTTTGCAAGGAACAGATGGACTCTATCTCCCTGGGTTCCTCGACGGCAAAAAGAAGCGGCTGTTTTTCGGCTATGACGGCTACAGCCGCGAAGAAATCGCTGTCAAGTCCGCGCTGCATACCCTCAAGACTGCATCCGAGTTGGTCTCCCTTGAAGTTTCAGTCAATGGAAAGATGTGGAGTGTTTCGAAGTTCCTTTACAACGACCTCATCAATCCTAACTTGGGCCAAGAATACGTCACGGCGTCGATTTCAAAGGACGGCAGGACACTTAACATTTCAATGAAGGGTTCTGACGCCGGCGGTAGCTACACGGTGAAGTGGAAAGTTCGTCAGAACGGCAAGTCCAGTCGAACCATTTCGGACGATTGTTAGGCTTCTTCCGCTCGGTCTTGGCAGGTCTGCTCTGATTAGTTCCGAATCCCATATCATGCTCCTGCCGTTCCTCCTGGCAACCGCCCTCCACCTCATGCAAACTCCGATCTACCAAGAATCCCTTCGCCCCCAGTTTCACTTCACTCCCAAGACCGGTTGGACCAACGACCCGAACGGTTTGGCCTACTTCAAGGGCGAATACCACCTCTTCTTCCAGCACAACCCCTTCGGCACCGCGTGGGGCAACATGACCTGGGGGCATGCCGTCAGCAAGGACCTGGTCCACTGGACCCAGCTCGACGAAGCGATCCGGCCCGACGCCCTCGGCACGATTTTCTCCGGCTCGGCGGTCGTAGACCGCGCCAACACCACCGGGTTTGGGAGCAAGGGAAAGCCACCGCTGGTCTGCATTTACACCGCTGCGGGAGGTACGAACCCCGAATCCAAGGGCCAGCCATTCACGCAGTGCCTGGCCTATTCAACCAATGGCCGTACCTTCACGAAGTTTGACAGCAACCCGGTTCTCTCCCACGTCCGAGCCGAGAACCGCGACCCAAAGGTGATCTGGCATGCTCCGAGCAAGCGATGGGTGATGGCGCTGTATTTGGATGCCAGCGACTATGCGCTCTTCTCCTCTCCCGACCTGAAGTCCTGGACCAAGCTCTGCGACGTCCAGATGCCCGGCTGTGGCGAATGCCCAGACTTCTTTCCTCTGGGGGTGGATGGGTGGAAGGGTGGAGGTGTGGCGGGTAGGAAGCACGCAGGAGACTACGCAGAGCCTTCGACCGCCGAACTCCCACCCTTCCACACTTCCACACCTCCACCCTCCTCCAAATGGGTCTTCTGGGCCGCGAACGGCAGGTACCAGATCGGGAGCTTCGACGGCAAGTCGTTCAAGCCCGAAACTGAGGTATTGCAGGCCGACTGGGGCCCCAATAGCTACGCCGCGCAGACCTACAGCGACGAGCCAAAGGGCCGCCGGATCCAGATCTCCTGGATGCAGGGCGGCAAGTACCCCGGTATGCCCTTCAACCAGCAGATGAGCATTCCGCGTGAGATGGCCCTGCGGGAAACGCCGGAAGGCCCAAGGGTCTGCATGGCCCCCATTCGCGAGCTCTCCAGGCTCCGATCCGCGGCCGTTTCCAAGAGGAATCAGGTCCTAAAGGCTGCAGAAGCTCTTGCTTTCGGGGCTGGGGACCTGCTAGAGGTTCGACTGGTCGTCGACCGGTCGAAGACCGGTTCGCTGAGGTTGACTCTGGGCTCGGCAGTGGTGTCCCTCGACTTTGCAAAGGGGGTTCTGACCTGCCAGGGCCGAGAGGCGCCATTGCCAAAAGGCGATGATCCCATCGACTTGGCCATTATCTTCGACAGGACCAGCGTAGAGGCCTTCGCTTGCGGGGGAATGGTGACGTTGGCCGGGTGTTTTGTTCCGAATGGACAGCCCCAATCGAGCCCCGTCCTGCGGCTGGAGGCAACCGGGGCCAGCTTCAAGCTTCCAAGGCTGGACTCTTGGATACTGAAGTCGATCTGGCACTGAGGGACCTGGACTCCTGTTTCACCTTCCGGACCCAGTCCCCCTCACCCCCGTTCACTGCGTTCACGGTCCCTCTCCCACGAGGGGAGAGGGAGTTACCGGACTCCTCGGATGGCCCACCTCGACTCTCTGCTGATCCAATTCCCCAATGCCCCTCGCCCTTCGCCCTTCGCCTATCGCCTATCGCCTATCGCGATCCCTCCCCATTTTCATTGCCCTTTCACAACCGGCGCGTTGAATGGGCCAGGAATCCCGAGATCGCTCGTTTCTCGGAGCCTCAAGGAGAATGAAGATGAAAGCAAAGACAATCCATGCAGTTTTGGCGGCGATGGTGCTCGCAAGCGGTTATGCCTTCGCCCAAGGCGGCCCTCCGGGAAGAGGCGGCTTTGGCCAGGGCGGCTTCGGTGGTCCCCCGCAGGGCCCCGGCGGTTTTCGCGGCGGGATGATGATGGGTCCCGGCGCCGGGGGCGCGGGAATCCTGATGCGGCCGGACGTGCGAAAGGAGCTCAAGCTCTCGGAAGACCAGGCCGATAAGATCGACGCGCTGCTGCGCCCCGGAGGCCAAGGGTTTGGCGGACGAGGCGGCGGAGGCGACTTCGGCGGTCCCCCGGGAGGCAGGCAAGGTGGCGGGTTTGGCGGTGGGCAAGGCGGCCCTCCTGGACGCGGCCAAGGTGGTGGCTTCAGCGGTGGCCAGGGAGGTCCTCCTCAGGGAGGTCCCCCGCAGGGCGGTCCTGGCGGCGGATTCGGACCGGGCGGTCCGGGAGGTTTCGACCCTCAGCAAATGGAGAAGCGCGAGAAGGAGCTCGACCAGAAGGTCAAGGCGATCCTCAGCGAGAGCCAGTACACGCGGTTTCATGAATTGGCCCTTCAGCTCGACGGCGCGCAGGCGCTTCAGCGAAAGGACGTCGCCGACAAGGTTGGCCTGAGCCAAGAGAAGCGCGAACAGATCGCCGAGATCGTGCGTAAGTCGATGGAAGCGAACCGGCCCGACTTCGGCGGCCAGCGCGGCGGCCTCGGCGACCCCGATGAGATGCGTCGGCGCATGGAAGAGATGCGCGCGAAGATGGAGAAGTCGCGCAAGGACATGAACGCCAAGATCCTGGCCGCGCTCTCCGACGCGGAGAAATCCAAGTGGAAGGCGATGCTGGGCAAGGAGTTCAATTTCGAGGAGATGCGGATGGGTCCGCCACCGGGAAGTCCGGGCGGCCTGTAACTCACGACCTCACCCTACGGCCCGCCTCCGCTTTTTAGAGGTCCACCTCGCCCCTTGAGGGAGAGGTCGGTGAGCCCTGGCGAACCGGGTGAGGGGTACGGCGGAGCTTCAACCAGACTGCTACGGGCCTTCATCCAGGGCGGAGGTCCGTAGTATCCTCAGCGACCCGCATTTGCATCCAATAGGAAACCCATCATGAGAAAGCAGATTTCCTCCTCCACCCGTCGGTCCATCCTGAAGATCGGGGCGATCGGTGCGGCACCCTTCGGCTTGGCTTCAAAGCTCTTTGCCTTTGAAGCGTTGGAATTGACGCCCGAGGCGCCCGACGCCGACGAACCGACTCCCGAGCAGACCGAGGGCCCCTATTTCAAGCCCAAGTCGCCCGAGCGCAAGTCGTTGCGGCAAAAGGCAACCGAGGGCACGGTGCTCATGGTAGGTGGGCGCGTGCTCGGCACCAACGGAAAGCCGATCGCGAAAGCGCTGCTGGACTTCTGGCACTGCGATGCACAGGGCGTCTATGACAACAATGGCTTCAAGCTGAGGGGCCATCAGTTCACTGATACGGAGGGCAAGTTCCAGCTCGAAACCATCGTTCCTGGCGTGTACCCGGGTCGAACGCGCCACATCCATGTGAAGGTCCAGGCGCCGAACGCGAGCGTCCTTACGACGCAGCTTTACTTTCCCGACGAGCCCCAGAACGCGCGCGACGGCATCTTCGACCGTCGACTGGTCATGAAGGTGGCTCCAGACAAGGATGGACGCAAAGGGGCTTTCGACTTCGTTGTAAGGCGATAGCCGCGGCCAGGCGGGTCCTTTGGTCCCTCCCTCGGCATCCGGGGCGCCGATTCGGCGTATCCTGAATCCAAATGGCCACGCAAAAGAAGAAGCCGGAAGGGTCGAAGGCCCAAGGGACCAAGAGTCAAGGGACGAAGGGTCAGGGGACCCAAAGGACCTCGACGAAGCGAAGGCGCTTTGAGGACATCGCCGCCGAGACGTTCATCGCCGATACCGACCGTTTGGCGCTGGACTCCCTGAAGAAGGTGCCGCTGCTGCCCCAAATCGTGAAAAAGTTCTATGAGCTGGGGATCGACCGCTGGATGTACTGTTGGAACATGGCGCAGGCCGTGCGCTGCGGGCCGAATCAGTTCAAGACCCTTTACGAAATCCTGCGCGAATCGAGCGCCGTGCTCGACATGCCGGAGCCGGAACTCTACGTCACGAACAACCCGTTTCCGAACGCTTTCGCCGGTGGCGTCGAAAGACCTTACATCACCATCCGTTCTTCGATGATCGACACAATGACCGATGAGCAACTGTTTCATCTCATCGGCCACGAACTTGGCCATATCAAGGCAGGACACGTCCTCTACAAATCGGTCGCCCAGGTGCTGATCCCCTTGCTTGAGGCCATTGGCAGGCGCACATTCGGCCTTGGCGACGTGGCGAGCGTGGGCCTGATGCTCGCGTTCTACGAGTGGTCCCGCCAGGCCGAGATCACCGCCGACCGCGCGGGCCTGCTCGTGTCCCAGAACTTGGGGGTCTCGCTCGACGCGAACTTGGCCCTGGCCGGTGGCCCGAGCCGATTGGCGAACGAGATGAGCCGCGACGCGTTCATGGACCAGGCGCGCGCCTATCAGGACGTGACCGGTCTGGACGCCATCGGCAAAGTTCTCATCTTCACGCTGATGTCCTCGTGGATGACCCACCCGATGCCCGTGCACCGCGCGCAAGAGCTTGAGCGCTGGGTTCTTGCGGGCGCCTTTGACCGGATCATGTCGGGCGACTACAAGCGCGTGGCGTCCGCAGCATAGGCATCAATAGTGCCAGTCGACGTTCAGCGCTTCTTTGGCGTGGCGCTCGATGAACGCGCGGCGCGGCTCCACCTTGTCGCCCATCAGGTCGCTAAACAGCCGCTCGATCTCGGCCATGAACTCGGGGTCCAGCTTCACCTGAAGCATCTTCCGGTTGGCGGGGTTCATGGTGGTTTCCTCAAGCTCATCGGCGTTCATCTCGCCCAGGCCCTTGAACCGCTGGACCGTGTAGTTCTTCTTCTTCACAGTCTTGATCAGCTCGTCGAGTTCCTTCTGATCTTGTGCAAAGTACCGCTCGTTGGCGCCCACCTTGAGCATGTAGAGCGGCGGCTGGGCCAGATACACGTGGCCCTGCTCGATAAGCGGGCGCATATAGCGGTAAAAGAAGGTGAGGAGCAGCGTGCGGATATGCTCGCCGTCGACGTCCGCATCGGTCATGATGATGACCTTGTCGTAGCGGAGCTTGGCCAGGTCGAGGCCGACGTCCCTGCCGTTCTTCGCTGCGCCGTTGGTTTTGGTGGCCGCTTCGACCGCGTGCAGCGGGGCTTCGCCACCCGCGAACAGGTTGCCATCTTCCTCATCTTCGTCGTGATGGCGCCCAAGGTTGATGTCGATGCCGACACCGAGCGCCGCGATTAACGACTTGATTTCCTCGTTGTCGAGGGCCTTATCGACGCGGGTCTTCTCGACGTTCAAAATCTTCCCTCGAAGCGGCAGAACCGCTTGGGTCACGCGGTCGCGCGCTCCCTTGGCCGAGCCGCCTGCGGAGTTGCCCTCCACGAGAAAGAGCTCACAGTCTGCGGCGTTCTTGCTCACGCAGTCGCTGAGCTTGCCGGGTAGCCCGAAACTGTCCATCGCCGAGCTGCGCTTGACGGCTTCCGCGGCCTTCTTGGCGGCTTCACGGGCGCGCTGCGCCAGCATCGACTTGTCGACAATGCGCTTGCCGACGGCCGGGTTCTCATCGAAATAGGTGGAGAGCCCGTCGCCGACCAGGGAGTTCACAAGACCCTGCACTTCGGGGGTGACCAGCTTGACCTTGTCCTGCGAGTTATAGCTGGGGTTGGGCAGGCGGATCGAGATGACGGCGGTCAGACCGTCGCTCACGTCGTCGGCGCTGAAATTGCCGTCCTTTTCCTTTAGGAAGTTCATCTTGCGCGCGTAGGCGTTGACCACGCGGGTGAGCGCTTGGCTGAAGCCCGAAACGTGCGTTCCGCCGTCGGGTTGGTGGATGTTGTTCGAGAACGCCAGGATCGTCTCGTTGTAGCCGTCGTGGTATTGCAGCGCGACTTCGAGCTCCGTGCCGTCCTTGCGCTTCTTGAAATAGATGACCTTGTGAAGCGAGTCCTTGGCCTCGTTCACGTCCTCCACAAGTTGCGGGATGCCCTTTTCGTAGTGGAAGATCTCGTCGTCTTCGTGGTTTATCTCGCTGGTGAAGGTGAAGGTGACTTGCGGGTTCAGATACGCCAGCTCTCGCAGACGGTTCTTGACGATGTGTACGTCGTGGTTGGTTTCGGTAAGAACCTCGGCATCCGGCTTCCAGTGGACGAACGTGCCGGTTCCTTCGCCTTTGCCGATCATTTTCACGTCGCCGTCGGGCTTGCCACGCTCGAAGCGCTGACGATGGATCTTGCCGTCGCGCTTGACCTCGGCGATAAGCCACTCGGAGAGCGCGTTGGTGCAGCTCACACCCACGCCGTGCAGGCCGCCAGAGGTCTTGTAGCTTTGGTTGTCGAACTTGCCGCCCGCGTGGAGCATGGTCATGACGACCGTGAGCGTCGAGACACCCATCTTTTCGTGGATGCCCACGGGGATGCCGCGCCCGTTGTCGCGCACGCTCATCGAGCCGTCTTCATAGAGCTGGACGTCGATCTTGTCGCAGAAGCCCGCCAGCGCCTCGTCCACACTGTTGTCCAGCACCTCGCGGAACATCTGGTGCAGACCCTTTTTGGCGTTGTCGCCCACATACATGCCGGGGCGCTTTCGGACGGCCTCAAGCCCTTCGAGGACCTGAATGCTTTCCTCGGTGTACTCCTCCATGGGCGTATCCACCCACTCGGTCTCTTCCGCGGCAGGCTCGGGATTCGGGTTCTGGATCGGCTCGTCTTGTTCCGGCATAGGCTTTCTGTCTTGGTTCTCTGGGCCCGGGCAATACCCGGTCAAACCCCCTTTTCAGATGGGGTTTTTGACCCTTGGAATAGACGAAATTGTACCTGAAATGGGTGCTGTATCGAAAGGTCGAGATTGTCTTCGGGGGCGGTCACTGGCGATTGGTCGAACAACGGTTCAACCGCGCTCAACCTGCACTAACGATCCCACTGATGGCTTCCTCGACCTTCAGCTTTCCCTCTATCACCTGTCCCCAGACCTCGAACGCCTTCTTGCCGGTGGCTGAAAGGCGTGAGAGGAGGCCCCGCTCGACAACATAGCCCTTGTGCCTCGGGTCAAAAACCTTGCGCAATGACGCCGCAGCCTGGGCGAAGATGATCGCGTGCTCGGCCTCCGAGGCGGCGCGGGTGCCCGCCTTGCCGGCCTTCTTGAACGCTTCCTCCAGCGTAGCCAGGTGGCTCGGCTTGCCCTTGGAGGCCTCCAGAAGCGCGTGGATGGACTCGTGCAGCACGGTCTCGATGAAGAGGTTCCCTTGGTCCGCCGAGACGGAGACGACGCAGATCCCCTTTTTCGGCCCGTTCTCGTAGGTTGCAGCGCCCGGTAACGGCATTTGGGAGACCAGAATCACGGGGACCTTGGCGTCCAAGTTCTTCCCAATGCCGAGCGAGGCGCGGGTGAATTCGAGCAAATCGGGATGCTCCTTGAAGGTCCTTTCCAGCCGTTCTTTGGCTTCAGTGAGCGACTGGATCGCGGCCTCATAGGGCATCTGGCGGTCTTTGGGGCTCAGGGTAATGAGGGCGTTCGCGAGGTTCTTGGCAGCCTCACGGGGCTTAAGCTCCCTGCCCGCAATGGTGAGCGTCTCGGGAAGGGAGTCGCAGCGCTTGTGGAAGTCCTCGGGCGAGGTCGCGTTGGAGGCGACGCCATCGACGGCCATGCCGGAGAACAGCCCGCGCCCGTCTGGGCTGACCGCCAATCCGGCATTCCTTACGGATTCGGGAAGGCCCGTATCCCCTGACCGCGCGGCGAAATAGAGCTCGTGAAAGGCGGATAGCCGGAAATCGAGACTGTAGCCGGCCGGTTTTGCCACAGCCAGCAGGAGCAAAGCAAGAATCGGAGTCATCTCTGCCAATGTACTTCCATGGGCGGAAGTTTCGGTTCCTTTGGATGCTATCACGCAGAGGCGCATCGTGCTTTCTCGCAGAGACGCAGTGATCCGCAGAAATCGTAGAGGTCGCTTGCCACCTCTCCCACTCACCGTTTCTCCCCTCTCACCCTTTCTCCCCTTCCCCCCCACTCCTCCCGCCATAATCCCCTTGGACCATGGACCTTTACGGATCGCTCCTCAAGCCGCTCGCCTTTCGGTGCGATCCGGAGTTTGCTCATGAGGCTGGTCTGGCGCTGATCGCCAGCGGCGCGTTTCGCTCTCGCAAACACGAGGACCCCAGGCTCGCACAGACCTTGTTCGGCGTCCACTTCTCAAACCCGATCGGATTGGCGGCCGGCTTCGACAAGAACGCCGTCGCCGCGGACCGTTGGGAGGATTTCGGGTTCGGCTTCGCCGAGCTCGGCACGGTGACTTATCTACAGCAGCCAGGCAATCCCGGGCCCCGCCTATTCCGGATTCCAGAAGAGGAAGCGCTGATCAACCGCATGGGGTTCAACAACCAGGGCGCCCAGGCGATGGCCCAGCGTTTGAGCGCCTCCCAACCTGCCATTCCCATTGGCATCAACCTGGGAAAGAGCAAGATCACGGAACTCAAAGACGCTCCCAGGGATTATCAGCGCAGCTTCAAACGGCTCCACACCCTCGGCGACTACTTCGTAGTGAACGTCTCCTCACCGAACACGCCAGGACTTCGAGCCCTCCAAGAAAAGGGGCCCTTGCTAGATATCCTATCCTCTATGAAAGAGGTGGATGCCACGCGGCCGCTCTTCGTCAAAGTCGCGCCGGACCTCGAGCATTCAGCTTTGGATCAGGTCATCGAGGTCGCACACGAAGCCAATCTCACGGGACTGATCGCCACCAACACGACGCTCCGACGCGACGTCCTCCGGCGCGATCCCCAACTCGAGGGAGGGCTCTCCGGAAAACCAATTACTAGGTTAGCGAACGACTTTATGAGACACCTGTTCTCTTCGTGTGAACGGGAGATGATCTTGATCGGGGTCGGCGGCATCGGTTCGGGCAAGGATGCCTATGAACGGGTCTGCTCGGGCGCCCACCTTTGCCAGGTTTATACGGGATGGGTTTATGGGGGGCCCGACACGGCGGTCCGAATCCTGCGCGAGCTCTCGGGGATCCTGGATCGTGAAGGGATCGAGGATCTTGCATCAATCCGGGGTTCGGCGCCAAGTTAAGCGCGCAGATCCCCTCTACCGGTTCGCCGGTGCTTCGCTCCCAAAGTCTCTCACCCTTCCCACCCCCACGTCCCATCATCCCCTAATCTTTCCGCTCCCTTGCGTCCCTCCGTCCCTTCGTCCCTTTATCCCCTATCCTGCATTCAGACCTATTTGCGGGAACGGAACAAGCGACTGAACCCGTCCCTTTCGGTAATCTCCCGTTTCCTGTTCGAGGGCGCGAACCGATGATCGTTACCGTCACGCTCAATCCAAGCGTTGACCGAACACTCTTTGTCGACCAACTCAAGTTGGGCGACACTAATCGCGTGCTCAGGACCGAGACCGACGCGGGCGGCAAAGGCGTGAACCTGGCCCGCGTCGCCAAGGAGATGGGCGCCAAGACTTGGGCCACCGGGTTCCTCGGCGGAGGCCCCGGTGGCTTCGTGCGCACGGTGCTCGACCGCGAGGGCGTGCCGCACGGGTTCGTTGATGTTCCTGGCGAAACGCGTATTAATATCAACATCGAGGCCGATGACGGCAGCGTGCCGCCGACCACCTTCAACGAGCGCGGCCCGATCCTCTACGAACAAGAATGGGACGCTCTGCTGGCGGTCTGCAAGGATGCGGCGATCCAGGCCAAGTGGGGCACAATTGGCGGCTCCATCCCCCCGGGCATCTCCGCCGACGCATTTGCCACTCTCTGCAAGCTCTTCAAATCAGCGGGCGCGAGGGTCGCGCTCGATGCGGATGGCGAACCCCTCAAACTGGGCCTTGAGGCGAGTCCAGACTTAGTCAAACCCAACGCCCACGAGGCTGAGCGGCTGCTGCAGACCCCGGTTCGCACTAAGCTTCAGTGTCTCGATGCGGCGAAGACGCTCTACGATTCCGGCGTCGCCATCGCCATCATCTCGCGAGGCGCGGGCGGCGCATCCATGGTGTGTTCGGAAGGAGCGTTCGACGGCTACCCGCCCCAGATCAAAGCGCGAAGCACCATTGGCAGCGGCGACTCCATGGTCGCGGCGGTTCTCTGGGCTATCGAGTCGGGCCGCAGCCTGGTGGAATCGTTCGCATGGGGGATGGCTGCGGGCGCAGCCACCGCCACAACCTCTGGCGCGGAGATTGGAAGGCGGGGCGTGATCGAGAAACTTCTGCCCCATGTGAAGATCGAAAGACACAAGCTGGACGCCTGAGCTTTTTTCCACGAGTCGCGGTTTTGGGCCACAAGACCGTGCCCCGAAGCGGGCATCTTGACCATAATGAGCGAAGCTCGAAGACATGCGTCTTTAGGGCGAATCCAAGAAAGGTGCGCCGAAAGGCGTCTGCAACTATGGACAAGCAAGAAATCGTTGGACGTGTGAAAAAGGTCGTTGTCGAAAAGCTCGGCTGCAAGGAAGAGGAAGTGGTTGAGAGCGCTTCGTTCCAGGAGGACTTGGGAGCGGACTCGCTGGATACGGTCGAACTGGTGATGGCCCTCGAAGAGGAATTCGGAGTGGACATCCCCGATGACGAGGTCAACGCGATCCGTACTGTTGGCGACGCCATCGAGTACATCTGCAAGAAAAAGGGCGTATGACCGAAACTCCCCGTCCGAGCGGGCGGGTCGTCGTCACGGGTGTCGGCGCCATCACGCCGCTGGGCGTCGGCGTCGAAATCTTCTGGCCCAGACTCGTCGCCGGTGAAAACGCGATCGGCCGGATCACGCTGCTGGATCCCGAGCCGTTCGCTACGCACATCGCCGCCGAGGTCAAGGGCTTCGAGGCAGAGCGTTGGCTCGAACCCAAGGAGGCGCGGCGTGTCGACCGCTTCATCGCCTTCTCTGTGGGCGCCGCCACCATGGCGCTCGAAGACTCGTCGCTGGATACTTCCGGCGACATGGCGAACCACGTTGGCGTCCTGATCGGTTCAGGTATAGGCGGCTTGACCTTTATGGACGAGCAAGTGAAGCGGCTTTACAAGGACGGGCCGGACAACCCGTCTCCGGACCGCGTATCGCCGTTCTTGGTGCCTTACATGATCCCCGACATGGCGAGTGGCTACGTGTCGATCAAACACGGCCTTAAGGGTCCAAACCATTGTGTGGTGACGGCCTGTTCGACGGGCGCGAACGCCCTTGGCGACGCTTACCACATCATCAAGAGGGGCGACGCGATCGCCATGCTCGCAGGAGGCAGCGAGTCGCCGATCAACGCGATCGGTCTGGCGGGATTCTGCTCGGCGAGAGCGATGAGCACCCGGAACGACGATCCTGAGCACGCTTCGCGGCCCTTCGACCTGAACCGGGATGGGTTCGTCATGGGTGAGGGCGCGGCAGTCTTTGTGATGGAGGATTACGACCACGCCAAAGCCCGCGGCGCAAAAATCTATGCCGAGGTTGTCGGTTACGGCATGAGCGGCGATGCCTACCACATCACCGCGCCCGATCCTGAAGGCAGCGGCGCCACCCGGGCCATGCAGATGGCGCTGAACCGCGCAGGGGTCAAGCCGGAAGAAGTGGGTTACATCAACGCGCACGGAACCTCGACGCAGCTCAACGACAAGCTTGAAACGGCGGCGATCAAGCGCGTTTTCGGAGAGCATGCGCTGAAGGTCCCGGTTTCCAGCACAAAGTCCATGATCGGCCACACGCTCGGCGCTGCCGGGGCGATCGAGGCGCTGATCTGCATCTTGGCGATGCGCGATGGGGTTCTTCCCCCGACCATCAATCTCGAGACACCGGACCCCGAGTGCGACCTGGACTATATTCCCAACAAGGCCCGAAAAGCCGACTGCGACGTCGCCCTCTCTAACTCCTTCGGGTTTGGCGGCCACAACGTGGCTCTGGTGTTCAGGAAGCTATAGCTCTATCCGCTCCCGATATTGCACCGCTTCGGCCAGGTGGTTGACCGTTAGGTCGGGGTCTCCGGCCAGGTCGGCGATCGTGCGCCCGACCTTGAGGATCCGATCATACACCCGCGCCGAGAGGTTCATCCGCGACATCACATTGCGCAGGAACTGTTTGCAGGCGTCATCGAGCGGCAGATCCTCCTGAAGCTCACGCGGCGTCATCTGGGCGTTCAATCTGGGCTTGCCGAGCCGGTTGTGCTGGCGCTCCCTGGCCGCCATGACCCTTGCCCGGATCGCCTCGCTCTTCTCTCCGGCGGGCATCTCGACCAGTTCATCCGGCTTCAGGCGCGGCACTTCGATATGCAAGTCAATGCGGTCCAGCAATGGACCACTGATGCGCCCGGAATACCTTGAGCACGTCGCCGGGCTGCTGATGCACTTCTGCTCTGGCAAGCCCTTGAACCCGCACGGGCAGGGGTTCATCGCGCCGATCAGAATGCACTCCGCTGGAAAGGTCAGTGTCGCCTGGACGCGTGAGACCGTGACCTTGCCGTCCTCCAACGGCTCTCGGAGCGCTTCGAGCACGGAACGGTCGAACTCGGGCATTTCATCTAGGAACAGAACGCCCTTGTGGGCTAGGCTCACCTCCCCAGGTTTGGGAAACTTGCCGCCCCCCACCAGCGACGCATAGCTTGCGGAATGGTGCGGTGAGCGGAACGGGCGCTCCCAGATCAGGCCGCTCTTGCCGCCCTTTTGGCCCGAGGCGCTGTAAACCCGCGTACATTCGATGCTCTCCTCAAGGGTGAGAGGAGGGAGGATCGTGGGCAGGCGTCGCGCCAGCATGGTCTTGCCCGAGCCCGGAGGGCCCACCATCAGCATGTTGTGGCCACCCGCGGCGGCGATCTCTAGCGCACGCGTGGCGTGCTTCTGACCCTTCACGTCGGAAAAGTCCACCGCGTAAGCGGGCGAGTTGCTCGGATCGAGCATCTCGAACCGGGTGGGGCGGAACTCAAGGCTCCCGTTCAGCAGGTGGACCGCGTCGAGAAGGGACTTGACGCCAAACACTTCGATGCCCGGCGCGACCGCAGCTTCGGCAGCACAATCCACCGGGACGATCATTCGCTTGAAGCCCATTTCCGCCGCCATCAGCGCACAGTTCACGGCCCCGTCCACGTGGCGGACGACGCCATCCAGCCCAAGCTCGCCGAGGACCAGGGTGTCCTCGAGTTCCGACTTGGGTACCTGCTCCGTCGCGGCGAGAAGCGAGATGGCGATGGGAAGGTCCATGCCGGTGCCTTCTTTGCGCACGTCGCCTGGCGCCAAGTTGACCACGGCCAACAGTCCCGGAAAGTCCAGGTCGCTGTTCTTGATGGCGGCGCGAACCCGAAACTGGCTCTCCTTGACCGCCTGATCGGGGAGGCCGACGATGATGAACTTTGCGTCTTGGGCCCCGCGAAGGTCGATTTCGGCCACCACGTGCGCCGCATCGATGCCGACGACGGCGGCTGTGTGAACCTTCGCGATCATGCTAATCAGTACCAGGCAGAGGCGCAGAATTCCTGCCTGAGGCCGGGAGACGGTGCAGTTCGTAAGTTGGCAGGCTCGAAGGTTGGTAGGTTGGAAATCCCTTTGTCCAAGGGTCCCTTCGTCCCTCTACTCTCCCACCGGAGGTGCGGCCTCAACGATTGGATTGGAGGACGCGGCCCTGTTCTGCTTTTTGCGCGCCCGCCACTTGATGAACTCGATGGCGTAGGGGATCAGCGAAAAACCCACAAGCCCGAGAACGGCCAAAGCGAAGTTCTCGCGGACCGCCTCGATGCCGCCGAAGAGGTATCCCGCGCCCATACAGACGGCAACCCAAAGAAACGCGGCGAAGATGCTGTAACCCAAGAACCGCATGTAGGTCATCGCGCCCATGCCGGCGACGAACGGCGCGAAGGTCCGCACAATAGGCACGAAGCGGGCGAGGATGATGGTCTTCCCGCCGTGCTTTTCGAAGAAAGCATGTGTCTGATCCAAATTGGATTTCTTGAATATTTTGGACTTTTCGTTGTTGAAGAGCTTCTTGCCTATGAGCCTTCCCAGCTGATAGTTGACGTTGTCCCCGGCGAGAGCTGCCCCAATGAACACGACCCAAAGTAGCCAGAAGTTGAGCCCATCTCCTTTTGAATTGGCGAGGATTCCGGCAGCGAAGAGTAATGTATCACCAGGCAGGAATGGCGTAATCACCAGCCCCGTCTCGCAGAAGACGATCAGGAACAGGATGCCGTAGACCCACGGCCCGTACTGCTGGATCGCCTCCAGAAGGTGGCGGTCCAAGTGGAGCGCATAATCGAGCAACTGCTGAAGCCATTCCATCGTGTTGGAACTTATTACGTGCGCCAGACGAAAACGTTGGGCCTATCCCAAGTTTTTGGGGTTCAGGCCCTCCAGCTCCGGCAACACGAACAGGCCGTCCTTGCGGACGAGTCTGCCGTCGAACCAGATTTCGCCGCCGCCGTACTCGGACCGCTGAATGACCACCTTGTCCCAGTGTATCGCCGACTTATTGCCGTTTCCGCCGGGAGGGGGATAGGAGTTGCCGGGAGTCAGGTGGAACGAGCCCGCGATCTTTTCGTCGAAGAGCGTGTCCAGCATGGGGTGTAACACGTAAGGGTTGAAGCCCAGCGACCACTCGCCAAAACGGCGCGCCCCCTCATCGGTGTCGAGGATCTGGTTGAGCTTATCGGTCATGGGTCCCGCCGTGGCCTCGACGATCTTGCCGTTCTTGACCACATAGCGAACGTCTTTGAAGACGCTTCCTTGATAGAGCGAGGAGGTGTTGTATTGAACGACGCCGTTGGCCGAATCGGGGGTCGGGCAGGAGAAGCACTCGCCGTCCGGGATGTTCCGATGGCCAACGCAGGGCACAGAGCCGATGCCTTTGATCGAGAACTCAAAGTCCGTGCCTGGACCCACGATCTTGACGTGGTCTGTCTTGTCCATCAGCTCCTTGAGGGGTTCACAGGCGCGCTCCATCTTCTTGTAGTCGAGCGTACAGACGTCGAAATAGAAGTCCTCAAAAGCCTGTGTGGAGAGTCCGGCCTGCTGCGCCATGCCGCCGTTGGGCCACCGAAGCGCGACCCATTTGGTCTTGGGGACTCTCGTTTCGAAAACCACGGGCGTGGCGTAGACGCGGCTCCACATGGCCGTCGTGTCGCTCGGAACGTCCCCCATTTCCATCGAGTTCGCCGCGCCGCGCATGGAGATGTAGGCGGTCATTTGCTCCATCTCGTGCTTCTCGATGTCCGCGATGAGCGAGGCGTTGGGTTCGGTCATGCCCAGCATGAGCTGGCGTTTGACCCGGTTGTCCTCGATTCGAACAGCCACCTTCGCGCCCGTTTCCTGCGCCACGCGGACCATCTCCGCCAACGCCTCGCTTGGAATGTCGAAGGCATGGATCAGCACGGAGTCCCTCGCGGAAAGGTCCGTGGAATGGGTGGCCAGCAGCTTCGCCAGCTTGGTGACGCGCGGATCGATCATGGACGAGAGGGTACCTGGCGAAGCGCGACAGGCGAAGGGCGAGACCGCGATGCGCGATGGACGATACGCGAAGGGCATATCTCCTCGCCCCCGAGGGGGAGAGGTCGGTAAGCGCAGCGAACCGGGTGAGGGGCGAGACCGCGATGCGCGATGGGCAATACGCGATGCTCCAACGCCTCAATTCCCACACCCCCCTAATTCCCTCATCCCTTCACCTCCCCACTCCCCGTCCCTCAGTCCCTCTGTCCACAAAAAAGCCCCGGCGCCATTGGCGTCGGGGCCTGTCGTCATCCGAGGGTTCGGATTACTTCGCTTCGCCGGCCTTGGCATCGCCAGCCGGAGGAGTCGCACCGGCGTCGCCCGCAGGAGCCTCGGTCTTGGGAGCTTCGCCAGCCGCGCCGCCATCGGCAGGAGCGTCGGTCTTGGGAGCTTCGCCGCCACCGGCAGCATCGCCGCCCGTAGCGCCTTCACCGGCCTTCGGGGTTTCGCCCGCGCCAGCGCCGCCTTCAGGTGCCGTGTCGCCGCCACCGCAGCCGGCAAGAATGCCGCCGAACAGAATGCCTGCAAACAGCAGGGCCATGAACTTCTTCATTTGTTGTTTCAACCTCCAAGTTGAGTGTGTTTCGGGCAAGCCGGGCTTGCTCGTTCGAGGGGCTCTTGAATTCCCTCAAACCGCAAAACACAGGAAGGATACCAGAGGTTCCCGTACTCGCTCGATGGAACCGGGCCTATGGGCCGGATTCGAGATTGGGCGAAACCCCCTCGCCGAGGGCAATCAAGCGCTTCAGGTAGTCCTGAGGTGCGGCCGAATAGCCCTGCGCATGGCCCGTCGCAGGAACGGTCCACACCGGCGCTGCGGTGGCCTGCGCCAGGGCTTCGGCGTGCCGCGCTTCGATCAAGGAGTCGAACTCGCACTGGATTATTAGCGCTGGACGGCCCCTCCATTTCGCCGCATCGGTGACGGGAGCGATCGACGACGTCCTAACGCCGGACATCGCTTCCGCGAACCACCGGACGGGCCGCAGGATCACATGCCCGGCAGGAAGCAGCATGGCGAACCAGCGGTCCGAGGCCCAGTCGAGGCGGGCAAAGGCGCCCTCGGTGACGACCGCCTGAAACCAATCAGGCTCAAGACCCGAGGCGATCCAGCACGCCGCGCCGCCCATCGAGACCCCTACGAGGACTATGCGGGGCTCTTTGGGAGATGAGGGGGCGCCGGGATGAGACGGGGAAACGGGGAAACGGGGAGTCGGGGAATGGGAGAGAGGGTGAGTCGGTGAGTCGGTGATAGGGTGAGTCGGTGAGGGGGTCCCTTGCCCCTCATCCCTTAATCTCTTCATCCCTTCACTCGGCCCCTTCGACTCGGCTATCTGGCCTTCTTCGGACAGTTCGGAGGCGAACCGCGACCGCACCCACCGGGCCGTCGCAACCACGCATCGCGCCTCTTTCAGCCCAAACCCCACGGTCCCGTCCGGATTCGAGCCGTGACCGGGCATCTCCGGAGCGACGACCTCGAACCCCTTGGCCTCAAGGTCTTCAAGGGTCTGCGCCCAACTATCACGATTCCCACCGTAACCATGAACCAGGATGTAAACAACCTGGCTCTTGGGCCGGCCTGCAGCAAGCCCGGACGTGCAGTAGATCGGGATGTCAGCAACGGGGCCAGGTATGGAGAGCGATTCGGCGTTAGGAGGCTTTGTCGAAAGCGTTCTGGAGGGGTGAACGTAACGATAGGCGAGACCAAAGCAGGCCAGAAGGTACACGCAGACAATGGCGAGCATCCAGATCAATCGCTTCCTCCATCGGTGCTTTGCATTCATGCCAGTGTTGCAGGATTTTACGGAGCCAGTGGCCGCAGGGATGCGGCCCAGTGCTTGTGACCCCATCCTTGCGTGCTTTCGTTCTGAGCCCAAATCCCTGTTCCCTCAGAAGCGGGCGAACGCCTCAAGTAAGATGGACCTGGAGCGGCATGCACACTTCGGGCACGGACGAAAAGCTGGAAAAACCGGTCAAGCGCGGGCACGACCTGGACACGGTCATGCTGTTTGGCTGTTCGAGCTTCGTCGTGGTGTCGCTCGTGAACTGGGCGCTGGTGGTCTGGCCGTTCTTCCTGTTCCAAGACACCTTTGTGCTTAAGACCCTGGAGCTTTGCCTTGCGATCGGGCTGGCGCCCGCGACAATCATGGGTGCGGTGACGACCCGGATCTATGGCCTCCCGGCTGCAGCGGGGTTCTTGGCCGGGTCGGTGTGCTCGGGCGTGTTCCTGTATCTACGGATTCAGCAGGTGATGGCGTTCGTCGGCGTGCCGGACGCCCCGCAGCCCGACTATCCGGCGAGTTGGGGCTGGATGATCCCTGTGGCGTGGGTGTTGCTGACCTTGATCGTGATCGCGGTCTTCATGAAGCCCTCGGAATACGCGATCGACGGGAAGGAACAATCCGGTTCCTGATATGGCCGTTGTCCCGTTTGGCTTCGATTGAACTCCTCTCCCTGCAAATCCAATTGCCGCCGCCAATAATCAAGCCTGTCTTGACTGCCTTCCGGGGGAGATCGAAAACTTGGCTCACGCAAGGTTCACACACGAGTACCAAAAGAGCGCCGTGACCGGCGCCTCGCCTCTTCAACTGATCGTGATGATGTATGACGGCGCGCTGCGCTTTATGGAGGCCGGAAGGCACGCCATGGCCAAGCGCGATCTCGAAAAGCAGAACGCGAGCCTGCAGAAGGCCCAGCGCATCGTCTTGGAGCTCATGAGCTGCCTGGACATGAAGGCCGGCGGCGAAGTGGCGAAGAACCTGTTCTCCCTCTACAGCTACGTTGTGGATGAGTTGGTCAAGGCCAACATGTCCGACGACGTCGCCGCGATCGAGCGCAGCATCCGCGTGATGAGCGACCTGAGAGAGAGTTGGTCGCACCTTCAGGCATCGCTGAAATTCGGCGAGGAGCAGCAAATTGAGCGGCTTGCCGCCTGAGGCCGACGATCGCGCCGCCACCGCGGCGGTGGAACGCCTGCTCTTGGTCACCCTGACCCTCGAAGAGGCTCTACGCAACGAGCAGTTTCCGGAGTCATCGGCGCTCCTGGCCGAGAGGGACGCGATCATCGCCGAACTCCGACGTCTCTCTCTTTCCGCCAAGAACCGAACGGCGGTTGAGCGCATCCAGCAGGTGGAGAGCCGCATCGTCGGCTTCCTTTCCGACTGGCGTACGCTTGCGATGAACGAATTCGAATCCGGCCGACGCGGCAAGACCGCCACCACCAGCTACCTGAAGTCTGCCGTGGGCTTTGCCAACTCGATGGACGGCAGGCATTGAGGAGACGGAGAAACGGTGAGTGGGAGAAAAGGTGAGACGGTGAGTGGGTGAGCACTGAAGCTATCGCGGTTTTGGCAAAGTCGTCCACTTGTCTGAGTGGGAGATCATGTTCACGACAGAGCGGATCAACTCCTCGTAGCCAACGAACAATGCTCTGAACTGCTCTTCAGAGCAATAGTGGTTAAGCCATGCGATCTCGGCCCAAACTTGGGTTTCCGCGCATTCGCCTTCCACGTCCGACAACTTGCTGACAAAGGCAGCCCGATATCGCCGCTTACGCCAAGCCTCCGCGAGATTGGCACACACCGATCGGGAGGAACGAAGGAACTGATCCGAGAGGCTGAATCGCTCATCGGCCGGAAACGAACCGACGACCTTCCTAACTTCCTGAGAAAGCTCGATAGCGCGCTGATAGACCCTTAGGTCCCGGTGTGTCGCCACATAATCCGATTGCCGCTCTCTCGCTCCAAAAGAACTGGGGGTGTCAGGTGCATATTCAAGAACGGACTCCGGTATGGACAATGAGGCGATGTAAGCCTCGATACGCCCATCCAGTTCGTCGGGATCGTTCGCCGAAAACTCCTTTCTTTGTGGCCTGCCAGTTGGGTCCTTCCATCCCAGCACTGCTCGCGTACGCCCGTCCTTCAAGCGAAACTTCGATACCCAGAAGCCCTCTGGCCACGATCTTGCCATAACACATGATGATAACACACTCTCCTCTGGTCATCCCCTTTTCCCCGTGTCGCCCCTTCCCCGTTTCTCCGTTTCTCCCTTTCCCCCTTCCCCGTTTCTCCGTTTCCCCCTTCCCCGTTTCCCCGTTTCTCCGTTTCTCCCTCTCTCCCTTTCCCTCTAGCACCTTCCCCAAAAGGTATCCTCCCCGGCATGCTCTCCCCCGAACAGCATGAAGCGCTGTCCAACGCCAAGCGGCGCCTGGACGCTATCGCGGTGCATCTTTGACGTCCCTCAACTGGAACACGACGTCAAGGAACTCGAGGAAATAACCACCCAGCCGGACTTCTGGAATGATCCGGCGATCGCCAACAAGACCCAGCGAAAGCTCTCCCGGCTTCGCAACTTGCTGAACCCCTACAAGGAGTTCGCCAAGACCGAGCGCGACATCGCCGAGCTTTACGAGATGATCGCGGCCGATCCCTCTCCCGAATTCGAGAAGGAGGCCGACGACATGGCGCGCCAGTTCCTGAAGGATCTAGATGCCTACGAGCTGAAGACCCTCCTCTCCGGGGAGCACGACGCACGCAACGCCATCGTGGAGATCAGCGCCGGCGCAGGTGGAACCGAGGCATGCGACTGGGCATCCATGATCTACCGGATGCTTGAACGCTGGGCCGAGACGCACAAGTACAAGCTGGAACTTCTCAGCGAGACCCCGGGCGACGTGACCGGCTACCGAAACATCTCCTTTTCGGTGACGGGCGATTACGCCTATGGGTACCTGAAGTCGGAGAACGGGGTGCATCGTTTGGTGCGCATCTCGCCCTACGATGCCGCCGCGCGGCGGCACACCAGCTTCGCGCGCATCGAGGTTCTGCCGCAGGTGGAAGAGGGCGAAGTCGCCATCAATCCGGACGACCTGAAGCAGGAGACCCTGCGCGCGGGGGGTGCGGGCGGCCAGCACGTCAACAAGACCGAGAGCGCCGTGCGCATCACCCATATCCCCACGGGCATCACCGTGTTCGCACAGAGCGAGCGCAGCCAGCATAAGAACCGCTCTGCAGCGATGAGCGTGCTGCTCTCCAGGCTCCAGGAATACGAGCGCGCCCAGTCCGCGCAGAAGATGAAGGAGATCAAGGGCGAGATCGGCCCCGCCGAGTGGGGTCGCCAGATCCGAAGCTATGTGATGCAGCCCTATACGCTCGTCAAGGACCACCGCACGGGGTGCGAGACCGGGAACATCATCGGCGTGATGGACGGCGACCTGGACCCCTTCATCGAGGCATTTCTCAAGCAGAAGCCCGAAGAGGGCGCCTACGTGGAGTAGGTTCTGCGTTGGCGACTTCGAGTGGGAGACGGGGAGAGGGAGAGTGGGTGAAACGGTGGTGAGGAGAGACGGAGAACGGGTGAGTCGGTGAGAGGAGTGAGTCGGTGATGGGTCATCGGCTGACGTCTTGCGTGACCCTGTGGTGGATGTGTGTGTGGGCGTGACTGTGGGTTGCTGGACCTGTGTTGTTAGAGGTGACCCCAACGGGGTCAGAAGAGAGTAGCCAGGGGTTGAGCGCAGCGACACCCCTGGACGGGTCGCCACCCACCCCTCCACCCAAACTTCCCGCTTGGCCCAAAGGGCCAACCTAACTCAGCGAAGGGCGGAGCCCTGGAATCGGCAGCCCAACCAAACGAGCCCTGTAAGGGCGACCTAGGGCAATCGAGACGCGTTCAGCGCTTGACGTTCAGCGCCGCTTTGATGGCACGATCTAGTTGCTGTTCGCCGTTGGCGCCGCGCCATGCCAGCTCGCCTTCCCACCGGAATGTCGCGTAGCCGTCGGCGTCGATCACAAAGACCGTCGGCCACATCTGCTGGCGCCAATTGTTCCAGTTGCGGGCGTCGGTGTCGACAAGCACGGGGTACTTGATGCCGTATTTGGCAACCGCGTCCTTCACGTTGGCGGTGCTCTTCTCAATCTCAAGCTCGGGTGTGTGCACCCCGATGACCTCGACGCCTTGCGCTTTGAACTTCGCATAGATGCGGCCATAAGCCGGAAGGTTGGCCTTGCAGTTTGAGCAGGCGAAGGTCCAAAAGTGCACGACGGTGACCTTGCCTTTGCGCGAGGCCAGGGTCGGCGCCTTGTCGGCTGCGGCATTGATCCAAGTGGAGCCCACGAGTTCGGGCGCCTTGAGGTTCTGGTTGCGCTGAGACTGTTGCGCAATCGCACCGAAGGCAATCAAGGCGGAACCGACGAGCAGGACGAGTTTGAGCGTATTCATGGCAAGGACTATTGAGGACAGCCGCACCCCACTTGCGGCGATGGCCAAAGGCATAAACAATGATGCCCGGCCTCGGGGTCAAACGTGCAATTGTATCTGTCGTTTCAGTCAATTTCGCTGCCGCTGGCTCCGCCGGAAACGACCGCTCGCTCGACCGAGCAGCCCCTTGAGACAAACCTCAAGGTAACTGGCAGGACGGGAGCCCCTCGCGGCGAATCTCAAACCAGCCATGAGCCAAGGCCCCCTTTCCAACCTCGCCAAACTCGTCGACGCCCGCTCCAAGCGCATCTCCAGCTACGATCGCACCGGCGGAAACGGCGACTACGTGCCGATCCCCAAAGGCTCGACGTTCACGATGGCCGAGATGCAGGGCGCGGGCATCGTCAAGCACATCTGGATCACGATCGCCTCGAACGACCCGCTCGTACGCAAGAACCTGGTCTTCCGGTGCTTCTGGGATGGCCAAGAGCACCCCAGCGTCGAATCGCCGATAGGGGATTTTTTCGGCCAGGGCTGGGGGATGAAATATAACTTCGTCAGCCTGCCGCTGGCCGCCGCGCCAAAGGAGGGCAACGCGCTGGTCTGCTACTTCCCGATGCCCTTTGGCAACGGCGCGCGCATCGAGGTGGAGAACCAGGGACCCGAGGACGTGGGCTGCTTCTACTATTACGTGGACTATGAAACCTACGAATCCGACCTACCCGACGGGTCCGACACGTCCGACCCCAACCACCCGAACAACATGGGACGTTTCCACGCCCAATACAACCAGGCCGTGACCTGGCCCGAATCCGAGCAGGGCGACATCGAGAATGAATGGGGCATCTTCGGCAAGCCCCCCAAAAACCCGACCGATGAGTCCAATTTTCGGTTTTGCGATCCCGAGGGAAAGGGCCACTTCGTCGGGGTCAACTACTACATCCACTGCCCCACTCCCATCTGGTACGGCGAAGGCGACGACATGTTCCTGGTGGACGGCGAGCCCTGGCCCGGCAGCGCCCACGGCACCGGCACGGAGGACTATTTCAACCAGTCGTGGAGTCCAGACGAGCACTATCTGCACCCCTATTTCGGCACGGCGCGCGCGCCCGGCCGGCACAACGACAGCCCGCTCTTTGGGTGGCTCGGCCGCACGCACGTGTACCGCTTCCATATCGAAGACCCGATCCGGTTCAGCAAGTCGCTGCGCGCGAGCATCGAGCACGGCCACGGAAACGTGCTGAGCATGGAGCTTGCCAGCGTGGCGTACTGGTACCAGACGCTGCCCTCCAAACCGTTCCCGCCGCTACCGAGCGTAGAGGACCGCAAGCCGATGCCGGAGATTTCAACGGTCGACGTGCACCGCTGGCGCGACGCCTGGCGCAAATCCCGCGGCGGCGGCAAACTCTGGGGAAATGAGAGGGAGTAGGGGCGGGGGTGGTCTGATTTCGCAACCGCAAGTGTTAAGGCTTCGCTCTTGGGAGTGCGATCCGATCGCGTAAACTTCGATACAACCCTTGGTCGAGTCTTTCCCCTTGCTGCACGATCCGCCAGGCCCCGATCAACGATCTAGGTGGTTCTTCAAGATCCCGATCGTTGGGTGGATTGCCGGATACGCTCAGCAAGTCAAGGTCGAGAAGGCGTTGGTCGAGCAAGCGATTGATCGCGGTCCCGTGCCCGAGTCCACCTGGTCTCCTTACCCCTACGATGTGGCGATTCGGCGCAAGATCGAGGCGATTGTCGTCGACCACGCCTATCCCAAGGGGAGCACCTTTCACCCGCTCGATCCGGTCGAGCTGATGTTCGTGCTCAGGTACGGCGATCTCAACGAGGTGGAGATTCTGCTGGCGATCGAGAGTCAGCTTGGGTTCAAAGTGGACGACGACCTTGCTGCCCGGCTGATCGAGGAGCACACGACCTTTGTCGACTTCATCGCGATGATCGACAGCGCGACGACTGACCATTGATCAGGCTAATCCTCAGCGAATCCCCCACCACCTTCCTTATCAACTCCCGATCTTGCGTCGAGAGCTCCTCCAACAAACGCGGCTTATCCTGTGGTCGGGTTTGTTTCTGGTTGATCTCGCCCATCAGGCTCCAGTTGCGGCCGAGGTCTTTGGGTTCGTGGGCAGGGATGTCGTAGCGCGTAAAGTCGATGACGCGCCAGGGTCCAAGCGCACCGGACGCAGGCACGGAACCCGCGGCTACCGACAAACCCTCCTTCCAATCCCTCAACAGCGCCAACCGGAAGGTGGGGTTCATATACCACTTGATCTCCAGGTTCGCGTCGCTGCAGCCAAGGCCAGACCCTCGTTCCATGAAGCGATAGTCGAGGCCAGAGTTGTCCTTGTACTGCTTCCGCCACGCTGCACCGAAGTCGCCTTGCGTCAGGCATTCCGCGTTCGGCCAGCGCTCGCGGATCCCCCGCAGCCACTTCGTGAGCACCTTCAGGTTCTTCACTTGCGGCACCAGCGAGACTTCCCAGCAGTTGGTCACCCACGCCCACTGGTTCAGCTTGAAACCGGTGTCGAAGTGCACGCCCGTGCAGGCGAGCATCGCCTCGAGGCCCTTGTCCGGCCCATACCAGCCGATGGTCTCGATCGGACCGACGCCGAAGCGGCTGTTGTAGCCCTTCTTTTTACCGTCCACGGTGTACTCTCCCAGGCCCAGCCGCCGGGCGGAGAGGAAATCCACGGTCCAGCCGTCGAGGTTGACGCAGTCGATGAGGTCCTTCTTGCTCTGCGCCGGCTTGCAAAAGTGCTCGGTCGAGGGATAAAAGGGGTAGCTCGGAGCCCCGTCCCCGTCGCCATTGTCGATGCCGAATTGGCTCCAAATGTTGCCCTGGCAGACGTGAATGCCCTCCTGCTCGGCCAGGTATTTCTGGTTCTCCGCCGCAAGGAACCCGGCAAGCAGGCTCTTGGGCCGGTAGCCCTTGCCCATGAACTCGGGCAGCTTGGCCAGCGCCTCGTGGATGTCGCGGTTCACCTGCTCGCGCGTGTTGTACATGTTCGCGAAGTAGGCGCCGGGGATGAAGGTGACGTCGTCGCCGTACTCGTCGTGGAACTGGCGGACCAGCCTCCTGGCGGCGACGTAGTTAGGGCGCTGATCGTGCAGGGCGCGCCAACTCAGCGCCCAGGTCATCGCCGCGCCCGGCCAGCCCTCGGCGAAGGCCTCGCGCAGGGCCATGATGTTCTCGGGGGTGTGGCGGTCGTATTCGTCGAAGCCCTCGTTCTGGGTCCGCGTGACCTCGATTTGGTTGACGCGGATGACGGAGTTGAAGGTGAGGATCCGGCGGCCGTCGAGGGGGGAGGGTTGGGGGACGAGGGTCGGGGACGGAAGGTCGAAGGTCGAAAGTCGAGGGTCGGGACAATCAACTGCCAGGGCCGGGAGGACTTTGGCGATGCCGGTTGCCGAAGCTGCAGTCTGGATAAGGGTTCGTCGGGTCACGGTTGATTTCCTTCGGTAAACGGGAGCTTATCCGGTAAGCAGGGCCAACCTGCTTCACTTATCCTCTCTGACCTCGGCTCCAAGATCCAGCGCCGGTCCACCTGCCCAATGGCGCGTGACGAACTCCGTGGTAAGCCCCTTCTCCCGTTTCACGGAAAGGCTGAAGAACACCGGCAGGCCAAACGGCCCGACACGCTGCCAATCTACATGAGATTCAAGGGCTTTCCCCCACTTTGCCTGCACTTCCGAGGCGGACTCCTTGGACTCGGAGTGCAGCAGCCCATCCCGGTACGCACCCTCGATGTCTCCGTTTCGCAAATACCTGTAAAGCCGATCCACGTCGCGGCGCGCCTCCTTTTGAATCTGGATGCTCCGCCCGCGATAATCTCCAACGACAAACGCTGCGAACATGCCGGTGGCCGCCAAGACCGTCCACATAAACCGCATGGCCCACTTCGACGCCATGGTGCGATTATGGCTGGCAGCGCGCTCGCAGCCTCCTGGCTGTCTTTGAACGGAGAGACCTTTGCATCACGGATGAAACTTCCTGAGAGCGCCTGAGTATCTGGGAACGAACGTCACAACCCACGTGGCCGGGTCTCACTCAAGAGCTTTTGCTCGATTGGCCGCTTCCACTATTTCCTTCGCAATCCGACGGTTCGGTATGCGCTTCAGCGCTTGGTTCTTCACCCGATTGAGGGTATCTCGGTTCTGAATCAGACCCTGCTCCCAGAGGAATAGCGTGTCCAGCGCGAGCGTGGCCAGATCCTTGTCACTGAGCTTCTCCATCGCCACGAGCCGCGAGTACCGCTGAAACCTCCCCTGGACATGCTTGTAAGCCTTTCGACACTCGACACATCGCAGGCACCATCGGTCCACCGGAAGCCCAAGGACCTCATACAGGTAGCGCTGCTCTTCGGCGAAGAAGACGAACGGGCGGCCGCAGACACGACAGCCCTGCAAGCAGTCAACGTAATAGCCGACGTCGACAGCGTAGCCTCTTTGCTTCTCGGGGTTTGCACGAATCGCGCTTTGGGGAAAGACCTTGCTGGAGTTGTATCTCCAGTGGCCCCATGCATCGGGTGGTATGTCCTGCTTGCCTTTCTTCATTCCAACTTCGTAACGAGGATGCGGCACCAGGTCCGCCGGGATGTTCGGGGTAGGCAAACGGGTCAGATCGCTGTATCGCATTGGCAGTTCGTCTCTTCAGGCGTTGAGGCAGATCAGGCGCAAAGACAGCGTGGTCAACTTACTCCAACTCCCTTCGCTGTTTCTTAGGCGCTCTTGCCTTCCAGGCTTCCAGGATCAGGTCTTCGAGCTCCTCAGGCTCAAACGCTTCAATGCGCGCAAGCACCGCCGGAAAACCGTTGTAGTGCGGATCGTCGACGAACTTTTCCGGGCTCGCTGCGATGACCAGTTCCTTGGCGGTCAGGTTCGGCACCACGATCGCCAGCACAGCGTTGTTTGCGACCTTGGGCTTCTTCGGGTCCGCACGCTCCATCCAGGCCCAGACGTAGCCTTTGAGCTTCCCCTTGACCGGCACCGAGAGCCCGAACCGCTCCCCCTCGGAGACTTCGGTTCCGGTGAGCTTTTTTGCGATTGCCCGTACATGGTCCAGTGTTGCCACGGCGGTGGTTGCCTCCCAGAGTCCCGCTAGTGCGGCCCTTCGGGCCCAGTGTATTCCCTTGGGCCTGTTGGTGATAGAGAAGGTGGGTTTGGCTCCCAAGCTCCAGGGCGTTGCCCTTTGCTTTCACCATTCGGCCCGCTGGGCTTGGCAATGCGAGCCTTTGATTGCGCGGTATACGAGCCGAAGCGCTACATGGCTTCTTCGGCCATCGCGCCACTGTCCTCACCGAGAGACGCAAGCTGCACTTTGAGCCGCGAAATCCGCCGCCCATCGGTCTGGTCCACCAGGAACCGCACTCCAGCTTCCTCGATCTCCTCTCCAAGCTGAGGCTGCCTGCCAAACAGGCCGAAAACATACCCGCCCAAGGTGTCGAACTCATCGCTTGAGAGCTCGACGCCGATCGTTTCGGAAACGTCATCGACATGCGTTTTGCCGTCGATCAGCCAGCCGCCCTCGCTGCAAGGCTGAATTTCGGGTTCCTCTACGTCGTATTCGTCCACGATTTCGCCGACAAGCTCCTCGACGATGTCCTCCACCGTCACGATGCCGGCGGTGCCGCCGAATTCGTCCTGGACGATGGCGAGCTGGGTGCGCTGCTGGCGCATCTCGGTGATCAGGTCATACAGGTTCTTGTTTTCAGGGACGAACAGTGCCGGGCGCATCAGCGATCGCAGATTGGGGGCCTTGCCGCCGAGCATCGCCAGCAGGAGGTCCTTGGCGTGGATGATGCCGACGATCTGGTCGTCGGTCTCCTCGAAGAGGGGGATGCGCGAGTGCCCCGATTCCTGGATCAGGCGCACTACCTCCATCGGGTCGGTCCTCACGGGCAGCGCGTCCAAGTCCACGCGGGGCGTCATCACTTCGCGCGCGACGGTGTCGGTGAAATCGAAAACGGAGCGCAGCAGCTCACGCTCCTCAGATTCGATCTCGCCCTGTTCTTGAGCCTCCTCGACCAGGTTGAGGATCTCCTCCTCGGCCTGGTTGGGGATGCTGAAGCTGGCCTTGCCGCCAAATCTAGAAGTGATCAGCCCGGCAATGGCGGTCAGCGCCATCGCGAAGGGAGAAAGCAGAGCCGAGGCCAGAACGATCGGCGTGCTCAGGACCGATGCCAGACGGTGTGGGTGGAGCACCGCGTAGCTCTTGGGCAGCAGCTCGCCAAAGATGAGATGGATGAACCCGATCGGGGCCATGGCGAGGGTGAACGACCAAAAGAAGGAGGCCGCGTCGTCGGCCCATCCGAAGCGCTCGATGCCCCATGCTTGAACCCACGGAGCGACGCAGCAGAAGGTGATGAACGCGATCACGAGCCGGATGATGTGGCTGCCAAGAGAGCAGGCCGCCAGATGCCTGGCCCGCGCGTCGATCAGGGCTTGAAGCCGGTCGGCGCGCCGCTCGTTGGTCTCGCGGATGTGCCGAACGTGCCCCGGCCTGAGGAGTTCCAGGGCGGCTTCGGCTGCAATGAGGATCGCATTGAGGAGCATCAGGGCCGCGATGCCGATGAGAGCCGCGCCCAGCGCGCCGGGAGTCGCGGGCCAGGGCGGCGCCGCAGCCTGCACGGCGCCGGAAGAGTTGGGTCCCTCAGAGATCCAGAGGACCGCGACGGCAACTGCCGCCGCCATGGGGAGCAGCCTCATGGGGGATGGCCTCTGAGTGCGATTGCGCGCGACGTCTTTGGGCGGTCTAGGCTCTTTCATCACGTCACTTGGGGATGAGCCCGTAGAGAATGAGGGCGAGGATCGTGCCCACCGCTGCGCCAAGGGTGATCTCGAACATCGAGTGGATCTTGGCCTCCCACCGGCTCTGCGCGATGAGTAGCGCGAGGAAAATGGCCAGCGCCGAGACCAGCGCGTTGTCCGCCACAAAGATGACCGTCACCGCGCCAAAGAAGCCCAGTGCGGTATGCCCGCTGACCAGGCCACCCTTGAGCACCTGGCCCCGCTTGCCGAGGCCCTTGCCGATAACCACACAAATCACCGTGAGGAAGATGCCGAGGATTGCGCGCACGGTCACCGTCGTGCCAAAGCCTTCAGGTGAGCTGAAGATCATCTTCAGCCTTTCCCAGCGGCGCTCTTCAAGCAGCATCAGCGTGCCGATGACGATGGCGATCAGGGTCGTGATGAGCACCGCGCCCGCGGAGATGTCCTTGGCGAACTTTGCTTTGGGGTCGTATTGCGGCTGAACGAGGTCCACGGTCGCCTCGATCGCGCTGTTGAACATCTCGGCGACAAGCACCAGCGAAATGACGAACAGAAGCACCATCAACTGGTTCAGGCGCAGACCCAAAAAGAGGCCAAGCAGTGTGACCGTCAGCACCACGTAGATGTGGATGCGCATGTGGCGCTGAGTGCGAAAGGTGTAAATCAGGCCGCGCATGGCCACGCGGAGCGGCTCGAGAGCGCTCTTTTTCTGTTCGAGGCTCACGCCATGGCCTCCGAGACCGTGAGGGTCGTCCAATCGGGGTCTTGCGGCAGCCCCGCCAATCCCGCGATGCGCGCCATCTCCAGTTGCATTGCCCTCCGATCGACATCGGACTCATCATCGAAGCCCGCCAGGTGCAGCGCACCGTGGATGGCGAGATAGCCGAGTTCGACGTCGAGGGCAACCCCCCTGTGCTCTGCCTGCCGGCCAGCGAAGGGCACGGCGATCACCAGGTCACCCAGGGCGCCTGCCAGCCTGGCGGGCTCGCTTGGGGGAAAGGTGAGCACGTCGGTGGCCTCATCGATGCCTCGGTGCTTGGCGTTCAAGTCGCGGATCTCCTCATCCGTTGTAAGGACGATGCAGAGCTCGCCTAGGCTCATCCCGTGGAGGCTCAAGGCCGTGCGCGCCCCGGCGAGCAGGGCTTCGAGGGGAGGCTCAAGGCCGGATCGGTTCAACACGTCTATCGAAGGGCTACTGGGGGGTTCCATAGGAAGGGGGCGCGTGGGCGATCACTCGCCGGGGTGCGCGCCAAACCGGAATGCGCATGCGTAGCCAATTCGGGGGGCCGCCCACCACGCGGGGCGTCCAACATCTTGGGATGACAAAAGCCGGCACGAGGAGGGAGGCTCGGCTTTTTCCGGTTCCATTGCTCTCAATCGTCGGCACAAGGCGATCCGACTGGAGGGAGTCTACTGCCGGGAAACGCGGCGACGGCGCATGCGGCGCTTCTTCTCGCTGGGCTTCTCGAAGTGCGAATGCTCCTTCAAATCGCGAAGCACGCCACTCTGCTGAAGCTTGAGGTTGAAGCGCTTCAGCGCCGCGTCGATCGACTCGTTGGATTGAACGTGAACGTAGACCAAACCTTAGGATTCCTCCGACAAGGGTCTATTATGGCCTAAATCGGCACGATCCGGCAACTTATCCCTACTCACTCCCTCCGCAGAACACAAAATCGCCGATTCCCCGGGAGACGGTGACCGGCTCCTTGCCGCCGACCATCACCACCGTCACGCCTTTCTCGCCCGTGCGCTTGAAGATCCGGTAGTTGATCGCCTGCTCGTACATCACGTGCCCGGAGCCCGCAATCACCACGAACACCGTGTTCGAGGTCGTGGGATGCTGGGCCAGGTACTTCAGCGCCGAATCGGCCATCGCGGTGTCCCAGAGCACCTGCGCGGAGTACATGTTGTCCATTTGGGTGCTGCTTCCGGGCGGGTGGCCGCCGATCATGGCGAAGAACACCTCGCGGTGGTCCTTGTTCGTCACGTCGAGTTCAGGCACTTGGCTTTTGGCATCCGCGGGAAGCCCGTTCGGTCCGCCACGGCCCACGGCGCGCACCCAGTCTCGCGGCACATTCAGCGCCACCATCGGCAGGCGGTACTGCTTGGTAGCCTCGAAGATCGGGCGATAGAACGCGTAGTCATAGCCCCACTGCCCCTTCCAGTCGGCGTTCTTGATGAATTGCTCCTCGCTCCACCAGCCCAGGGTCCATGGGTTGAGCTGAAGCTGGACGGGCCGGGTGAACTGCTCGAAGCCGACGATCACCTGGCGTCCCGACTTCGCCAGCGCGACGATGACATCGGCCTGCATCTGGTGGTGCTGGGCGTTGGTATGGCTTTCACCCAGATAAACAAACCTCTTGCCCTCCGCCGCCTTCACGATGTCGGCGATCGTGGCTGAGCGACTGGAGCGTGTGTCCATGATCTCGCCCGGTTTCACCACCAATTGTCCGGGCCGGCCGATGGCGAGGGTGAGCGGGTTTGGGGCTTCCTTTTGTTGGGCCGCCGCCCCCGGCTGCTGGGGAACCCCAAGCGCCAAAGCGGCGCCGGCAGAAAGCGTTGCGAGAGAAAGCATAGATGCATTGTCGCCATCTGGGATGCCGCCGTGTCAAGCGGGGTAGCATCCAGCATCGTGAGAGCATGGGGGCTAGGTCTGTTGGCGGTGCTTGGCCTGCTCGGGTGCGCGCAGGGTCCCAAAGATGGCGGCAAGCTCGAACGCCAGGGCAAGGGCGGGGAGGTCACGCGCGAGACAGCGGTCTATGAGAAGCTGAGGAGCGGGGACTTTCAGCTTGGCGCCGCCTCCGAGACCATTCAAGGGGCCTATGAGCACGCGCTGAAGCTTCGGGATCGCGCGCCGAACAAAACCGATCTGCGCGCCGCACTCGACGACCTTGTGGATTTTCTGGACAGCGCCGGGGCTAGCGTTTCGGACTACGACGACATGCCGGAATCGGTCCAGTCCGTGAGAGAGAACCTGAAAAACTATGAGAACCAGGTCAAGGCGATGATCGAGCTCGCCAGCAACGCCAGGCGCGACCTCGACGAGGCCCAGGAAATCGCGGACAGCCTGCGGCTAGCGGCGGAGGGGTCGGCAAAGGACGAGTTTCAGGAGCTCTTCGACGAGATCACGCTTGCGATCGAGGACGTGTCAGGTGCAGTCGAGGCGCTGGGCGGTTCCTTGGCGAAAGGAGGCTAGTGCCTCTTTCGCTTGCGCTTCGAGGGCGTGTGCTTGCCTTTGCGGGCGGCGGCGTCTTGCTGCTTTTGGATGTCCGGAGACCACAGCGCCACACGCTCGAACCGGTCCAGTGAGTAAAGCGCCGCCGATTCCGGCTTCGGCAGCGGCGAGGCCACAAAGAGCCCGAGGCTTGTGCGCCGGACCAGGCCGCCCGAAGGCAATAGCACTTTGGAACCTGAATCAAGATTGTGCAGCCATAAGCCGTTCTCCTCACGCGCCAGGGCAAGCCAAGGCTCCTTGGGGTCGAGCAGCTTGATCTCACCACGCGACTCCATCAACGTACGCTTGGCGGCGGTTGGAAAGTGGAACCGGGACAGCAGCGTCGAACCGTATCCGGTCCGCTCGTACGCGTAGCCGGATTGGGGCCCGAGAAAGGCAAAGTCGGCCAAGTTCTCCCCCATCGCTTGAAAGTCGAATCTGGCTAGCCTGGGGTCCCACGTAGCCTTTCCCCAGGATCCGTCGGCTCGCCGCGTCAGCGCCGCCAACATCGTCCCGTCGAGCCGCAGACGTTCGCCCTCGGGACCCACGGATAGCCCCTCAAACGCCCCAAGAAGCTGCACGTGCGGTTTCGGCTCGGCAAGGTCCACCTCGATCAGGGCCTCGAGCCACGGCGCGCCGGAGAAGTCTTCCCACCGGGCCAACAAGGTCACGGCCGCGCCGACCCTCTTTGCGCCGGAGATCTTGCTGGCGAACGGCGACCTCAGACCAAGTGCGAAACAAGCCCGGTTGGCCAGAATCTCGTCGGTCGTGAAGAGCTTTGGCGTCACGCTGAGGCCCTGCAGACGAGTCGTCAGCGCCTGTTTTCCCTTCCGGATGCTCAGCCCGCGGCTATCCCATACCGCATAGGCGTCGTCCTTTCGAAAGAGGATACGGTTGACATTCGTCGAGGTGGGTTGGGTAGCCTGGCGTTTCGATTCCGCGATGGGAACCGACGTGGATCCGATCGGCGTGCGCACGGTGAAGGTCCCCTTGCGAAACGAAATCGTGGAGGTCTGTATGGGAGACGCCCAGGCTGAAGCAACCAGAAGGGCAGCCGCCAGCGCGGCTGCCGCCCGCCGTTGGCCCTTGTCCTGCCTACCCTCCATCGCCAGTCACCATTCTGAGGAGCCTACCCGTGCTGTGCAAAGACTGCGCCCGATACGACGCTGAGGCCGACCGCTGCCTCGACGACAAGCTGAACCCCGCCGATTGGGGAGGCGCGATCACGGTCGCCAACGTGATGGGCGTTCGGGCGATCTGCTCCTTCAACGACTTCCGGGAACGCCTGGTGCGCTCAAGAATCGATGCCCTGTCCAGAGTTCCAGGCGCCCCACGCGCCACCAGGCCCACACGCCGCCAGCCGCAGCGGGAGCCCTGGGTGCTTCCTGAGTAGAAACCATAGCAGAAATACCAGGAAGTGGCTTCCCCGTAAGGATTGCGGTGAACCTGGGCAAGAATAAAAGGGTTGCTGCGCCCTGCAAGGAGTGCCTGGTACCTGGCATGTGGGCCGCACAACCTGGAGGGAAAGAGACCAATGCGACTTACTCAGAAGCTCATCTTGGCGCCGCTTGCGGTGGCCGCAGCGTGTCTGGCCGGACGCGCGCAAGCTCAATGGACGGTGGTGAACCTGCACCCAGCCTCGGCAGATTTCTCGGAGGCGCTGGCCACGAACTCAGGACAGCAGGGAGGGTACGCGGCCTTCGCCGGCTATCCCCACGCCAGCCTCTGGAACGGTTCTGCGGCTAGTTGGGTGGACCTCAATCCTGCGGGCTCCCTCTATTCCGCTGTTCTTGGCGTGAACGCAGGCATGCAGGTCGGCTCCGCCGAAGTCGCCGGATCCGAGCATGCCAGCTTCTGGGGTGGCACAGCGGCCTCCTGGATGGACCTGCACCCGTTCGCCTCAGCCTGGTCTCAAGCCTTGGCGGCGGACGGATCGACCCAAGCCGGAGTCGCCGACGCTGGAGGTGTTGCCCACGCGAGTTTTTGGAGCGGCACGGCTGCGTCCTGGGTCGATCTGAACCCTGGACTGCCGACCGAGATGTCCTACGCGCTTGGCGCAGGCGGCGGCCAACAGGTCGGCTTCTCCGAGTTCGCCGGGTTCCTTGGCGCTAGCCTTTGGACAGGCAGCGCAGCCTCATGGGTCGACTTGAGCCCAGCCGGGTCGGATTTCTCGCAGGCCTTTGGGACCGACGGCGCACAGCAGGTCGGCTTTGGCTCCTTCTCTGGCGTGCCGCATGCGGGCCTCTGGTCCGGATCTGCCGCGTCCTGGGTCGACCTCAATCCGGCCGGCGCCGATTATTCCTCTGCTTCAGCCGTGGATGCGGGCCAGCAGGTGGGCTATGCCGTGATCGGCGGCGTTCAGTCTGCGGCGCTCTGGTCGGGAACAGCCGCGTCGTACACGAACCTCGGCAGCTTCCTGTCCGCGGACTACACCTGGTCCACCGCGACGGGCATCTGGCATGACGGCCCCAACACCTACGTTTCCGGAACCGGATACAACTCGGTGTTGGGCAGGTATGAGGCCCTGATGTGGGTCAAAGCGGGCTACTCGTGGTCCGGTTTCCTTCAGCCCATCAACATGGACGGCACGTCGGTCTTCAAGCTTGGGCGAACGATTCCAGTGAAGTTCCGTTTGACTGGCGCGAGCGCGGGGATCACGGACCTTGAGGCGCACCTCTACGTCGCCAAGGTTATTGACGGCATCGTCGGGACTGAGGAAGAAGCCGATTCCACCTCATGCGAGGACGACGGCAATACCTTCCGCTACGACGACGGCAAGTACATCTTTAATCTGGGCACGCGCCACCTTTCCAAAGGCACTTGGCGGCTCCGGGTGGATATGGGAGACGGCATCGAACGAACGGTGCTCATCTCGCTAAGGAAATAGCGCCCCGCAAGGGAAAAGCGTTGCCCGCCCCTCGGATTCGAAGCTGACTCAGCGTTCGTGACGGTAGCGGGCCTGGATGCCTCCGCCTCTTCCGAGGTGGAGGCTTCAACAGCGCATCACCGGGCTCAAAGCCTCCGCCTCGGAAGAGGCGGAGGCAATTCAGACACACTGTGACGCAGCCTGCTTCGAGAGGCGGGCTTCGGCCTATTTGGGTTCAGTCCGCCTCGACCCTGAGGTCCGGCGAGGAATACGTGTCGTTGGTTTCGCCGCCGTCGTCCTTCAGGTCTTCTCCCACCGAATACAGCCGGTAGTCGGCGCCCTCTGCACGGTAAGCCAGGGTGCGCCCGGTGTAAGGGTCCTCGACGATCGACTCGGGGAATCCACTGAGGTCCTTCGGCGCGGTGCCCGTCACCTTCAGTGACTTGTGGATGAGGGCCTCCAGCGCGAGCATCCTTGTACGTGCCAGCGTGGCATCCCGCATGGAGAAGAGAGGCTTCATCGCGCCGAAAAAGTGCCGCGCAAGCCGCCTCCAAGGCCGGTGCTCTCCCAAAGGCGGATCCCCCTGCTCCTTGCGCGCGGCGGCGTCGAGGGGGGCGATTTTGGCGTTCCAGGCGCTAACCTGCTCCGCCTCGGCGGCGAACCCCTCAAAGTAAGCGGGCCGCTTCGAGGCGTCCTTCGGCCGAAGCTGCTCCAGATAGGTGACGGCGTCGGAGACGTCGGGCCCGAGCGAGCGTGTCAACGCCTTCAGGTTTTGATCGCGATAGAGGTCCTGAACCGTCTGCACCGCCGCAAGCATGTTCAGCCGTTCGTTGGCCGCCGTCGCAGCCATCGAGGGCCGCTGCTCCAGAATCGCGCCCAGACCGGCTGCCAGAGACTGCAGTTGCCCGGCGCCCATTCGGGGAAGCGCCGGCGCGAGGGCCCGCCGGGCCCGGTCGACAATGGTGAAGCCCAGGCCGGCGTCGGTAGCCGATCCCGCTGAGAGCGAAAAACCGAATCGGGTTGCCGCCAGGGCGTCCTGTACCGCCCGTTCATAGTCTTCGCGAGCAACGGCCGCCTCGATTCGCCAGGAGAAAGCCTGCCCGAGCAGCCACCAACCTTTCTGGTGGGGTGCCGACTCAAAGGGGCCTCGTGCGACAAACCCGAAGGAACCGTCCGATGCCGTCTGAGTGACCCGCGCCATCGACGGCGCCAGACGGTTTCGCAGCTCGCGCTTCATTCCGGGTGTGAAGTTGACTCTGCCGCCGAGCTTGCCTGCGGCTCTCTCCGCTTCTTCGGCCGCGCGCTGGTACTCGGCGAAGCGCCCGGTCGCACCCTCGGCCGAAGGCGCGGGAGACCACTGGGGATAGGGAGGGGGAGGAGACGAGCCGCACCCGGCCGCTATCCAAGCAAGCAGAGTAACGAGACCAACCCGAAGGCCATCCATGGCGCGGGGCATAGGGCCATTTTAGCCCTCCTTTGGGCGAACCTTGGGGGGCCGATCGGAAATTGCGACTTTTTGGTCGGATAAGCCTTAGCGCAACAGGGCGCTCCGCCCGAGAGCAGGGGCGCCTGGGATATCCTTTAGGCTCATGAAAGCCGTCGTACTTGCCGCCGGAAAAGGAACGCGGCTCTATCCGGCAACCCTCAGCGTGGCGAAGCCTCTGCTCCCGATCTGCAACCGCATCACGCTCGCCTATGCATTCGACCGCCTTCGCGAAATGGGGGTTGAAGAGGCGGCCATCGTCGTCGGCGAGAACGAGCCGCAGCTCAGGGCCGCGCTGGGTTCGGGGCGGGCGTTTGGGCTTCGATTGGAGTATGTGCGGCAGGTGGAGGCTAAAGGGCTGGCGCACGCGCTCGGATTTGCCCGTGAGTTTTGCGGGGAGGAGCCGTTCACGATGTATCTGGGCGACGCGGTGTATGACAAAAGCCTTGCCGGACATGCCGCCAGGTTTCTCGACAGCGGCGCAGCGAACCTGAACTTGGTGCAGTGGGTCGAGGACCCACGCCGATTCGGTGTGGCCAACCTCGACGGCGAGCGCATCGTCAAGCTCGTGGAGAAGCCGCAGGAGCCGGAATCGAACTACGCGATGGCGGGCCTCTACTTCTTCCGGCCCGACATCTGGGAGGTGCTTCCCGACCTGAAGCCGAGCGCGCGGGGGGAATACGAGATCACCGACGCGATCCAGATGCTCATCGATCGGGGCAAGACCGTGCTGGCCGGAAAGAACGAGGGGCACTGGTTCGACACGGGCACGCTGGATTCATTTCTGGAGACATCTCGCTCGATCACCCAGGGCGGGCACTTGATCGACGCCTTCGCGCAGGTTGAGAGCACGATTGGGAAGGATGTGGTGGTAGGGGCAGGGGCCACCGTTCAAAGCTCCCTGATCGAGGACACGACGGTGCTCCCAGGGGCCAGCGTGCGGATTTCCGGCGCTATTCGGCACTGCGTCTTGAGCGGCGAGGTCCAAGCCGACGGCGATCTGATTGGGGAGATCCGGTAGGCGGGGAGAGGGAGAGTCGGGGAGTAGGAGAACCGGGGAGAAGGGGAAACGGAGAGCGGGCTACAGCTCGCGCAGGAGATAGTGGGCGGGGGTCGTGAGCGGATAGCGGTTGGCGGTGTGGATGAAGGGCGGGGTTCACCCCGCCTTTTCAGGGCGAGCGGGCTTCAGCCCGCATCTCGCTCGGCCCCCTATCCTCTCTTCACCCCATTATCTCCCGGCTGGCCCCCTCCCTAACCTCTACCGCTTCACCGCCGCGTAATGAACCCGATCGCTGTTCTTCCTCGGCCGGTCCAGCGTGTAGCTGTGAAACACCTCGACCGACCCGAATCCTGCCGCCTCCAAAGACCCCCGGACCTCCTCGTCGGAATGCGCCCGCTGCACGTGCACGATCTCCAACTCCTCCCCCTTTCGCCAAAACTTCATCGTCACGTGGATCAGCCGGGTCTCGGGGTCCCAGTCGCCCCTCCACTGGTAGCGCAGCTTTGCAGCGGGGTGCATTTGGCGCTGGTCGAACATCCGCTCTTCAAAAGCGTAGGCGGTATTCAGGTCGAAGATGAACGAGGCCCCGCTCGGCAGGTGCGCGCCAACCCGCTTGATCGCCTTGGCGAACGCGAACGGGTCAGTGATGTAGTTCAGGCTATCGAAAAACGAGAACGCCGCGTCGTAGGTCCGCCCCATGTCGAAGGTCGCAGCGTCCATCACCTCATAGCGGATGTCAAGACCTTTCGAGGCCGCCTTGCGCCGCGCTTCATCCACCATCGGAGCGCTGAGGTCAAACCCGCTGACCTGAAAGCCCTCCTTCACCAGTTCCTCGGCGACCTTGCCCGTCCCGCAGCAGACCTCGAGCAGATGCTCGGGATAAACGTCCTGCCGCGCGAGGAGGAGCTTGTAGTAGTCGGCCCACATGCCATACGGCACGACGCGCATCAGCTCATCGTAGAACGGCGCTACAGGGTCGAAACCGGACACCCTCCTACTTTGCCACAATCGCACCATGACCCTCCAGGAGTGGCTGAGCGAGGCCGAGCGCCGCCTCGCGGCGAGCGGTATCGAATCGGCGCGATTCGAGGCCCAACTCCTGGCCGCGCACGCTCTGGGCAAAAACCGCTCTTGGGTGCTCGCCCACCCTGAAACTTCGCTTGAAGCGGAAGCTCTCGACAGCCTCTTGGGCAGGCGTGAAAGACGCGAGCCGCTCGCCTACATCATCGGGTTTCGCGAGTTCTTTGGGCGTGATTTTGAGGTCTCGCCCGCCGTCCTGATCCCGCGCCAGGAGACCGAGGTACTCGTCGAAGCATGCCTGCGGTTGACTTCCGAAGCGCACGAAATCCGGGTTCTGGACATCGGCACGGGCAGCGGCTGCATCGCGATCACCCTCCAGCTCGAACGGCCCGACTGGAAGGTCTGGGCAGCCGACATCTCTCAAGAGGCGCTCGCGATCGCTCAGCAAAACGCGAAGCGACTCGGAACGGGCAGCGTGCAGTTCGTCCAATCCGACCTCTTCGGGAGGTTCGAGAGGCTGAAATTCGACCTCATCGTCTCCAACCCGCCCTATGTCGCCCACGGGGAGTCTTTGATGCCAGAGGTCGGCCTGCACGAGCCAAGAGAGGCCCTTTTCGCCGGGCCCACGGGTGTCGAGGTGTACGCGCGGATGGCGGCCGAGGCGCCGGACCATTTGAACTCCCGTGGCCGGCTGATCGTCGAGATCGGGGTTGGCCAGGAACTGAGAGTTCAAGGCCTCTTTCAAGAGGCGGGCTGGCGGCTCGTCGAGGCGACCAGAGACCTCTCCGGCATTGTCCGAGTGCTCGCGTTTGAGCTGCAAAACTGAGGAAATCGCGGTTCCTTCCGATACGAATATCGATGAACGTCGGAAGCACCGGCTCCACCAACCCACACCTGAATATCGGCGGCGCGCAGCCCGCGACGACGCCCAAGTCCGACGCTGTCGAATCTCCCCAGGCGCAGCTCCTCCGCCGATTGATGGAAGCCCAGAGGAAGGAAGCCGAGGCCCAGTCCAACCGGTCGGAAGGCGTAGGGCAGCTTCTGGATATCCGAGTATAGGTGCGGAGGGACGGGAATCCCGTAGCCGCGGGTTCCGTGCCCGCGCAGGACCGAGGAACCGAAGGACAGAGGGACCAGGGGGCCGGAGAACGCACCGCCCCTCATCCCTTCATCTCCTCATCTCTTCATCCACACCCCCTTCCCTCAACCCTTCCATCCTCCTCCTCTCCCGGCGCCCGGGTACAATCACGCGCCGATGAGCGAGAAGCCGCCCCCCAAGCCCGTCTGGTGGAAGAACACCTACTTTTGGATCACGGGCATCCTGGTGCTGGTGGCAGCGTACGGCCTAGCCGTCGGCGAGAACGCCGTTCGCGATCCGGGCCAGAAGCGTGAGGGCGGTCTGGTCCTCATCTACCTGGGCAGCGCCGTGGTCATGTTCGTCAACGGCTGGCTGAGCCACAAGCAAACGGTTCAGCATTACAACGAGTATCTCGAAGAAGTGGAGTCTTAATAATATGGTCAAATGTTCGTGCGGCAGGGTGATGGACAAAGTGCCTTCGTGGCTACAGGGGGTGAAGGCGGAGTTCGTCTGCAACAACTGCCCGGACCGCAAGACCAAAAACATCGCCTTCATTTCCCTTGAGCCGACGACTCCGGCTGCAGCCACGCCCACGGGCGGGCTCGATGAGGTCCTGGAAGACGAAGACCTGGCGATCGACGACGCCGAAGAATAAGCGGCGAACCGGTCGCCGACTGGTCTGAGACCGGGCGTCCCCTAGATCGATCCGGATGGAGGGTGCGCTTCAGCCCGCCTTTTCAGGGCGAGCAAGCTTCAACTTGCGCCACCGCCAAGCGCCACCATCAAGTAGGCAGAATGCTAGAGCTGAGCCGCCAACAGCCCTGACGCATCCCTCAGTGCCCCCTCGAGGGCCGCCACGTCCTTCCCGCCGGCGGTCGCGAAGTCCGGACGTCCGCCCCCTCCGCCGCCCACCCGCTTCGCCAACTCGCGCACCAGGTTGCCCGCGTGCGCGCCCTTGGCCTGGGCCTCTGCGCCGACCTTGACGGCCAGACTCACCTTGCCATCTGCCGCCAACGCCACTACAACAACGCGGTTGGGTTGCGCGTCGGCCAATCGGTCAGCCACCGCCGTCGCTTCCTTCATGTCGCCGTCATCCAGTTTTTGAATGGCCAATTCGACGCCTTTCACGTCGAGCGTCGCGGCCTGCTGGCTGTCCGTCCCTTGAGCGCGCAGGCGCTCCACGCGCTTCTTCTCTTCTCGGAGCTGCTCTTGTAGCCGCGCGATGGCGCCCGCCACTCCCTTGTTTTCGCTTTGCGAAAATGAGGGAGGGGCAGGGGGAGGGAGACTCCCCGAGATCTCCACGACGCGCACCTTGTCGCCGTACTTTTCCCCGAACAGCGCCATAGCGCCCTTCGCCTTGGCTTCCGCGATGGGCACGTCCATGTGGATGTTTACCGCGTCGGCCTGAAGGATCTGGTCGTTCACCATCCGCTCGACAAGGGCCAGCTCCTCCGCCGTCATCGCCTTGCCGTGGGTGAAGTCGAACCGAAGGTGCTCGGGACTGACCAGCGACCCCGCCTGGGTCACATGCTTGCCGAGAACGCTGCGAAGCGCCGCGTGGAGCAGGTGGGTCGCGGTGTGGTTCCGGGCGATGTCGCGTCGTCGTGGGGCGTCCACGCGGGCGATCACGGGCTGACCATATAGGAGTCCCTGAAGGTAGCCCTTGGCTTCCTCGGGGGTCTTTCCGGAGAGGTCGAAGTCCTGGCCCTCAAGCACCTCGACGAGGTGGACGATCACGCCGTCCTGTTTGATGAGGTCCACCACTTTGAGCTTGAAAGTGCTCCCCTCGATGGTCCCGGTGTCGGAGACCTGGCCCCCGGATTCGGCATAGAACGGAGTGCGGTCGAGGGCGATGACCAGCCGAGCACCAGGCGTCGGTTCCTCATCGACGAAAGGCAGAGCGCCCACAATCCTGGCCTGGGTGGTGGTCTCCTGGTAGCCGGTGAAGAGGGTGGGTGTTGGGCCTATGGCTTTCCCTGTTCTGTCTGTCACGTCGGACTTGTCTGACGGGTCTGACCCGTCCGACACTTCCAAGTGATCGTGAAGCGCGTACAGGTCGATGCGTACCGTCACGCCGCCATACACCGTGTCGCCCGAGTGCGCGGCCTTCGAGCGCTCCTGCGCCTCTTTCATGGCGGCCTCAAAGCCTTCGAGGTCCACCTCAATCCCGGCTTCTTGGCAGAGCTCTTGGGTGACTTCGAGGGGAAAACCGTAGGTGTCATAGAGCTGGAAGGCGAAGCGGCCCGGAAACGCTACCATTGAATGAAGCTGCAGTGTCCACGGCTTGAGGGATTGCGTTTGAAAAACGGCTTGCTCAAGAGGGTTGAAAAGCACATGCCGCGTCCCAGTTTCTTCGTGCAAGCGCTTTGCGATCTCTGGAATTACATGGTCAGTCAGGGTCTCGAGAAAGACCCCAAAGCCTTCCTTCAGTGTTCTCCTAAACAGCCCCTCCTCATTCCTCAGCGTCTCGACGATCATCTCGCGCCGTTCGGCCAGCTCCGTGTAATGCCCGCCCAGCGCCTCCGCCACACCCTCATACACATTGTGCAGGAACGGCTCTTCGATCCCCAGCACCCGCTGCCCCTTCAGCACCGCCCGCCGGATCAGCCGCCGCAGCACATACCCGCGGCCCGTATTCGAGGGCAGGATGCCGTCGGCGATGCAGAAGCACGCCGCCCGCAGGTGGTCGGCGATGATGCGCTCGGCAGAAGCAAGTCCCGAGACGTCTCGCTCCGTTCCGGCGCCAGACCTCGGACCTCGAACCTCGGACCTGATCGCCCTAAACACCGGCTCAAAGAGGTCGTTGTCATACACCGACTTCGTGCCGTTCAGGACAGTGATCGTGCGCTCAAGGCCCATGCCCGTGTCTACCGATTGGAACGGCAGCGGGTCCATTCCCTCCTTCACCCATCCGTCCGAGGGCCGCTCCGGATTCTTCAGCCGGCCCTTCCATTCGTACTGGATGAACACGTCGTTCCAGATCTCCAGCCACTTGCCGGCCTTCTCGTCGCGGAGATAATCCTCTCGGGAATAGCCCCCTCCTCTTGGAGCGGAGCGAGAGGAGGAGGGGGTTGTGGGTGGCGGTTCCGTCATTGTCGATCCCTCCTCACCCGGTTCGCTGCGCTCACCGACCTCTCCCGCGAGGGGAGAGGTGATTCCTGATGAGGATGTCGAGGGCGGGTCCTCGTCGTTCGGAGTCCAGTAGAACATCTCCGAATTCGGGCCGCAGGGGCCAGGAGGTCCCTTGGAAAAGGCGCCCGCGGGCCAGTAGTTGGTTTCCTCTCCCAGCCGGAATATCCGCGTCTCGGGGTCGATGCCCGCCGCCCTCAGGTGCTCCGCCCAGAAGCCATAGGCCTCGTCGTCCTCCTCAAACACGGTGAACGAAAGCCGCTTAGGATCCAAACCTAGCCACTGCGGCGACGTCAAGAACTCCCAGCTATAGGCAATGGCGTCCTTCTTGAAGTAGTCGCCAAAGCTGAAGTTGCCGAGCATCTCGAAGAAGGTCAGGTGCGTCGGGTCGCCGACCTCTTCGATGTCGGTCGTCCTGAGGCACTTCTGCACGTCGGTCAGGCACTTGCTGGGTGGCTGCGCCACACCACGAAAGAACGGCTTGAACTGCACCATGCCGGCGCCGGTGAACATCAGCGACTCGTCGAGCCGCCCGGTGGCGTCATACGGCACCAAGGAGGCCGAAGGGTAGACCTGGTGGCCCTTCGACTCAAAAAACGCTAGGTACTTCTCTCTCAGTTCACGCGCCGTCATTCGAGGTAGGAGGGTACCTCTTGAGCGGCAACTCCCTCAGCGCGCTTCCCTTAGCGAATCGGCCCCCACCCAGCCGATGATCGCCCCCAGGTAGGCCAGGTTCCCACCCCAAAGCAGGGTCTGCAGAGGATCGATGGCGACGGGCGACAGCATCGAAGCCGCCGAGAGCGAAGCCGCCGCGAACCCTACGGCGCCGAGCATCCTCCCCGTGGAGTAATCGAACGACTTGTTCACCAGGCACGACTGAGCGAACAGCACCGCCGCCAGCCAGAAGTTGACCACCGCCACGAAGAGCAGCCCCACCGCGGGAGCAGCCCGGCTTGAGCCATAGGGCGTGGCGGATTCCAGGCTGTCCACCATGTTGCCGAGGCTCATGGCCGCCCCGATCGCCACCCCCGAAATGAGGAGCATCACCATCAGGCCCAGCGTCCAGGTTGAGATCAGCGCAATCTCCGGGAACACCGCCGGCTCCTTGCTCAGCACGACATAAGCCGATGCGGCAGCCAGAACCAGGAATCCCACAAACGGTGCGATGGTCGCGCGGGGCTTTGCCTGCCGTTCTTCGGGCTTGCCGATGCCCATCTGCGCCATCTTGAAGACCTCTTCGTAGCGCCGCAGATAGTAGGGGTTTCCCGTGTCCATCTGGACCGCCAGCGCAAAGAGCTTGGCCGCCTTCCTCAGGTCGCCGCGCTGTCGGACGATCTCGCCGAGCACACCATAGGCCACGGCCTGCCTGGGGTCGCGGTCGAGGATGCTCTGGGCAAGCGTCTCAGCCTCGCGAAACCGACGCTTTTCAAAGAGAGTCTTGAGCTGCGCCACCTCGGAGGGAGTCGGCTTGCCGGGCCCCTTCGGCGCGGCCTTGGGCGGGGCCGCGCGGCGCGGCGGATCAGGCCTGGGCGATGGGCGCGAGGTCGGACGCCTTGAAGCTCTGCCCTGCGCCACCCCTTGAGCCTCAAGATTGAGCAGACGATCGTAGTCCTGTCGCCGTGCGGTGTCGCTCAGCACCTCGTAGGCTGAGGACGCTTCCAGGAACTTCTCGCCTTCCCCGGGCGCCCGGTCCGGGTGATACTTGAGCGCAAGCTTGCGGTAGGCCGACTTAATGTCGCCTTGAGAGGCGTTCTTTGGAACGCCTAGCACTTCATAATGGGTCCGGTTAACGTTGGCCAACGATGATCGTCCGTCTCAGCCGCAGTTCCCAAGCTCATCGGAACCTCTCACCCGGTGCACTTCGTTCACCGGCCCCTCCCACACGGGGAGAAGCGGACATCTCGCTCAGCGGGCAAGGTGATCGGCGCGGGTGTGGCTATGCGCTCTACCGTATCCCATCGGCAGCTTTCGGATCAAGCTCAGGGTGCTGAATGAGGGTCAGGCCAAGCTCGCCGCCCGAATCGCCTCAATCCGCCGCACATAGTCGTCCAAATACGCATCCGTCTGCGTCTGCTCCGGGCTCTCGGCAAACACGTGGAACAGCGGCTCCACCGCGTCCGGCAGCACCAGCACCCAGCTCTCTCCGTCGTAGATCTTGATGCCGTCCAGCGTATCCACGCGCTCCTTCTCACGGCTGAACTCCGTCAGGCTGCGCATCACCGATCCCTTGGCCTCCCACGGGCACTTCACCTGGGCGTAGCCCATCATGAAAGCGGGCACCTCGTCGATCACTTCGCCTAGTCGCAGACCAGTCTTTTTGAGCAATCCGACCAGTCTCGCGAACCCAAACATGGCGTCGTAGCCGGGATGCAGCGCCGGGTGGATGAACCCGCCGCGGTCATCCCCTGCAAACGAAACACCCGCATCGAGCGCCGCGCTCATCAGCGAGCGGACGTCCGCCTTGGTGCGAATCACCTGAGACCCGGACCCCTCCAAGAGCCTCACCAAACGGTCCGGTGCGGCCACGCTCAGCGCGATCGAGCTGTTGGGCTCTGCCTTGGATTGCAGCATCCCCATAGCCGCCAAAAGCTTGTTTCCCTCTAGCACCCGTCCCCGGTCGTCCACCACCGTGAGGCGCTCGCCCTCCTCGGTGAAGAGCACCCCCAGGTGGTAGTTCAGCGAGTCGACGATGCGCCTCAGGTGCTCTACGTGGCGCTCCACATCCTCTCGATGCCGGGGTGCCAACTTGGCGTCGTTGAAGGCGTTCAGGCTGACCGATTCAATGCCCATCCGCGCCAGCATCGCCGGGTAGAGCGACGCCACAGGGCTATAGCCGTAATCGCAGACCACGCGCATCGCGCGCTGCGGCTCCGGCATATCGAGCAGCCGGAAGAAGTCCTCCTGATAGCCCTCGATGGCCCTGCTCGTGTAGTCAATCACCCCCAGGTCCTCGGGGTCGGTGCGCTTGAAGTCCTCTCGGAAATGGGCGTTCTCTACCTTTCGCTCCATATTTCGCGAGAGGTAGGCCCCGCGGCTGTCGAAAAGCTCGATGAGCGTCACGCGGGTATTCCCCGGCAGCTTGCGCACATACGCCGCCCCCGCCGCCCCCATTGCCTTCGTGTGATGTCGCACGATCGGCGCCGCCGCCGAACGCATGTCCGAGACATCGCAGCCCACACCCAAGAACGCCGCAATCATGGCGCGCTTGATCATGCGCGAGCTGCGCGTGCTGTCCCGGGCCGTGACGACACGGCTGGAGGGCGGGAGGCTTGAGCCATACGCCGCGCCCAGCCGCACTGCGAGGTCCGGCGTGATCTCAATGTTGCTGATGCCGGCGACGCCCAGGTCCCGGAACAGGCTGACGCGCCACTGGTGGCCCCAGACCAGCGACATCGTTACCGTCGCCCCGCGCTCGATGATCTTGTCGGGCCAAAGCTTGACCTTCGGCCGGATCGAGGCGCCGACGTCGAGCAGGCAGCGGTCGCCAACGACCGCGTCCTCGCCGACGGTCGCGTCCTTCTTGATCGTCACCCGGGAACAGCAGATCGCCGAGTGGATTCCCACGTTTGGGCCCACATAGGCGCTGTCCCAGATCACGGAGCGCTCGATGGTCGCGCCCTCCTCCACCAGGGCGTTGTCGCCGATCACCGTGTGGGGCCCGATCACCGCGCCCGCCCGGATTTTGCAGTTCGCTCCCAGGGCCAGCGGCGGAATGAGCTGTGCGGTTTCATCGATCATGCATCCGGGCCCGAGGAACACGCCCGGCGTCACCTCGTTGCCGGGCACGGGAAGGTCCACCTCTCGCGCAAGAAGGTGGCGCTGAGCCTCGCGATACTGTGTGAGCGACCCCAAGTCCGCCCAGTAACCCTCCATGATGAACCCGAACATGGGCTTGCCCGCCTGAAGCAGCTCTGGGAAAATGTCCCTGCTCCAGTCGTAGATCTTCCCAGGCTCCATGAGCTCGAACACCTCGGGCTCCAGGATGTACATGCCCGTGTTCACCGTGTCGCTGAACACCTCCGACCAGCCCGGCTTCTCAAGGAACCGAACCACGCGGCCCTCGTCGTCGGTGATCACGACGCCAAATTCCAGAGGATTCGGGACGCGCGCCAGTACCAGCGTCGCCACGCTTCCCTTGGTTCGGTGGAATTCTATGGCTTTGGTCAGATCGCAATCGGTCAAACAGTCCCCGGACACGATCACGAACGAACCGTCTTTCAGCCGCTCGCGCGCCATATTCACGCTGCCCGCCGTGCCCAGGGGCGTGTCCTCGATGGCGTAGGTCATCCGCACGTCGAACTCGGACCCGTCTCCGAAGTAGTTCTGAACCTCGTCGGCCAAGTAGTGCAGCGTCGAGACGACTTCGGTGATCCCATGCCGGCTCAGGAGCCCCAGAATGTGCTCCATGATCGGCCGATTGCCGACCGGCGCCAGGGGTTTGGGGCGCTGCGCCGTGACGGGCCGAAGCCGGGAGCCCTCGCCCCCCGCCATCACGACTGCTTTGACCTTTGCGCGCGGACTCATCTATAAGTAACTACGGAGCTTTCGGCGGATGGACGCGGACTTCATAGAGGGCACACAATTCCGTTTCTTTCTGGCACCTGATCCTAAGATACCGGGCCCGACGAGTCTTGAACCGATATGGGACGGTTTGAACTCCTGAACCCCCACCCATCCCTCTATTCTCGGAGCTCCAGCGAAAGTCCAGCTCTCGTGCAAAGACCTCGCCCTCCGAAGGCGTCTGGCCAGTGGCATAGCCGGAGATCTCGAACGACCTCCAGAAGTCTCCCCTAGCCGTGATGCCAATCTCCGCGATCAGGCGGTCCCGCCCCAGGTCGATCTCAATCCAGGCGTCCTTCTTGCCCGTAAGCTGCGTGGAGGTCGAGGGATCCCCATCGAGCGCCGCGGAAAGTCTGGCAGGCAACGATCCGCCGGAATCGGTGATGATCTTTCCTTTAGCAAGCTCGACCCCAAGGTCGGCCGCCTGGGTGCCCATGTCGAACCGGATCGGCAGTACCACCGGCGCGACGGGATTTCTGGACACGCAATCCAGCACCTGCCAGAGCTTGAGAATCCCGTACCCGACGCTGCCGTCCTTGGTGGCGCGCACCAGAAACATCGCATTGCCCCCGTCGAGCGCAATCCTGCCAAAGGGAGACGCGCTCAGCGACTGCCCACCCGGAGACTTGGCGCCCTCCGCAAGGCCGGTAGCGCGCTTGGGAAGGAGGGCGAGGCCGCTGGCATCCACCTGAGTTGAAAAAGCGGGAGTCTGGTCAGACACCTTGCCCCCGGCCAACTGGAAGAAGTCGAGCTTTGCCGGAGCCACCGGTTCATCGGAGAGGCTCCGCGATGAGATGAACATCAGGCTGGGCGCCTTGTGGAGCCAGGTCGATCCCTCACCCCTTCGCTGGCCAAGCATGGCATTCAAAGCTGCGGCGTCAGTGGCGCAAAAAAGGTCCGTTACCTCCATCGTCACGAAGGCGATCAGGGGATCTTGGACCGGGTCGTAGGGCAACACCAACTTGTCGGAGAGCAGCGCCTCGTTGCGGGTGTCGCCGTAGCCCATCAGCCCGGGATAAAGGTCCTTCGTTCCCCGAACGAGCGGCCCGTCCGGCCCCATCGCCGCAAGCCATCCAGGGGTGACGCCGCTGTTGGGAAACGCCGTCAGATCGGGAACCAGCCCCACCGAAGCGCCGATCCTTTTGAGCACTGCTCGGTCCACGTCGCGGGCATCGACCCGATCCGCAGGGCCGATTCCAATGGCGCCATCGAGCTTCAGGTTGTTCCGCATGGCCAAATGGGCCGAGTCAAACTGGGAGTCGGAGACGATCTCAATTTCCTGCACACGGACAGCCTCCCTGATTCCCGTACGCGCAAACGAAAAGCGGCTCTGGGGAAACGCGGACTCATTCAGGAACTGCGCATGCGCCTGGACCCAGTCCTCCACGCAAGCCAAACCCATCGGCGCATCGGGACCGCCAAAGGACTTCGCAAAGCTCTCGGCCACCACGAACCCCAGGCTGAGCCCGTTCTCAGGGATCGTCAGGCAATTGTTGCCAAGGTCGACGTCATCGGGGGTGGAAACTTGGCAGGCAACCGTCCTCACACGGTGGTCAAACGGCGCCATTCGGTAGGGCCTCGTGAGCGTGACGGCCGTTGCCTCTCCGGGCGCGAGGCTCTTCTGCGTTTCCGATTCAGAGCCCGGGACGCCGAGCGCTGACCAGCGCACCGAGAACCGCGAGACCGGCGCCGAGCCGATGTTTCGGATCGTGGCGGTGTAGGTGACTGGCTCATCATCTTTGGGCCAGTGCTGCGCCGCCAAATTCGCGATGGAGCGCGGCACATCCACGCTGACCCCGTCCTGTTGGGCGGTGGCGCTCTCCGGTTTGGCGAACCGCTCATACGAGGGTGACTGGGTGATCAGTTGAACGCTCAGGTCGGGCCCCAGCTTTCTCGGGGCATTCTCAAGAACCAGTTCGAGGGCCGGGCGATCGGAATTGGACTGGCTGGAAAAGAACTGCGTCGGGCCGTCGAATTCCAGAAGGAACCCGAAGTTCTCGGCGGGACGATCGAGTTGGTACTGGATTGCCTCGCCGAGCCCCTCGATGAGCACCTGGCCGCTACCGCCTGGCGAGAGCTTCGCGTCGGCGATGGGAGAGGCGTCCGACCTTCCTGCAGCTCCACCCATCTGCCATTTCGCCCCTGGCACCCCAAGATGGCGCATGGACCAAGTCGCGGAGCCAAAAGCCTCCGCTTCCGACTTCTCGGCCGCCGCAGGCTGAAAGATCGCCACGGAGGTCACGATCGGGCCCTCTCCCCAAGACGCCAGCACCCTGGAGACCCGCCGCAAGATCGGCATTCCCGTGCCTCCCAACGTCAGTCGAAGTGAAGCCGAGCGCACTTTCCGATGGCCGATGGCTCGGTTCAGATCGCCAAACCGGATCAGGAGGTTTGCGCGGTCATCCGGCTCCAAGAAGAGCGCTCCGCCCAGGTTTCGATTGGGGGCTCTGGAAGAGAGCACCGTGTCCTCCACGGCCCAATACCGCGTGCTGAGCCCAGGCACGCCGCAGCCCCGAGACAACGTCAAGTTCGAGGTCTCTTGGGGCATCAGGGCAAGGCTGAGCAGCAGTCCGGTGATCATGCGCGGAGTGTACCGGCGGACTGGTATAGGGCTGGGCCGGATCACCGTAATCCCGTGGTGCGAACCCGCCCTTCGTCACCCATTCACAAGTAGACTCACCCCATCATGTACCGTCGTCTGCGACTCGCCCTCGCCTCCGCACTAACGCTCTTGGCCGCGCTTTCGTCGGCCCAAACGATCGATGAGCTTGCGGCGAAGGTCAAAGCCCTGCCCCATGTGAAAGAGGTCAAGATCGCCGGCCAAGCCAACAACCAATGGCTCGACATCACCTTCGAACAGCCAGTGAACCATAGCCTGCCCGAAGTGGTGGCGCCAGGCAAACCCAAGTTTGAGCAGCACGTGTTTCTCCAACATACGGGATTTGAGAACCCCGTCGTACTTGGCACGGAGGGGTACTCCGCGAATCGGCCCGTCGGCGGCGAGCTGCGCCGAATGCTCGGCACGCCGAACCTGATTACGGTCGAGCACCGCTACTTCGGGCGGTCGATCCCGAGCCCCTGCGTCTGGGAGCACCTCACCATCAAGAACGCCTCGGACGACCTGCACGAGATTGTTCGCTCGTTCAAGAAGCTCTATACGGGCAAATGGGTCAGCACCGGCGCCAGCAAGAGCGGCCAAACGGCGCTCTATTTCAAGTGCTATTACCCGAACGACGTGGACGCGGTGGTCGCTTACGTCGCGCCGATCAACCTGAACGCTGAGGACCCGCGCATCAACGAGTGGATGGACAAGGTCGGTGACGAGGCGACGCGCAAGCGGATCAAGGACTTCCAGATCGCCCTGCTCAAGCGGGAGGACGAGGTGCTGGCGCTGCTCAAGGCCGACCCCAAGGCGTATTCGATGGGCGTGGCGAAGGCCTACGAGTACGGCGTGTTGGAGTTTCCCTACGCCTTCTGGCAGTACGGCTCGAACGTGCGCGCCGACTCGATCCCACTGCCCGACGCCCCCGCCCAGGCCCTCGTCGACGCCTACAGGCGGGTCAACGCGATGTACTACTACTCGGACGCCGGCATCAAGCAGTTCGAGGCGTTTCAGTACCAGGCGTTCACCGAGGTCGGCTACTACAACTACGACATCAGCGACTTCAAGCCCTACCTGAAGGCGAACCCGAACCCGACGAACATGGACCTATGCCCCCCGGGGACCAAGGACAAGATCGTCTACGACCCCAAACCGTTGGCTTTTGTCTATCGAACGCTCCAATATGAGGCCCACAACATTATCTTTATCTATGGAGAAACCGATGCTTGGTCGGCGACGCAGATGCACCTGATCGGGCGCACGAACGCGGTGAAGGTCGTGGTCAAGGGCGCTTGGCACAACGCGAGCGTGCGCCTGGCCTCCCCGGACCAGCAGGAGCAGATCTATTCAGCGCTGGAGAAGTGGTTGGGGATGAAGGTGGTGAGGGGGTGAGGTGAGAGGATGATGTGCGTCCTTCCACAGCTTCTGCCCAAAGGACACGTGCGAACTGCCGATTGAGTACGAGGGTTGGGTGCATTTGCTGCTCGGGTGGGCTTGGAACGGGGTTTTGCTAAGGTAATAGCCTCAGTCGTAGAGCGAGCTGGGTCAGGAACGTAGAACAGTGCAGATGGACACAGATCTTTTGCGCGCCATTAGTTTTGAGGACGGCACAGCCTGGTTCCGAGGTTACCGCGCTCGCAGACTATGGGACGTTTCTTGGCGTGGGTCGGGCCGTTATTACCGGGCCACCTTTGACCTTGGCGACTACATGACTTACAGAGCATGTGTAGGGATTGGGGACCTACCAAGATCGCAGTGCCGTGAGCGCCTCCGGGATCAGAATGGCCGCTGGCTAACAAGGTAGAGAAAGCTGTCGCTGACAAACGATGGCTTTCATTGACGAACGACGCTCGTGAACGAACTCCATCCATTCGTCGATTCTCTTCGACGCGCGAAATCGATGCACCATTGCACGAATAGGAATCGAGAGTCCAACCAAGTGCGTGTCCGTAGCCCAGGATGCGAGTTCAACGATGCCCCAAGTTATTCCTGAATCGATCGCACGGGACTTGTACCGGCCGAGAACTTGCGAGGGGTCACTGCCCTTCCTGAGTTCCCAGGTGGCGAATCCCAGCAACAAAAACGCTGTCAAATACGGCAGGTCCGGCAGTATGTGATCTTGGGCGTGCGCAACGGCTTCACCCACCTCGTGTGAGAGTGCAGCGTTTGAACCAAACTCCACGAGGTCGGCATTATGGTGGGCAACATGCGAAACCGCCTCAGACGTGGCAACGACATCAATGTCTGGGTAGTGATCAATCGCCACGTTCACAAGATGGCTTGTCTTGGAAGCCTTGGCGCTCAGTAGGTCTACTAAGTGGCCGTGCGAGTCGTGCACCAAGATGTCGTAGCCCGGCTGGGTCGCGACGCGTGCGAGCGAGGCCACTTGACCTGCCGGAAGGTGGCCATCGTTCAAGTAGTCGACAAACCGCATCTCAAACAGCTTGCCTTTCACGCCCGAAATCGCGCCCTGCAACTGCTCGGGATCATGGAGCGTTCGGACCCAATCGACGAAGTGGTGCTGGGAAGCCACACGCGGATATTGAAGTGCGAATGCCGCCTTGATTTCGTGGGGCACACTTTGCTCGACGATTGCGCCATCCAGGATGTCGTGTACGGCGAGGTCGCTGCTCAGGACTGCCCCTTCGAGCCAGACATGTGCAGGGACCCGCTTGCTCAGTTCGCCTCGTAACTGCGAGGCTCCAACGCCCCTGGGTCCAGTCGCACCTGATTCATGTACGAATTGCCGAAGGAAGGTATTCATCTGGAGAGGAGGTTGGCGGCCATCAGAGTGCATGCGCCCAGACTCAGGATGGCGACAATGATTGCCATTCGAGACCTTCGTTCTGCCTTCAAACACGACACGGCGACCCTAGTCGCCTCGTCCCGCGCTTGGCCTGAGAACAGCGCATTCTTGTACGACAGTTCAGAGTTTAGGTATGCATTCGAGGCGGCGCTGGAGAGAGCCGCAAGTTCTCGACGCGTCCTTTTCTGCGTTTCTGCCAATCCGGCAAGGGCCGCTTCTATGGCGCGCACCCTACCTGCAAATGCCGACAACAGCTCATCTGTCTCGTCGGTGTACTGCTTCAGTTGATCTTCCAGCCTCTTGCCGGTAGCTCGATCCCAAGTTTCCCTAATGCCTGCCATCGGAACCTCAGCATCAAGTATATGCCATCACGTTATCGAGCATGTCGAGACTCTATGATGCGTTCGGGTCGATCGGAGCGGTGGGAGCAAGACGGCACCAAGACCCTCCCACCGCGTTTGTGTAGAATGGCGCGATGTTGCCGGAATCCAATCCTTCGCGCCGGGATGTGCTTGCCTCGGCCGCAGCGGCAGGAGTCGCCGGGATCGCGCCTGCGTCTGCGGGTCGAGTATCCCGATCCGAGGATCGTGCCCTCCTAACCGAGGATCACGCACAACAAGACGAAGATCGCGCGGGTCTGGGCAAACGCAGCGCTGGGCTGGTGCCTCGCAGCGACTTCGCCTTTCCGGCGAACATGACCTACCTGAACACGGCCTCCGTCGGACCTAGCCCGAAGGCGGTGCTCGATCGAATGGTGGCGACCTGGCACCGGATCGAGCGTTCGCCGGTTGTGGAATCCTACGCAAGAGGCGCCGAACACCTCGAGGAGGTCCGCCAGAAGATCGGAGGCCTTCTCAACTGCGACAAAGAGGACCTCGTCTTCACGGGTTGCACGTCGGACGCGATGAACCGTCTGTCGTTCGCGCTGAACCTGCAACCTGGCGACCACATTCTCAGCACCGACCAGGAGCACGAGGGCGGCCACGACTGCTGGAAGTTCCACGCGCGCTCCCGGGGCGTCGAGGTGCAGGACATCCCGATCGGGCTCGACGAGCGCGACCCGCAGGCGATCGTAGACCGGTTCGCGAGGGCGATCAAGCCGAAGACCCGGGCGATCTCGTTCTCACACGTGCTGTATACGAACGGCCTGCGCCTACCCGCCGCAGAACTGTGCGATTTGGCCCGCCGCCGAGGCGTGATTTCCATCATTGATGGCGCTCAAGCGGTCGGCAGCATCGCGGTGGATATCGCGAGAATCGGATGCGACGCCTATGCAGCGCCCGGCCACAAGTGGCTTCTCGGGCCGAAGGGCACCGGCTTCATGTATGTGAGTCGGGCCGCCGCGCCCCGGCTTGAGCTCCTGACCCGCCTGACCGACACCAAGGCACAAAACGACACGACGGGGTTGATGAACCACATGGGCTTCCAGGGCTTGGGTGCGGCCATTGACTACGTGAACCGCATCGGAGTGCAGAAGATCGAGCGGCACAACCTCGCGCTCCATGCCTACGCCTATGATCGCATGCAATCGCTGCCGGTGAAGCTGCTCAGCCCACGCAATGGGCCCATGGCGTCGCCCCTGCTGGCCTTCAAGATTGACAACAAGTTTGACCCAAGAAAGCTGATTGGCGAACTCCTGGAGAAGGAGAATCTCGTGATCAAAGCTCTGCCAAAGCATGGTGGTCTACGGGTCTCCTGCCACCTGCTCAATTCTGAGGCTGATATCGACCGGACGGTGACGATCCTGAAGCGTCGGCTCGCGTAAGGCTCAGGACCCTACTGTTTGAGCACCCAACCGTTCGGGTCAATGATGGGGTCGGCTCCCGAATAGTTCAGCGAGCCCTTGCCACCGGCCATCGGGACCCGCGTTGTCTTCCCGTTGGCGGACACGTCGATCGGCATCGGGAAAGGCAGCCCGTCCGGAGTCACCCACTCGAGCCGCAGGACGCCGTTCGCGGCCTCAGACTTTAGCGTTGGCAACTTGGCCCGGCGAACATACACCTCGAAGAACCACCGCAAGTCCTGCTTTGCCTCTGCCGAGGCGATGTTCACGAAGTCGTCGGTCGTCACCAGTCGGAGGGCGCGGCCATCGGCCCAAGTTTCTGACTCGGGCGTGGGATAAGCCATACGGCGAATCGAGCGTAGGAACGCCTGATCGCCGATGAGATACCGCAGCGCGTGGAGCACGAGCGCGCCCTTGTCGTAGATGTCACCGCCATACGCTTCGCTGTTGGTTTCTTCCCGAGGCGCGACCGGCGCCGCGTTCAGCACGTTGCGTCTGCGGTTCTTCATCGCCCGGAAGTAGGCTTCCTTGCCACGGAGCTGTTCGATGTAGAAGGTGTCCATGAAGCTTTGGAAACCCTCGTGAATCCACATATCCCGCCAGTCCGCGTTCGAGACCAGGTTGGCCCACCACTCGTGGCCGAATTCGTGGAGCAGGAGCCAATCCAGCCCGTCGGGATTGAGTCGAAACTTGTTTCCGTAAGCCGTCGCGGTCGAGTGCTCCATGCCGAGATGCGGCGTCTCGACGATGCCGCACTTCACGGTTCGGAAGGGGAACGGGCCACAGTACTTCTCCATGAACGCGAGGTACTTCTTCTGTTCGGCGATGAGCTTCGGGGCGTTGGACTTGTCTTCCGGGAGCACATAGAAGTGGATCGGGATCATCTGCCCCGCAACCGACTTCTGGGTGTCCTTGACCAGTTCGTAAGGCGCCGCGTTGAACACCAGCGAGTAGTTGTTGATCGGCAGCGGCATGACCCACGTATAGGTCGAGGTCTTGTCCGCGTTCCGGGCGGTCTTCTCAAGCACGCCCGGCCCCACCGCAATCAGCGGGTCGGGGACGGTCAGCCGCATCGTGGCGTGGTTCGCGCGGTCGGAGGGATGGTCCTTGCAGGGGAAGAGAAGGTCGGCGCCCGCTCCCTGGAGCGCGACCGAGATCCAATCCGCTCCGCCGGGTGTCTTCGCCCACATGATGCCGCCATCCCAAGGCGCGTTGCGTGCCACGTGCGGCACGCCGCCGTAAGTCGTTTCCACCCGAATGGGGTCGCCCGGCTGCTTCGAGAGCGGAAAGTGAACTCGGATCATGCCCTTCAGCCGATCGAAGCGCAAGGGGCGCGTGCCGTCGGTGACCTTGGATACGGTGTAGGGCTCATCCAGGTCGAGCAATATGCTGGCCGTCGGGATGACGGTCTTGGCGAGCATGACGGTGGCACCTCTGATCGTCTTGTTTGCGGAATCAACTTTGATCGTGATGTCGTACGACTGGACGTCGTAGGCGGCTTGCTCTAGCCTCAGGCTGCCACCCGAGGTCTGCCCTCCTTGCGTGGTTTGCGATGTCGCGATCGCGACGAGGAGCGGAATGGCAGCGAGCAAAGTCATGGCTGCGAATAGTATAGAAGCTGAAGCTTCAGGGCGATCAGAGAGGGCAATTCGAACAATCCGAAAAGCAAACGCGCCGGACGGTTGCTTGAACCAGAAGCTTCTGGCACCCCGGACGCGACTCGAACGCGTGACCTACTGCTTAGAAGGCAGTTGCTCTATCCGCTGAGCTACCGGGGCGCGGCGATCCCTATTATGAACGCTCGGCCCGTGAGCTGCGATTCGGAACTTGCGCGCTGCCCTATTCCTCGGTCTTCGCCCGGAACAGCCCCTCGGTCGACAAATACCGCTCTCCCGTGTCGTAGGTGAACGCCAGCACCCGCGAGCCCGCGGGCAGCTCCGGCAGCTTCTTGGCGACCGCCGCGAAGGAAGCCCCAGAGGAGATCCCGACCAAGAGGCCCTCTTCCTTGGCGGCGCGCTGGGCCATGGCGAACGACTCTTCCTCGGTAACCGGGATCGTGCCGTCGAGCACGCCGGTATCCAGGACGCCGGGCAAGAAACCCGCCCCAATCCCCTGAATCTTGTGCGGCGAATGAGTTCCACCGGCGATCACCTGCGACTTCTCGGGCTCGACCGCAAACACCTTGAAATTCGGCCACCTCGCCTTCAACACTTGGCCCACACCGGTGATATGGCCCCCCGTGCCAACCCCGGTGATCAGCACGTCCAGTCCATCAGGAAAGTCGCTCACGATCTCCTGCGCGGTGGTCCGGCGGTGAACCTCCACGTTGGCCGGGTTCTCGAACTGCTGCGGCATCCAAGAGCACGGCGTAGCTTCGAGGATCTCGGTGGCCTTGGCGATCGAGCCCTTCATGCCCAGCTCTTTGGGTGTGAGCACCAACTCCGCGCCATACGCGGCCATGATCCCTCGCCTTTCGACCGACATCGACTCAGGCATAACGAGGAACAGGCGATAGCCCTTGACCGCCGCGACCATGGCAAGGCCGATGCCCGTGTTTCCGGATGTGGGCTCGACGATCACGCCGCCAGGCTTCAGCGCGCCGCTTTTCTCCGCGTCTTCGACCATGGCGAGCGCGATGCGGTCTTTGATGCTGCCGCCCGGGTTGGCGCGTTCCAGCTTGGCCCAAACCTCATAGTCGGGACCAAACAGGCGCTGAATGCGAAGGTGTGGCGTGTTGCCGATGGTGTCAAGAATGGATTGGGCTTTCATAGAGAACCTTGGGACTGCAGGCTCGAGCCTGTGGAAAGCTGGGATGCGGGAGGCTGCGTTCTCTGGGACAGGTGTGTTACGACGCTGTCGGGAGGAACGCTTTCGGTGAGCCAACTGTTGCCGCCGATCACCGAGCCGCACCCGACCACCGTGTCACCGCCGAGGATCGTTGCGCCGGCATAGAGGACGACATCATCCTCGATGGTTGGGTGACGCTTGGTGTTTGCGAGGCGCTTGCTAACCGACATCGCGCCGAGTGTCACACCTTGATAGATCTTGACGTGGCGGCCGATCTCGGCCGTTTGGCCGATGACGATTCCCGTGCCGTGGTCGATCATGCAAGGCACGCCGATCTCAGCTTCGGGATGAATGTCGATGCCGGTCTTGGCGTGAGCAAACTCGGTCAGCAGCCTCGGAATGAGCGGCACGCCGCGAAGAGCAATGAGATGAGCGATCCGGTAGATGGCCAGCGCGAAAAATCCTGGATAGGCCATCACGACTTCTTCGATCGACTCCGCCGCAGGATCGGATTCGAAGATGTATTGAGCGTCTTCCATCAAGCTGGCGCGGACACCTGGCAAGTCTTCGAAGACTCCGGCCGACAGAACGGCTGGATCATCGATTTGCGGAAGCGCGGCGACGATCAGCCCGGTCAGGCGCTTGTGCAGAGATTGCAACTGAGCCGCAGGATCGAACAGGTCACCCTCAACGTGATCGGCAAAAGGCGGAAAAAGCAGGGCGAGCAGCTCGCGTACAAGCTCTTCGCCGTCGGTGCGGATCCTGCAAGAAATCTGGCAACGGCGTCGTGCATCTACCAGTTCATGCAGGAAGGCCGGATCAATCTGTAAGGGCTTCATGGTTCGAGGCGAAAGGGTCGCTCTCCGTTGAGCGTGCGTGCAAGTCTTGTTACGCCAAAAGGGCACCGAATAGTGCTTCTGAAAACGTCGTGTGCCCTAGGCCGGACCTTGAGGCAGGGCCATCCCCGAGCTGCGAAGACACTCCTTCGGCAGTCTCTTAGGAGTCCGCGCTCAGAATCGTGAGAAGCGACACCTCGGGTGGGCAGAAGAGCCTTGAGGGCGGCCCCGTCGTGCCCACACCCCGGCTTACGTACAGTGGCGTCGGAGCGTCTGGGAAATACCCCTCCAGATACTCCTTGCCGTTCAGAGTTGTCATCGGTGGCCAGCCCCAGGGCGCGCGAAACTGCCCGCCGTGACTGTGCCCGCTGATCATCACCGCAGCGCCCTCCGGCAGCCGGGTGACGACGTCCGGCTCGTGCCAGAGCACGACCTTCGGATGTTCACCAAGGTCTTCGGCGCGCGCCATCGCCAAAGGGGCATCGTCGCACGCCATGTTCGCCGAGTCGACGCCAACCCACGTGATGCCCGCGTGATGCCAGGCTTCATTCCGAAGAAGCTTAATATTCAATGTTTCCAGAATTGGAGTGAGCAAGTCCGGCTCGCCGAGCCAATACTCATGGTTGCCCGGGCATGCCACCACGTTGCCTTCCATCAGCAGAAGGTCCTCCAGCGCTGCGCCGACAAGCTCCGGGCTCTGCACTTTCCAATAGCCCACAATGTCGCCGGGCAGCACAACCATATCGGGATTCTCATCCAGCGCCATCCGCACGGCTTGTCGCGCAAGCTCGACCGAGTATTGGTCGCGCAGATGCAGGTCCGCCAACACCGCAATCCGAAACCCATCCAGCGAGGCCGGCCACCCCCTCAACCGCAAGCGACGCCGTTCGGCCTTGAGCCTCCAGGACTCCACAAGAGCGCCATACACCAAGATGCCCGCGCTCGCGGCGGCCGCGCCGAGGAGCAGCTTGCCCAGTTTCACGCTCGGTCCTCGCTGTTCAAAGTCAAGATCGAAACCTCTGGAGGGCAGAAGAGCCGCAATTTCGGACCTACGGTTCCGATCCCGCGGCTCACATAGAGCGGTACCGGTGCATCGGCGTAGAAGCCCGCGATATAGGTTCTCGCGCCTCGCGGTGTGTGGAGCGGAACGCCGAACGGCAGGCACATCTGACCCCCATGCGAGTGTCCAGCCAACATGATACCGACGTTCGAGTGAACCCGGCTGACGAAGTCTGGCTCATGAAACAGCGCCAAAATCGAAGGATCGTCGCGATGCCGATGATCGAGCATGTGGCGGTCTCTCCCCGCAATGCCGTCATCGATCCCCCAGATGGTTGCATCGCCGAAACCCACCAGCTCATTCCTGAGCAGGCGCGTCCGTCGACCCCGAAACTGCTCGATGAGCTCTGGAGTGGTGGGGACCCAATAATCGTGGTTCCCCAACACCGCGAAAGCGCGGCAGCCGGTATCGTCCGCCGCATCGAGGACGCGCCGAACATTGCGCAACGCCTCTTCGCCGGGTGTGTTCAGGAAGTCGCCGCCGAACAGTATCACATCGGGCTTCTCGACGCCCGCAATCCCCACCGCCTCAATCGCCCGCTCGGTCTCCTGCTTGTCGTTCACGTGCAGATCGGTGAGCAGCGCCACCTTCAGGCCGTCGGCTTTCCATTTGGGCAGGCGCAGGGCCTGGCGCTCCACCTTTAGGCGGCCCACCTCGGTCCCCTGCGCCAGGGCCGTCACACCGATGCCTCCTAGAACCACGGTGCGAATCAACCTGCGGCGGGAGATGGCTCGGGCGTCCTTGCGGGGGTTGCGAGGTGGCATGGTGCTCAGTCCAATGCTTCCATCAGACGTCGAACGGCCTCCATGTTGTTCGCCGGAGGCATGACATAAAGGCCCGCCGCATGTTTCTTCGCATACGCCGCCAGCTTCTGGGCTTCGGCAATCCCAGTCTCCAGCGCCGAATGCTCATCCTGGGCGTCGGCCAGCTTTTGGCGAAGCCAATCGGGCACTTCGACGCCGGGCACCTCGTTGTGCATGAATTCCGCATGCTTGGAACTCCGCAGAGGCATCACGCCCAGAAAGACCGGCAGCCCGTACCGCCTCCCAGCCTCGACCGCAATCTCGGCATGCTCGACGTCGAAGATCGGTTGCGTGTAGATCAGTTCCGCCCCGGCGTCGGCCTTGCCTTTGAGCCGGTCGGACTCCAGTTCCGGTTCGAGCGAGACGGGATTGTAGGCGACGGCAATCGTAAACCCGGTCTTGAGCCCTACGGTGTAGCCTGCGAGGTCGAGCCCTTCGTTCAGGCGCGACAGAATCCGCACGAGTCCGATCGAGTCCACGTCGAACACGCTGGTCGCGCTGGGATAGTCGCCGATGTTGGCGGGGTCGCCGGTCACGCAGAGGATGTTTCGCACCCCAAGCGCGTGACAGCCGAGCAGGTCGGCTTGGATGGCGAGGAGGTTCCGGTCGCGGCAGGCAAAGTGCATCACCGCTTCCATGCCGACCTCATTCTGAATGCGGTGGCAGACCGCCATTGGGTTCATGCGAAGGCGCGCCCTGGCGCCGTCCGAGATGTTGATCAGGTCGACGCCGATCTCTTTGGCGGCGCGGATGTTGGCGAGGAATTTGTCGTAGTTCAGGCCTCGAGGCACGTCCATTTCGACGGTCGTCACGAACTGGTTTGCTTTGAGCTTCTGATGAAGGGGCGTTCTGTCGGTTGTGGGCACCGGGGCGCGATCTTCGGACTTGATCTGCCCTGGGCGGCGCGCTTTCACCTTGAATGAAGCCCTTCCCAATTGCCTTCCCAACTCCGCGATGTGGTCCGGCGTGGTGCCGCAGCAGCCGCCCACAAGCTTTGCGCCTTCTTCGATCAGCCTGACCGATGCCTTGGCGAAGTACTCCGGCGAGGCGTCATAGGCCACCTTGCCGCGGATGAGCTGCGGCATGCCAGGCGTGGGATAGGCGATGACGGGAAGGTCGCTGCCGTCGGCGATCATCCGCACCAGGTCGAGCATGCGCTGTGGCCCGACGATGCAGTTCGCGCCGATGGCGACGGGTCCCAGCTTGGCCAGGTCTTCGGCGCAGCGAGTAGGAAGTCCCGCGGAGAGCGCTTCTCCGTCCTCGATGTAGGCCTTGCTGACCAAAATGGGCAAGTCGCAGACCGCGCGCACAGCGGCGAAAGCCAGTTTGAGCTCCTCGATGTCGAGGAAGGTCTCGAGCAGGAACCCGTCGACGCCGCCCTCGGCCAGGGCTTCAGCCTGCTCCCGGATGGCCTCATAGAACTCGGTTCTGGGGATTCCCCCAATCGGCTCGATCGGCTTACCGGCGGGGCCCACCGCGCCGAGTACAAGGCTCTCCTCTCCGGCAGCCTTCCGTGCGATGCGTGCGCCTTCCAGGTTGACCTGGCGAAAGTCCACCGATTGCCCCATAAACCGGAACGGATTGGCAGAGAAAGTATTGGTCTCGATGACCTGGGAACCGGCCTCCAGATACTGCTTGTGAACATCGAGCACAAGGTCTGGCGCCTCAAGGTTGGCGAAGTCGCAGGGATAGTGCGTGTAGCCCCGCGCCGCCAGAGCCGTGCCGCACGCTCCGTCTCCGAGCAGGTAGGGGGATTGCAGAGCTTCGATCAAGCGCACGGGAGGTTTATACCTGTGACCTGATCCGAGGGACAGAGGGAAGGAGGGACGAGGGGGACAAAGGGACAGAGGAACGGAGCGCAGGCATCCATGCCTGGCCCCTAGGAATGAGAGGGCTGCCGGATGATTCGGTGAGTCGGTGAAGAGGAATGTCGAACCCCCTCTCCCCTCGTGGGAGAGGGTCCGTGAACGCAGTGAACGGGGATGAGGGGGTCGGGCTGTTGACGGATGAGACGGTGAAAATGTGAGTCGGTGAGACGGTGTAGTCGGGTGCAGGATTTAGCCGCTTTGCGGCGAACTAGAATCCGATGAGCAACGTTCGAATCGGCATGATCGGGTGCGGCGGCATGGCCCGCGCCCATATGAACCAGCTTTCCGAAGTCCCCGAGGCCGAGATCGTGGCGCTCAACGATCCGGACGAAGGCCAAATCGCAGCCTGCCGGGCGCGCTTTCCACACCTTGCCAACGTTCCCGTCTTCAAGGACTATCGCGACATGATCGCGGCCGGCGGCCTGGATGCCGTCGAAATCAACACCCCCCACACCCAGCACAAGCAGCAGATGCTGGACTCCTTCGCCGCGGGACTCCACGTGCTTTGCGACAAGCCGCTCGTGACGGTCGCCGCCGAAGCCGCCGAAGTGATCGCCGCCCGGAACAAATCCGGCAAGGTCGGCCTTCTGGCCTACCAGCGGCACTACAGCCCGGTCTTCCGCCGCCTGCGCGATTCGCTTCAGGGCGGCAAATACGGCAAGCTCTTGTTCGTCAACGCCGTGCTCGGCCAGCAGTGGAAGCGGCTGACCAAGGGCACCTGGCGACAGGTTCCTGAGCTCTCTGGCGGAGGCCAGCTCAACGACTCCGGCAGCCACGTCGTCGACGTCTTGATGTGGGCTACAGGATTGGAGCCCGAGTCGGTTTCAGCCTTTTGCGATAATCGCGGGGCGCCTGTGGACATCGATTCGACGGTTGCGATTCGGTTCAAGGGCGGGGCGTTCGGTTCGATCTCGGTGCTTGGCGATTTTCCGGCCTGGCACGAGGATTGGACGATCTACTGCGAGAAGGCGGGCTTCCTGATTCGCGATGGCAAACTGACGGTCATTGAGGACGACGGCTCGCGCTGGGTCGCGGAGTCGATGCCCGGCGGCAGCCACCCGGACCGGAATTTTGTGTACGCGATCCTGAAGGGCGAGCCCGTGGAGGCGACGTTCGAGAACGGCCAACGCGTCATCACGATCACGGAAGCGATGTGGCGGTCTGCAGCGCAGGACGGGGTTCCGGTTAGGCTCTGATCTGGCGCCACGCGGCCGCAGGCTAAAGCCTGCGGCTACGGGCTGCGACGGGCTGCACCTATCATCGTGTGGCGTGGCGTCTTTGCGCCTTGACGAAAATCCCTATGCGCAAACAAAAACGAATGACAAGCGAGAGAACTACCTTCTCGCTGCGACCAGCTTGTTGCGCCATTCGGGGGCGCCGAGGTAGCTGGTGGTCACGCCGCCGCTGCTCGATGAGGAGTGCGTGAAATAGCCGTTGCCCATGTACACGCCGGTATGGCCGATCTTGCCCCGGCTCGCGCTCCAAAAATACAGCCGGTCGCCGGCCTGAAGGTCTTCGAGCCGCGTGATCGGTTTGCCGACCAGCGCCTGCTCCGCCGCCGTCCGCGGCAGGCCGACGCCCACCTGCCCATAGAGCATCTTCACAAACGCCGAACAATCGATGCCGCTGCTGGTGCTGTTTCCACCCCACTTGTAGGGCACGCCGATGTAGGCCTGGCTCAGGCCCGCCACCTGAGCTCCAGTCGTGCCCGTGGCGCGCAAGGTGCCGCCCCGTGAAGCCAGATCGTTGCCCGCGCGTGGGGCCGCGCTCACGTCGCAGGTCACCTCATAGGGGAGCCTCGCGACGGCCGCCGAGTGGACGTAGCCAAACCGCCCGTTTTGCAGGAGCACTTTGAACCAGTTTGCCGACGAAGTGGACTGCAGGACCAGATACTGGTAGGGCTTGAGCCGGTAATAGACGCGCGACCGGGTGTTCGTCGTCGCATAGATCGACGTCGTTTTCACCGATTGGCCCAGCTTGCCCAGCACTTTCACCTTCGCGCCGTCTTGGCCGAAGGCCGGGCAGACGAGCGCCAAGATTAGGGCGGGCAACAGTTTCCTCAAAGACATCAAGCTTCCCAATTGTGGCATAGCGGCAGTCAAAGCGCGAATTCGGCTCCGTGATGCATATGATCGGCGTTCCACAGAATTCCTGAACCCGCGCCGTGGAAAGTGCGCGTATGGAGAGAGACGGAATTGGGGTGGGAGAGGTTCAGCGGGGAGGGGGGGCGAAGGGCGAAGGGCGAGAGGCGAGAAGCGAGAGGCGAAGGTTTTCAGGTGCTCACGTGCTCAGGTGCTCAGGTTGTCGGGTTGCAGGGTCAAGACGCCCCGATGCCCCCCGGTCATCCATCGCTTTTCGCCCCTCGCCTCTCGCCTCGCGCTCTTCGCTTCCGCTACTTCAGACCCATAAACCCATAGTACAAATCCGTGACCTTGCGGATGTAGTTTTGCGTTTGGCTGAACGGCGGTATTCCGCCGTACTTGCGCACGTTGCCGCTGCCCGCGTTATAGGAGGCCAGGGCAAGGATCAGCGCCTGATAGCCGTCGCCCGTCTTGGCGAACTGGCGCTCCAGGTGGCCGCGAATCGAGCGCACCGTGCCATAGAGGTTCTGATACGTGTCGTAGGCGTCGGTGATGCCCATCCCGCGCGCCGTGCCGGGCATGAGCTGCCCCAGACCTTGAGCACCCGCGCGAGAAGTGGCGTTGGGGTTGAAGCCGCTCTCGACCATCACCATCGCCAGGATCAGGCGGGCGTCGACGCCATAGCGGACGCTGAACCCGATGATGCCTTCGGCGATCCTCCAGGCGTCGGCATCGGAAAGCCGCTTGTTGCGCCCCTTGATGAAGCCCGCGTAATAGGAGGTTGCCTCGTTGGCGGGCAGGTTCCAGTCTTTGCCGGAGGTCTTGCCCCGCGAGCCGATCGCGCCCGTGAGGCCGCCTCGGTTCTTGGAATTGGCCTTGGCCTTTGCTTTGGCCGCGGCCTCGGCGGCTTTCCTCGCCTCCGCCTTTTCGATGGCGGCGATGGAATCCTCGAGCGCGGCGCCCAGCAGCTTGGCTTCGAGGGGAGCGAGGTCGTCTTCTCGGGTCGCATGGATGAGCAGCCGGGCGGCCACCTGGTTGTTATTCAGCCAATCCGGCACGTTTTCGGCGTCGATGGTCATGTCGCCGCCATCGGTGCGCTCGACGAAGAGGGAGGTCTTGCCGTTCACGACAAGGGTGCCCTGTACGACGCCCTTGACCTCAAAGGTCCGCGCGCCCACGAACGTCTCCAAGGCTTCAGTGCCCACGGCCTGGGTGATCTTGTGCTTTTTGCGCAGCTCCAGATAGGCGTTCAGGCTCTGGGCGCTTAAGGCGCCGAATAGGACCAGGAGCGCGAACAGGGTGGCGAGGGGGCGAATCATGGCGCCTCTTGGGGCACGGCTTCAATTCTGGCGGAGAGATCGGGATTCGAACCCGAGAGGAGCTATAAGGCCCCTACCCACTTAGCAGGCGGGCGCTTTCGACCACTCAGCCATCTCTCCGCAGGGATGCCATTTTACATCATCGGACGCCTTGGGGTGCGAATGGAGTTCGGGGAGGGAAGGCGTCGGGAGCCCCGCCCACCGTGGTAAAACCCCCAACATGGAGATCTCCCACGGCCACATGGACCATTCCGGAAGTGCGGTCGATCTCGCCAAGAAGCACGGCGCGACCATAGTGGCCATTCACGAGCTCGCGGAGCATTTCGAAAGCCAGGGCGCGAGCACCATCGGCATGGGCAAGGGCGGCACCCTTCACAGAGACGGCCTGGAGATCACGATGGTGGACGCGAGGCACTCGAGCTCTCTCGATATGAACCAGCCGCCGATCTATGCGGGCGAGCCCGCCGGGTTCGTGGTCAAATGCGAGGATGGCTTCACGTTTTATTTCGCCGGCGACACCTGCGTTTTCGGCGACATGAAGATCATCGCCGAACTTTACGAGCCGCAGCTCGCGTTTCTGCCAATCGGCGACCACTACACGATGGGTCCGAAGGAGGCCGCCTATGCGATCCGGCTGCTGGGCGTCAAGCACGTGGTCCCGATGCACTGGGGCACGTTCGGTTTGCTCACCGGCACGCCGGAGGCGGTGCGCCTGGCCTCGCACCCGAACCCGGGCCTAAGGGTCTACGACCTGGAGCCCGGCGTGCCGTTCTGAGAAATATCGGGGCGAAGGGACGGAGCGCAGGCATCCATGCCTGGCCGGTCGGAGAGGGTCCAGGGGACAAAGGGACAGATGCCCCCCTCACCCGGTTCGCTACGCTCACCGACCTCTCCCCAGGGGGCGAGGTGGCACAAATGGCATCCATCGCTCTTCGCCATTCGCGCATCGCGTTCTTGGCCCTCTCCCACGGCCGAAGAGGAGGTTCAACTCTTCAGGGGCTAGCGCCTTCTTCCCGCGCCGACTGGCTCGCGCACATCGTGGCGAACGATCTGAGGGTAATCCGGAAGCCACATCGTATCGTCGATCCGCTCGCTGAGCTCCGAGATCGACGCCACCTTGGTCAGGCCCTGCTCCATTGCCATCTCCCCCACCGCGTGCGCGATGCGCCGCGAAACCTTCCGGATTTGGCCCATCGGCGGCAGCACCGGCGCTCCAGGAGCTTCCTCGGCGATGTGCGCCAGCTCCTTTGAGGCCGCACGGAACATCTGCCGCGTGACCCTTTTGGCTTTGGTCGCAATGACGCCAAGGCCCACTCCCGGAAATACGTAGCTGTTGTTGCACTGGCTGACCATGTGCCTTACGCCCTTGTACTCAACCGGTGCAAACGGGCTGCCGGTGGCGACAATCGCCTTACCGTCGGTCCAAAGCTGGATGTCGGCGGGGGTCGCCTCGGCTTGAGAGGTCGGGTTCGAAAGTGGAAGGATGATCGGCCTGTCACAGCCCTTGGCCATTTCCTTCACGATCGCTTCCCTGAACATCCCGGCCTTGCCGGAAACGCCAATGAGCACGCTCGGATGAACGCGCTTGACCACTTCGTCGAGCTTGATGTAGCCCTCCTGAGCCGCCCAACCCTCGACTTCGGCCTTCTTGCGGGCAAACCGGGTCTGGAACGGCAAGATGCCCGAAAGGCCGTCGTGGATCAGGCCCTTAGAGTTGAGGATCCAGAACTTGGCGGCCGCATCTTCTTCGCTCATGCCCTGGTCCACCAAGGAATCGGCCAACTGGTTGGCGATGCCCACCGCCGCCGACCCGGCGCCGAGCAGCACGACCTTCTGCTCTTCGGTCCGTTTGCGCGTGATCCGCATGGCCGAGAGCAACGCCGCCGTGGTGACGGAGGCCGTGCCCTGGATGTCGTCGTTGAAGGTGCAAAGCTCGTCGCGATACTTGCCCAGCAGCAGCGAGGCGTTATCGCGCGAGAAGTCCTCCCACTGCAGAAGCACATCGGGAAGCTTCTTCTTGACAGCCTCAACAAACCGGTCGATGAAGTCCAGATAGGCCTGCCCTCGCACGCGGCCATGTCGCCAACCCAGATAGTGTGGGTCGGCCAGGCGCTCTTCGTTGTCGGTGCCCGTGTCCAGCACAATCGGCAGCGTGCGCGCCGGGTGAATGCCCGCACAAAGGGAATAGAGCGACAGCTTGCCAACGGGAATGCCCATGCCGCCGACGCCCTGGTCGCCCAAGCCCAGGATGCGCTCGCCATCGGTGACGACGATAACGTCCACGTGCTTGAACGCCCGATTTTCGAGGATCAACTCAATCTCGTCTTTCTGGGGATAGCTGATGAAGAGCCCCCGTGGGCGACGGTAGATGTGGCTGAAATGCCGGCAGGCCCATCCGACAACGGGCGTGTACACCAGGGGCATCATCTCTTCGAGGTGCGAAAGGAGCAGCCGATAGAACAGGACCTCGTTGCGGTCTTGGAGCGCGCGCAGATAGATGTGCTTCTCCATGTCCGTCGGCTTGAAGCTGAACTCGTGGTAGGTCCTCTCGAGCTGCTCGTGAATGTCGGTGGCGTAGGGCGGAAGGAGCCCGTTCAGGCCCAGTTCGGTCCGCTCGGCGGTGGTAAAGGCCGTGCCCTTGTTGAAGATGGGGGTGTCGAGGAGGAAGGACCCGGCAAGGTCGGTGGCCACGGTGGATTCGCCGGAGTCTTCCTTGCGAAGCGTGAAGTCGAGCATGGTGAGCTCCCTGGCCTCTGGGATACGGCGTGCGCGAAGGGAACGCAGAGGGTCCCTTCAAGCGGTTTGATAGCCCGCCGCGACCCTAAGCCTGATGCTTGAGTTGAGCGTACCGCGTTGGGGTGTCCTTTCGCTTACCCCTGCGGCCTCGAGCTTGCTCCGGTCCGAGCAAATGGCGACGGCAGGTGCCAGAATCTGCCATGGCCCACTCCGTCGTTCCTGAAGCCGAAGCCCTGCTCGATCAGGAGATCAAAGTCCTCGATCACGGTTTCGTCCGCCTTGTCGATTACCTCGGGAGCGACGACCGGATCGTGCAGGCCGCGCGAGTGAGCTACGGGTCCGGCACGAAGAGTTTTCGCCAAGATCGCGGGCTCATTCATTACCTGATGAAGCACCTGCACACCTCTCCGTTCGAACAGGTGATCCTCACGTTCCACTGCAAGATGCCGATCTTTGTTGCGCGGCAATGGGTGCGCCACCGAACGGCGCGGCTGAACGAGATTTCAGGACGCTACTCGGTGATGAAGGACGAGTTTTATCTGCCCAACCCCGAGCAAATCCGGTACCAATCAGCGAACAACAAGCAGGGCCGATCGGATGAGGCGATCCCTTTCGATGAAGCCATGAAACTCATCGCTGAGCTCGAGCAGGAGCAGAAGGACGCCTATCGGCGCTATGACGGCTTGGTCGAAAAAGGCGTGGCTCGCGAGTTGGCACGGATGAACCTGCCCCTTTCGCTGTACACCGAGTGGTATTGGCAGATCGACCTTCACAACCTGTTCCACTTCATCCACCTTCGCGCCGATGCCCACGCGCAGTATGAAATCCGCGTGTTCGCCGACGCGCTGGCGCAATGCGCCAAGGCTGTCGCGCCGCTTGCCTATGAGGCGTTCGAGGAGCATTTGAAGTGCTCCGTGCGTTTTTCGCGTTCGGAGTGCCTGGACCTCATGCGTCGCCTCGAGGGCAAAGAGACGGCTCTTGAGGGCCGCGCCCTGGCCGAGTTCGACTCCAAGCTGGGAAAGATGGCCTCGTTCCAAGCGCCCGAGCCGGTGGAGGAGCCGACGCTGAATTCGTAGTCGAGTCTTGGCCCTGTGAGCGGACGCGACCGGGCCAAGGGATTTGCTTTCGTCCCTGGGCGCTCCGGCCGTGTCCGCAAGCCCTATTGCGGCGCTCTGCCTGACAGACTAAAGAGGGTTTGAAGCGCCCTTTCGCCAAGAGGCGTGAACAGGCACACCAGCAACAAGAGATTCAGGGCCACCGTGAACCAGAACATGGCTAAGAAGCCGGTCTTTCGAGATTTGTGCCTTAGCAGCCGTTGCGCAGCAAATGCTCCCGGCCAGCCTCCGAGCAGGGCGAGTAGGTGCAACGTGCTTTCAGGCACCCTCCAGGCGGCGTCTTCCGCTTTTCGCTTGTCGAGCCCATAGACCAGGTAGGTCATGAAGCTGAGCATGAGGGTTACAAGGGGAACGGCGATGGGCAGTGAGCCCACGAACGATCCAAGGAACGTCAACCCGAAATAGGCGCCGGTTGGCCATAGCGCGGGCACGACCCTGGGGTGGGCGGACTTTCGAGCAGCTGCAGGACCGACGATCTCTGCGCTCTCGGCACGCGGCCGTCCTTTCGCGTCACGTCCCAAGACGAAGAGGACCGTATCGCCCTTTGTGGGACGTGATTGCAGCCTGCCGAAAGCCTTGATGTGGACGAACAGCCTTTCACCACCGCCTGCCGGTTCAATAAAACCGTAGCCTTTCTCATCTTCCCAGGTAGCGATGAGGCCCCTACGTTGGTTCGGCGTGGGCATATTGGTTGGCAGAAGGCGGGCGTCAAGTCCCTGCGTAATAAAGCGGCTCTGTGCGCCAATCCTTGTCTTTGTCGTGCGCCATTTGGACCACCCGCGGGCGGCGCTCGCGCAGCCGCACCGACTCGATCATTAACCCAAACCCGCTGGACAGGTGGTTCTTACCCACGCACTCCAGCCGCAGCGTGTAGGTCCCGGGCTCCGGCCAGAAGTCCAGGAAATGGTACTCGCGCGCCTCGACCTCCGGCGCATAGAAGTCCATGCGCTCCCCGAGCTTCACGCCATCCAAAGACACCTCGTAGGCGCCCAGGTTTGGCCCCTTGGCCATGTTGATCAGCAGCCGCAGCGGCTCGCGCTTCTCGACGGTGATCGGAACCTCGATGAAGCCCTCGATCTCCGTGTGCGCCGGGACGAACAGCACATGATGGCCGAAGTGCTCGGGGTAGCGAAGCACCTCTTTCTCTTCCGATTCGCCCTCTTTGCGCCCGTCGTATTCCAGGCGGATCAGCTCCTCGCTCACGGGCTTTTGGCCGTAGTCGAGCTCTGAGGGATAGACCGTCACCCGGTCGATGCTTGGCAGCGCCCGCTCCTTGGCGTGGGGCGCCCGGGCTGAGAAGGTGGGCGTGCCCGTCTGGTACCAAAACGCCACGCTCGCATAGTCGTCCTCACGCGGATTCCAGCTCATCGCGCGGTATTCCGGGTTCTCGTCCGCCGACATCCAGCCGAAGGTCTCGAACTGCACCTTGATCGACTCGCGAAACACGAACGGGTCGTTGATGTGCCACCGGTACGCGCTGGTGTGGCCGCCGACGATGCCCCATTGGTCGAAATAGGGCACACCGAAATACGGTGTGAGCGTCTTCTCCAGGCCCCATGCACAGAGGAAGTAGTCCTCGGTACCGGTGCCCCAGACCGAGGGGATCGCTTCGCCGTCGATCGTGACCATTTCGTCGCCCTCGCCAAACCAGTAGGGGCTGCGGGTGCGCACACAGAAGACCGTTCCCACATAGTGTCCTTTGCCCTGGGTCTCAAGGATCGTGTAGGGCTTGCCGGTCTCCAGGGGGTACATCTGGTTGTACTGAGCATAGAAGTAGGGCGTGTCCTCGGGCAGGCTGTCCTTCTTGATCCAGTCGATGTTGTAGTAGAGCAGGCTGAGGGGCTTCTCGCTCTGGTTCACGATTTCGACACGCGCCGACTTGTGGAAGGGCATGTGCCAGAAGCAGTTGTAGCTGTCGCCTCCCTCAACGATGACGGCGGTGCTGACCACCTCGCTGCGCTTGCCGAAGCACCCCGCAAAGAAGTCGCCCAGGGGCGCCTCGACGGCGGGGCGCTCGTTGCCGTCCCAGAAGATTCTGAGAAGCAGCTCCTGATGGTTCGCGGAGCCGTCTCTGGCCCACGGGTGCGGCTCAGGGCCGAGGAAGGTGATCCACATGTGCGTGATGACGCCCGGACCCTCGACGTCCATCAACACGTGGGTTTGGCCAGGCTGAACCCGGAAGTTGTCGCGGTTGCTCTTTTCTTCAAGGTCGCTCTTGGGTGGCGCGGTGGGGTCGTAGTTGCCGTCTTTGCCCTCGCGGAACGTGGACGTGGCGCGCATGCTGCGCCCGGATTGGGGCGTGGCCAAAGAGCCCATCGGGCCCGGCATCAGGGGGTAGCCGCTCATGCCCGGATGTTGGCACAGGCCGCTCTGCTGATGTGAGGGGGCGCTCATGCTCGCCCGGATGGGGTTCCGAGGCACCCCTCACCCGGTTCACTTTGTTCACCGACCTCTCCCACGAGGGGAGAGGCGGTGAGGGCGCCTCAGTTCGTCAATGTCAGTTCGATCCGCTTTCCGACCATCTGGAAGTGGCCCTTGACCTTCTTGAGGCTGACACCCGGGAGGTCGAGCGTCTCGAGGTTCACGGAGTCGCCCTCGGGCAGGGTATCTGGTGGCGCCTTGAGCTGAAAGGTGACTCTTCGACGTGATCGGTCGTAAAGAACGGGTTTCGCCTCGGACTCGGAAACCTTGAGTTTCCCAATGGAGCCGCGAAGCGGCAGCATTCGGAAGATCATCCGGTCATCGTCCACCGACAAGATCCCAAAGGGTGTGAAAGAGAAGGATGGCTCGACTCCCGATAGAGCCGAGAAGTCGATGATGAGAACAGAAGGCGCGGCGTCGAATTCGGCGAGCACCTTGGCGACGTGCTCCTCTCCTGCCTTTCTGAGCGCCGCCTTCTCCTTGGCCAGTTCGGCATATCGTGAGCTGCCTCGCAGGGAGGCTCGCGCCGAGTCCATCTCGGCAGGGGTTGCGCCGATGGCTTCCGCAGCAAGGCTCGTCAAGCTGGTCCCGGGCTGGAGGATGCGATCCTGCCAGGTGGCTCCCAGGCGATCGAGAAGCGCCGCCACTCCCATACCCGAATAGTAGAGCCGGAAGCGAACCGGAGAAGCGCCATAGGGATCGTTATTGATGTTGAAGGCGCCACTCATAAAGCCCTTCATCTGGTTTATCAGGCCATTACGAGGGGCTGAGAGATCCTTGTAGCCTCTAAAGCCTTGGATGAGCCAGAGGTCTTTCGGCGGTTCGGCGCCTTCCAGCACCTGAAGGAGCTTGTACTCGACGAACTTGGCGAGACCCTCATTGAACTCGGTGCCGTCTTCATAGGCTTTGCATGCGGATGATAGTTGCGCTCGGCGGTCGTTTCTTGCCACAAGCCACCGAATGGCCGCGGATCGGACGGCCGCCTTCGACTGCGCTTGCAGCGCTTCGGCCAGGCAGTCGGCCTCCATCGCCATCCCAACGTTGTTTTCCACCGACAGCGCCGGGTACTGGCCCAAAGTCAGTTCGTGCCCCTCCTTGCCCGTGCTCTTTTGGCGTTGGTAAACGTGGAAGGCCTCATGAGCGAACATGAGCATCGCTCCGTAAGGATCGCCGAAGAGGCCGTCGGTGATCGCTTTGGACACCTGATCGGGCTTGGGGTTTGCGCCGAACAAGCTCTCGATCCACTGCCGCCTCGACGAGAGCGTGTCGGCAACGACCAGGGTCTGGACGCCATTCACGTCCATGGAAGTGTTCTGGCCATCCCATTCAATCTGCGTGGCCCCATCTCTGACCCAGATCGGGCCGATGGCGCTGGTGACCGGCCCGGAATAGCGCTTGAAGCCCTCTGGCGGTTTGGGGTGATGGATCAAGACGTCCTGCCGCCCCGGAAAGTAGATGAGGATCGGCGTCTGAGACGCATCCCAACCGGGCCACACCGGGTTCTTGGAATTGCCGATCACTTTGTAGATGGCATCGACTTGCCGGATCAGCAGGGGATCGATCTTAAGGTCCTGGGAACTCAGGAAGAGGGCAGCGGCGACAGAAGAGAGCATCTTCGGTTAGTACCGGCGAAGCTCTGGGTTTGTTCCTTTGTCCCGGCAGATCCCCCGTTGGTGCCGACTGCAGGGCCGACTTTTCCACTTTTCATGGCCGCTCGAGACTTGGTCGCAGGTTCAAATGTTCCCCTCCTCAAGAAAAATGTGAAAAAAGCTGTCACAAAACAGGTGCTTGCTGCGGATATAGATACAGAAGCAAGCGAAGGCCGCCGTTTTGAGCGAGCCAAGCAAAGCGAACCAAGCAAAGAACACCAACTTGCCCGAGCAGACTCTCCTCCTTCTCTTCTGCTCGGGTTATTTTTTTGTCTAGACGCTAACTCGCTCGACCGTCACCATTTCCGCGAGGAGTTTGGAGGCTCGCACGTTCAGCTTGTGCCCGCTGCGAGTGCCCGCCACATTGAGCGCGCGAAGCGGCACACCCGAGAGGGCGAGGTCGCCGCAAAGGTCGAGCAACTTGTGGCGGACGGGTTCATCCGGGAATCTGGCTTGGTTCTTGTAGCCCTCTTTCCCTAGGACCAGCGCCGAGTTCCAGTCGAGGCCCTTGGCGAGCCCGCGCGCCAGCACCTGTTCGACTTCCTCTTCAAACCCCCAAGTCCGCGCAGGCGCAACCCCTTCGGAAAAGAACTCCGGATTCAAGACTCCAGCAAATTCTTGAAGCTCCGGCCACCTGCCCGGGCACACCAACCGATAATGCCAGTGTCCTTCGCCCGCGCTCACCGCCACCTTGGCGTCGCCGTCCTTGACAAAGAGCCGGGCGAACAGGCCAGTCACTTCCAACTGCCCGACGACCTCGACGCCTGACCTGGAGATCGCCTGCACATAGGGCAGCGCGCTGCCATCGAGCGCGGGAAGTTCGGGCGCCGTCAGTTCGATTTCGGCGTCCGAGACTTCCATGCCGGCGAGCGCCGCCATGACGTGCTCGACCGTCGAGATCGGCCCGAGCTGGGTGCATCGCTCCGTCCTTACGACAGCAGTCGCGGAAGCCGGCACGACCTCGTCCCTAAGGCGAAACCGAATGCCGTCGCTTCCCGGGTGGATTTGGACCTCGGTGGGCACTCCGGAATGTAGACCAAGACCCCTGAAGGACAGGGTATCGCGAACGGTCTGGCGAGGGAAGATCATGGGCTTGGCCGGCCCCGATTCTACTCGGAACAGTCCTTTTCAAGCTCCGCAATGCGGGTTTCGAGCTGCTTAATGCGATTGTAGAGATCAGGGAGCCTAGGTATTAGCAGCATGCTCTTGACCGCTTCGCGCTTGGGCATTGCCGGCACCCCAAAGTACTCTCCAGGTTCTGCGATGTCTGCTGCCACCGCCGAGCGCCCGCCAAGGGCGACGTCGTCGGTGACGTTCACATGGTCCCTGAAGCCCACTCCGCCGCCAACAACGATTCGGTTGCCTAGCTTTGTGCTGCCTGCGATTCCCGTTAGGCCGGCGATCACTCCATGCTCGCCGATGCGCACGTTGTGAGCCACCTGAACCAGGTTGTCGATCTTGGTGCCGTCTCCTATGAAGGTCTCTCCGACGGTCGCGCGATCCACCGTCGTATTGGCGCCGATCTCCGCGTTCGAACCGATTTCGACTGCTCCGACCTGCGGGATCTTCACCCGCTGCTTACCGTCCCATTCGTATCCAAAACCGTCGGCTCCAAGGATCGCTCCGCCGTGGACCATCGTGCCGCTGCCAAGCGACACGTCGCGATAGAGCACGACCCCGGGGAAGAGCTCACACCCCTCGCCAATGTGGCACCGATCCCCGACATAGCAGAAGGCGTGGAGCTTGGCCCCAGCCCCGATCTCGGTATCCGGGCCAATGACGCAGAAGGGTCCGATCTGGGCGGTTGGGTCCACCTTGGCGCTCGCGTCGATGACGGCGGTTGGGTGGGCGCCGGGCGGCAAGGTGAGGGAGCGCTGAGAGGCCACCAGCAAGGTGTAGAACGCCAGACGCGGCGACTCGACGCGAACCCGTGGTTTCGAGCTCTCCATGTCGCGCCCCAGCAGCACTGCGCCGACGTTCGAACCTTCGATCTTCTCAAGGTACTTGGGGCTCTCGCAGAACGCCAAGCCGCTCGGGTCGTCGTCTCCCGCCGGCACGAGACGCTCGACACGGTGGTCCGCTGGCCCCTCCAGACCACCTCCGAGCCACTCGGCGATCTCGCCTAACGTCCAGGGAGGTGGGTGCGTCTCCATGCGATGAACTCCTGAGTGGCGTCCCGTGCAGGTTCAGACGCCGTTGCCAAACGGTACCCTTTTAGCGCCAGCCATATCTCAAGGTCGTGCCGGGCGCGAGAAAAGGGTTTCGGCCCTACCTTTGCCCCTTGAGCAGAAGCAATCTCTCGGCCCGCCGAACCCGCGATCGAGCGGCTCCCCACGGGTGTTGCGGGCAATTGGATGGTTGGTGGCTCGGGCATCGAGGCGAGGTCCGAGCGGAACTCGCCTCTCGACGCGCGAGCGCTCTGCTCGGCCTCCTCATTCGCCATTTCGAGCGCTCGATCAAGCCTGTTGGCATATTCCAACTGGACCTTGGCGCGGGAAGCCAGGATAGCATCCTGGGCCTCAGTCAGCAAACCGTTACGGCGTTCGATCCGGTCGTTTTCCATCTTCTGGATCTCGGTAAGCAGCTCTTGGGCACGCTCCCAGCGCCGGACCTGCCAAGGGGCTGCGCTCGTTGAGGTTTTGGCGCCAGAGGTGGCTGGCGCAGGAAAGCCGACAAGAAAGGAGAGTTCTGCCAGGCGCACTCCCTGGTCGGGCGCCGATTGCTGGAGGAGCCGGCTTGAAGCCTCCTCGACGCGGTCCCACTGCAAACGAGCAAACGCTTCTTGCGCCGGTACTTGCTCCAGCCTCCAAGCCTCCGCCTCCTTGGCGTAGGATCGGTACAGCTTCTCCCTCAGAGCGCGCATGGCGGCGTTTCGGCCGCGGTCGAGCGTCTGCTGGGCGCGCTGTGCCCGTCTGCCGTCGCCCCGCGCGGCTTCTGGCTCTTTGAGTTCAAATAGCCTATCGCTCTGGGGCGCTTCCACTGAGTTCAGGACCCGGTTCGGGGTCTTGCTTGGCGCCGCCTCAAGCCCGGGCTCCGCCACCTGCGCCAGGTCGACCTTCACCACCTTGGGCGCGGACTGGCAACCCGCCAGCGCCAGAACTGCCGCCACCCAAGCCAGGCTATGTGTTCGCATCCATTGAGGCTACTTCTTGGCGTTCATGGACTTGAGCGCGGCGTCTGACACGTCGTTTGCCCCATAGGGCGCGATGTCGGTCCGGAACAGGATGTTATAGCCGCCCTGCTTGCCCACTTCGTTGATCGACGTCCTCGCGCGCTCGATGGCGGTGTTCTGGACGTCGGCGAATTTCCTCTGGAGATCACCCTCGAACTCGTCGCGCATCTGGACGAGAGCCTGGTCGATCTCGCGGCCGCGCTCCTGAAAGCCCTTCAGCCGCGCGGTCTCTTCGGCAGTGGGGCTTGCTTTTTGTATGATCGCCTGCTTGTCTTTGTCCGTATCCTTGATTGAGTTCTTGAGGCTCTCCATTTCCTGCTTCTCTTGTGCGGTCAATGTGTCCTTTGTAGCCAGTTCCTTTAGGCGCTTCATCTGGTCGGGAGTGGCGACCTTGAACTGAAACAGGAAGTCCAGCAAGCCCTCGCGGTTGGCCTTCATCGTCTCCAGGGTCTTCTGGTTGTTGACAAAGTAGTCGCTCTTCTCGACAACGGCCTTCACGTCGACCACGCCGATCTTCAGGTCGGCGTTCTGGAAGCCGCCGCCCAGAAGGATGCCGCCCAATCCTGCGGCAACAACCCAACCCAATGTATTTAGCTTGCTATTCATATTGATACTCATAGTAGTGATTCTCGAATGCCCGTGCGATCAGAACGAAGTGCCGATCATGAAGTGTGTCCGGCTGCCGCCGTCCTGATTGAAGCCAAAGTCGAGGCGGATCGGCCCGAGAGGAGTACGGAAGCTGAAACCCAGGCCGTAGCCCAGCTTGAATTCGGCCCTCTTCGACTGCGTGTAGTTGTTGACCGTTCCGAAGCCGCCCCAAGCGCCGCCATAGTCGACGAAGGCGATCATGTTGAACGACTTCTGGATCGGATGGCGGTATTCCAGGTTCAGGATGGCCATGTTCTTGCCCCAGAAGCGGTCCTCGGGATAGCCACGGATCGTGTTGGCGCCACCGGCGAAGAACTGCTCGAAGAATGGAACGGTTCCGCCGACGGTTCCCACATGAGCGCGAAAAGCAAATACGCGTCGCGGGTCATCCAGCTTCTCGCGGGGCGGCTGGGGCGACCAGTACTTCCGGTACTCGACGTCGCCGCGAACGAAGAAGTGGTTGCCGATCAAGCTGGGATCGTTCGTATCGCCGCCGACCTTCGTGATCCTGCTCCAGCCCGGCTCGATCTGCATGCGGAGCCAGTCGCCTCGCGAAGGGTCGATATCGAGATCGCGGCGATTCACCACATACGCGGCCGAAATCGAGGCAAGATCGCCGTCCTGCTGGATGAAGCCGGTTGTGTTCGTTGTGTCCAGGTTTGTGGTTTTGATCTGCTCGTATCGCAAGCCCGTCGAGAGGAACTTGGAGTCCTCCTTGAGCTGTCTGGTCAGGGCCACCGATCCACCGGTATGGCGCTCGAAGTAGCGCGCGTCGGTCGGTGACTGGTTTGAGCCTCCAAAGGTGTTGCTGAAGCGATACACGTTTCGGCTGTAGAGGTTGTAATTGATGCCGGTGCCTTTGTCGTCCACATACGGGTTGCCGTAGTTGAGGTCGATGCTCGCGCCGCCGCCCTGCGTGCCCTGGATGAAATCGAGACCGTAGTTCTGGCCGCTGCCGCGAAAATTGGTGTCGGAGAACCGGACCATTCCGGCAAAGGAGCTACGCGGGTCCATTTGGAAACCGATGTTGAAAAGGCCCGTTCTGGCCTCGGTCACGTCGATGATCAAGTCCACTCGCGAGACGTCGTCGGTTTCCCGAGCAACCGGCTCGACCTTGTCGAACCAGCGCGTATTGAGCAGGGCGACGTTGTCCTTTCGCCAGCGGTCGGCGTTGAACGGCTGCCCGGAGCGGGTCTTGATGATCTTGTCGAGGACCGACTGCCGAGTTCGCGTCGCGCCCTGGACCTTGATGGAGTTGACCGTGAGCTCAAGAATCGTCAGGCTCACAACTTCTGGGGCGTCGGTCAGCGGGCCGAATTCGCTGACCCGCGCGAAAAACCCTTTTTCGCTGTAGAGCTTCTCGATCGCGTCGGAAGACGGCTTTTGCGACCGCAGGCAGAACACGTTGTCGGGGGCAATCGGGACGCTGGGCGCGCTCTTGAGCACGTCGAGGATCGCCTTCGTCGGGATGACCGTGTTGCCGACGATGCGAACCTCTTTGATCTTGGGGAATTCGACGACCTCGACGGTGACTGCCCAGGACTGGGCCTCGGTCTCCTGGGCGCGAACGTCCACGGCCTGGAAGTAACCCAGGTCCATGATCGCCTTCTTGTCGTCGTCGATCAGCGTCTTCAGGTAAGGCTGGCCAACCCGTGTGCGCATTGTGGCGTCGATGACGGTTCTGCCGATGTTCGCCAGACCTTTGACGTCGACCGATTTGATCGTGCCGGCGCTTTGGCCTACTGCCACGGAAAAGAGCGCCATCCAAAGCAAGAGGGCTGCAACACCCTTGAACATCCGTTTTCCCATCATCCTAATTCGCTACCAGTCCCTTGTTTGAGCCGCCGAGGGGGCGGCAAGCGCCAAACGGAGTATCGTTCGACGGCGCCAAATACATTCCCTGCCGAGTGTACGCAATCAAGGATTCACTTCGCGCCCGACTTTGTACACATCGCCGTTTGCAGAGCGCCCTCGGCGCACGCCTTCCACTATCTGACTCCTTCTGTGGCGGGGCGTTACGCCCGTGGCCCCGGCGCCTTTGTCAGTACCGAGTGCCGTATTCCAAAGTGATCTTCCAGGGGCGGATCTGGTCTGCGCCGACGCTGAAATAGATGCCGCTCAGGAGCCTTCCGCGCTTGAAGGGGCGATAAGTGAACCTAAAATCGTAGCGCAGCGGCTCTCCCGGCCGCTCCGAAACCTGCCGTCGGTACTGGACAGCCAGCCCCTTGCCAAAGGTCTTGCCTGCGGTCAGCACGGCCCCCTCGTAGGCGTTGTATTCAAGGTTCAGGTAGTCGAGGCCAAGCTCGCGAGAAATCTGCTCGGTGAACGGATCGATGAGCATGGGGAACGCAATGCCAGTCAGTGCCGAGCGCAATCGCCGCTGCATGTCGCTCGATGAGCCCTTCACGTTCAGGGATTCGAGCACGCCTCCCTGTCCGAGCAGCGAGAGGATGTGGTCCTGGCTTAGGCCCGGCGGGTCGGACTGCGCGGTGACCCTGAGGTCCCCTTCCTGAAGGAGGTTCCCGGCGAGATTGAGGTTGACGGCGTAGCGCTCCACGATTCCGCTGGGTGAGAGCGCCGTGATGCTCGTCTGGCCCTTCAAGTCGATGTCGAGGCAGGCTTCGCTCGAGCCGGACTGCGTTGCCGTATAAAGGAACCTCGCCATGCCGCCCGATTCCAGCGCGATTCGGCCCGCCGGGAGCTTCAGGGATCCCCGCTGCACCTGTAGGTTCGCGGTGAGGGTGGGCGCGTCCAGCGAACCCTGCAGACGAGACTGGCCCTGCACTTCGAATTGCCCGTTGGAGGCCGCGACCTTGGCCGGCTCTTCAGCCGATCCGACGTCGAGACTGATCGCGAACTGTGGATTGATCAGGCCGACCTTGGACATGGCGGCCTGCTGAAACTCCGCCGGCGCGCGCGCGTCCACACCCGCCAGAACCAACGGCTTGTTGGTGAAGAGCGTGGGCTGGGGCAGGACGCCTCCCAGCAGAATCTCGCCAGAAAGACCGCCTTTGATCCGTCCACCTTGCTGCCCTCGATCCTCTTCAAACTCAAATCGGTCGAACTTCAGCCCACCGGAAATAGCGCTATCCGGAAGCTCGGCGCGTCCGCTTGCGAACTGGAGAAAGCGCTGAATGTCCGAGGCGAGGTCTTCGATGGCGAGCCTGAGCTGGCCCTCAAGCGCGCCGGCCAGAGAGCTCTGCGCCTTCACGCCAAACCCCACACCTTCGTTGCCAATCGTAGCGGTGAAGTCGGCCTCTTTCAGCGATGTCTGGATACCCAGCAGCGCCAGACTTGAGTTGTGGGCTATGACAAAGCCATCGAGCTCGGGGCGCGACCAGGTCCCGCCAACCGCAAGCCTCCCGCCAACCTTCCCTTTCGTGCGCGCAACGTCCATCGAGGGTAGAAAGACCTTGAGGTCGGTGAGCTCACGTTCCGGGATGTCCACTACGACAGAAAGCGGATCGAGTTCGGCGATCGCGAACCCCTGCCGCAACGGAACACTCCCCCTGACGTCGCCCTTGAAGCCCAGGTAGTTGTAGCTTCCAGTCGCTTTGGCGCCGGTGCTCGTAACCCTGATATTGTATATATTCAAGCTGAGTGACGTGTCTTTATCGCTCTTGACGCCCGATTCGGCCGGCGCGTCGACCGTCTTCACCGCGCCGACGTCGACGGCCGCCACCAACGCCGACTTTGGCTTAAAGAACGTCGCGGCTCCCGAGGCCTCGACGACGGGGTCCTGCGTCGGTCCGGAAACCAGGAAGGTCAGGTTTCCCACCTCGCCCTGAAGCACCGACGCCCCAGGGATGAGCTTGGAAACCCATTCCGTCTCCAGGTTGTTCAGGTTGCCCTCAAGGCTAACGTCCCCCTGCTCGTCGAGCGTCCCCTTGATGTCGAGGCTTGTCGGCCCATTCCGCCACTGGAACTTGCCGATATCCCATACGCCCTTGCTGCGCGACGCTACGGCCGATATCGCGCCTGCTTCGACGTCTCCGGCCTTCAGGTCCCGCATTTCAAGGGAGTCCAATCCAACGGACAATTCCTCTGCCTTACCCGACAAGGAGACGGCCGCATCGATGCTGCCGCTCAGGCTGTCGAGCTGCCGCAGGGCCTCCGGCGACAGCTCGATCCAGGGGGGCTTTTGCCCCGCCTCCCCGGCCGCGAGGTAGGGCCGGACCGCTCCAAACAGATCTTTGAGCGGCATGCCATAGGCCACCAATTGGCCCGAAAGCTCTTGGTTGGAGGTCAACTGCAGATTGGAAAGCTGCAGATAGCGCTCGATTTGGCCTATGTCGGCCTGGCCCGTCCACAGGCCGTCAGCGAGGGAGGCGCTCCACGATCCGGAACCCAACAGCGTCGGGTTCACTTTGAGGTCTTCCACGGTCCCTTTTGAGTCCAGCGCTGCAACCTTGCCGTTCGTGAACCGCGCCTTTGCCGTCCCGGAGACCAGCCCGTCCACGACCGTTCTCCCCGGCAGCGAAGGCAGCGCCTTCAGGAGCTCGATGGCCGTTGCCTCGGCCGTCACGCTGCCGGCGCCGTCGGAAAAGCTGTAATCGCCCGAAGCATGCAGCGAGCCCTTCGCTACGCTTAGGATTAGGTCCTTGAACTCAATCTTATCGGAGGTCACTCGGCCCTTGGCTTCAGCTCGGTCCACGCGGACTCCGAAGCCCACCAGGTCTTGAGCAGCGACTGAATATTCAGCCTCGGGCTCGCTGAAAGTCCCGCCCAAGACAAGGCTGGTGGCGCCCACCAGTCCGGCAAATCCCTCCCCAAGAAGAGAGGCAAGCTCGATGCCCTCCGCGGTGACTTGGCCGGAAAGGGCGTCGGTAGTGAGGTCCCAACGGGCGCTTCCTTGGAGCCGGGCGGCAGATTGGGCTGCCCAGATGTCCTGAGCCTCGAACGCCCTCCGGTTCAGACCGATGTTCGCAGATGCAAAGGGAATCTCCTGGTCCTGGACATTCAGGCCGAACACCTCCACCTTTCCGACGGCTTGCGGGTTGCCGAGCGGCCCCGTGATGCGCAGGTTCGCCCAGGCGTCGCCGTAGACGTCGGGGAAGATCCGGTTCAGGTCCGCCGACCTAAGGTCCAGCGACATGTTGGCCGCCAGGTTTTTGAGGGCGATGGAGCCGGAAGCCGAGACTCTTCCGCCCTCGAAAAGACCGGTGGCCTGCTCGACGCGTAGAGCTCCCGCTCGCCAGGCGCCATGCGCCAGAAGATCGGTAAGGGAGAAGCTGCGGCCCTGCCTGGACTTGAGCTTCGCGTTGGCTTTCGCGCGGAACAGGGCCGTCGGCGCTTTGGCAAAGCCCCCCAATTCGGCGGCCACATGCGCGACGCCCGAAAGACCCTCGACGCCAAGCAGCGAGCGGATCGACTCGAGTTTGATCGTGGAGGATTCCATAAAACCATGCAGTGAGCCATCCGCCGAAGCCAGGTCGAAATTCCCGACGATCGGGTTGCCGCGCCAGTTGGCGCTGGCGTTGGCCACCCTGACTCCATCCTTGGCGACGGCCAGCTCGGCCCTTGGCGATCCGAGCTTCTCGTCGTTCCAACTGGCGCTTTCGCCGGAGACCTTACCGAGAAACTCGGGCCACGCCGATGGCCCAAACACCAATCGGCCCTCGATCGCCGAGTTTCTCCAGTTGAGGCCCTTTGGAAGCTTCCTACGCCAGGCTGGAGGAAGATCTTGAGGGGAAGGACAGATGGCCGACAGCTCCGCCTCAAACACCGGCTCTGGACTCCACGCCAAGCTGCCGGAGGCCAAGGCCGTGAGCCGTCCTGAATGGGCCGCCCAGTCGCCTTGGGCGAGGGATTCGGTGACCGACCCTGAGAACTCTGCGCCGTCGACTTTCCACTCCTTCCAGACCAGCCCCTCGGCGAGGACCTCGACCCGACCTGCCAGACGCGCCGCACCAGCCGTTCGTTTATCCAAAACCAACTTGCCGGAGAGGGTGAGCTTTCTGGCGTTGGCGCCAACGAGGGCTTGGGGCCAGACTTCCGGGTCGGATTGCTGTATCCGTCGGACGATCTCCGCAGCTTCGAAGTCCTTGAGGTCGAACTCGCCGCTGAATCCCTTTTCCGGGCTGGACCGAACGGTGAAGGAAAGCGAACCGCTCTCGGAAACTCCGGCAAGTCTCCCCGACACGATCAAGTGGTCGCCCACGCCCTCGATGAGCAAGGTGGGGACGGATGCAGCCTTTTTCCAGACGGGTCCGCCCTTGTGGTCCTCGATGTCCAGCAGGCCCGATTCGATGCGGACCGAATACGGGATCGTCCCGGCCTCATCGGACTTCTCAGGGAGATACTCTTCGAACTTCAACTTGCCGGCGGCATCCCTTTCGACCGCAAGCCGCGTGTCCTTAACGCGAACGCTGACCACCGGTTGGGCTTCTTGCCAGGGATAAGAAACCAGGAGATTCGAGGCCCGGGCGAGCAGTTTGCCCTGTGGTTCTCGAATCTCTATGTTTCGGGCCGTTAGCACCCCTGACATCGCGTCGAGGGCATAGCTCTCCGCCGTGAGGACGATCCCGCCGCCGCGGGTCGCGAGCTCCATTTCCAAAGGGACGCCGGGGGCCGAGACGTAGTCGAGGCAGGCCCGGAGGTAGCTCGTGGACAGCGCGGCGAGCAACGCCAAAGGCGTCCAGAACACGAACAGTTTCAGCAGCCGGGTCAGGACTCGAATTCGGTTACCTCAGACGGAGGAACGCTAAGGGTTCCTCCGAGTCTTCCATCCTACCGTTCAAGGATAACGACGTTCCAAGCTGCCACGCGTGGCAGCCTGGCTTTCCACAATATTGCTGCACAAAGGGGAGAGAGGCTGGACTACAAGCTTTCTCATAGATGCCCGGACGCAGGCCAAAGATCTGCGGCTACGGTTCCGCCTCCCTTCGTTCCTCTGTCCCTCCAATACCCGCCTTACAGGTTTGTGGGATGGCGTTTAAGCTCCAGCACCCACGAGCGCCAGGCGCTCGGCCATCACCTTCTTGCTGAATTCGATGGCGTTGTAGGAGCTTCGAACGAAGGGGGCGCTGGCGACAAAGGCAAAGCCGAGCTCCTGGCCGATGGCTTCGTACTCCTTGAATTGCTCCGGGGTCACAAAGGTGTGCACCGGCAGATGCTTCATCGTGGGCCGCAGATATTGGCCAATGGTGACCGCATCCACGCCCGAAGACCGGAGGTCGCGGAGCGTCTGAACCACCTCATCGTGGGTTTCACCGAGGCCGAGCATGATCCCCGACTTGGTGTAGATCCTCGAATCGAGCCGCTTGGCCGTTTCCAGCACCTTCAGCGAGCGCTCGTAGCGAGCCTGGGGGCGGACGATCTTCTGCAGGCGCGACACCGTTTCGACGTTGTGGTTGTAGATTTCAGGGCGCGCGTCGGTGACGACCCGGATCAGCTCTTCCTTGGCCTTGAAATCGGGTGTGAGCACTTCGACGATCGCATTGGGGATCGAGTGATGCAGGGCCCGGATGGTCCGCGCGAACTGCTCAGCGCCCTCATCCTTCAGGTCGTCGCGGGCCACACTCGTGACGACCACGTGCTTGAGGCCGAGATCCCTGGCGACCTTGCCCACGTTCGCCGGCTCGAACGGGTCCACGTCCTCGCCCCGGCCAACGTTGATCGCGCAAAAGCCGCAGGAGCGCGTGCAGGTGTTGCCCAGGATCATGAACGTGGCGGTCTTCTTGGACCAGCACTCGGGGAGATTGGGGCAGCGGGCGCTCTCACACACCGTGTGGAGCTTCTTCACGCGCATCATGTCCCTGACCTCTTCGATCGTGTCCGGGCGGGGCATGCGAATGGTCAGCCACTCGGGCAGACGCTGGACCATAGGCCCTCATTATGGCAGGTTGGCCGCTGGGCTCCCAGGGTAACTTGATGCCCGGAGAGCCCAACCATGCCGCGCTATGGCTTCAACTTTCAGTGGATGTTTTCGAAGGGGCATTTGCAGTCCCCGCAACCCGTCGACGAAAGAGCGCTCGACTTCCTGAGCAAATACGGTTTCAATTTCGCTAGGATACCGACCGACTACCGCTTCTGGACCAAGGAATTCGACTACTTCCACCCCGACGAGTCGGTCTTTGAATATTTAGATGGGTACCTAGCGGCTTGTCGAATCCGAGGCATCCACATGAGCCTCAATATCCATCGCGCGCCAGGTTACTGCATCAACGGATGGGACCTGGAACGCCACAACCTTTGGGCGGACAAAGAGGCCGAGGACGCCTTCGTGTTTCTCTGGGCGACATTCGCCAAGCGATACCTAGGGATATCTAGCGACTTTCTGAGTTTCGACCTCGTGAACGAGCCACCGTCGATCGGCCAGAGAGGCTTCACGCGCGACGATCATCAGCGGGTGATCCGGCGAACGGTGGCCGCCATCCGCGCGATCGATCCCCAGCGGGAGGTCGTCATCGACGGTCTGGCCGGAGGGCACCTGGCCATGCCGGAACTGGCCGACTTGGGTGTCATTCACAGCGGCCGGGGGTATCAACCGATGACCGTCAGCCACTACATGGCCGAGTGGTGGGACGGCAGTGTGGGCTTGCCCGAGCCGACCTATCCAGGGTGCGAATGGGACGGCGTGACCTGGAATCGGGACGCCCTCAGAGCGTTCTATGAGCCTTGGCGGGAGGTCGAGGCCAAGGGCGTCAAGGTACACATGGGCGAGTTCGGCTGTTACGACCGAACGCCCGGCGACGTCGCGAACCGGTGGTTCGAGGACCTCTTCGCGGTTTGGCGCGAGTTCGGCTGGGGGTTCGCGATGTGGGGATTTGAGGGGTCTTTTGGCATCATCGGCCACCATCGGCCCGGCGCCGTCTTCGAGGAGATCAGCGGCTACCAGGTGGATCGGCGGCTGTTTGAGTTGATGCTTGGCGCGAGGCGATAGAGGTCTTCGCAGAGCCATTCGCTTCATGGTTTGGCTCGCGAAGTACCCCTCCACCCGGGTCGCTTCGCTCACCGAACTCTCCCTCAAGGGGCGAGGTGATCTCGGGCATTGTCGGCGGTACCATCGGGCCATCATGCTTCCGCTGGCTCTGCTCTTGGCATCGCTTCAGACCGTCGATGGCAACGCGACGATCCGCGGCAAGACCGAAGACTCGGAGATCGTGGTTACGACCACCAACCGATGTGCCGGGGCCATCCACTCCCTGACATGGCGGGGAAAGGAGTTTCTGGATTCTTATGACCATGGCAGGCAGCTTCAGTCCGCGAGCAACTTCGACTGTGGGACGCCCATCACGGGCGAAACCTATAACCCCACCGAGGCGGGATCGCGGCGCGACGGGACCGGCGACAAGAGCTCCAGCAAGCTGCTCTCCCTCTCTGCAAGAGGCAACAGGCTCTTGACGAGGTCACAGATGGCCTTTTGGCTGGCGCCCGGCGAGCTTTCCGAGGGCAATCCCGCGAAGAACACGACGGTTCTCTCGAACCATATCCTTGAAAAGCGCGTGACGATCGGGGCGCAAGGCAGACCCCATCGAATCGCCTACGACGTGGCGTTCACCCTGCCCGCCGACGAAGAACACGGCCAAGCGGTTTTTGAATCGCTTACGGGCTATATGCACCCAGATTTCAGCGCGTTCTTACGGTTCGATCCTGTCAAGCGGACCCTCGAGCCTCTGAGCGATGGTCCCGGCGAGCAGGCCGATCCGGTGGTGCTCTCCACTCCTGATGGCGCCTATGCGATGGGGATCTTCTCTCCTGAACCGGCGGCCAAGGGCTACGGCCGGTGGCGGTTTGTCGCCGAGAAGGTTGTTAAATGGAACTGCGTGTTTCGGGTGCGGAACCCCAAGCCTGGGGCGAGTTACACCTATCGGCACCATGTGCTGGTGGGCTCGCGCGAGCAGGTGCGTCAGGAGCTGGATCTGTTGGTGAAATAGGCTACTTGCCGCCGGTCATCATGATGCCCTTAATAAACCACCTTTGTCCAAAGATAAACAGAACGATGAGAGGAAGCATCACGAGTACGGAACCCGCCATCAGGAGGTGCCACTGCTCGTTGTTGAGCGAGCGATAGGTCTGCAACCCTAGCTCCAGCGTCTGCTTCTCGGGCGAGTTCAGGTAGAGAAGCGGCCCCATAAAGTCCTTCCAGGAATAGATGAAGGCAAAGAGGCCCACGGTCGCCAGCGCGGGCCCCGAAAGCGGCAGGATGATGCGCCAGAGGATCACCGAATGGGAGGCGCCGTCGAGCAGCGCGGCCTCGTCCAGTTCACGCGGAATACTCATGAAGAATTGGCGGAGCAGGAAGATGTTGAACGCGCCACCACCAAACCAGGCCGGCACCCAGAGCGGATAGAACGTGTCGATCCAATAGAGATATTTGTACAGCACATAGGTTGGAATCATGGTCACAACGGCGGGCAGCATCATCGTGCTGAGCAGGAGCAAGAAGAGGCGGTCTCTGCCACGAAAGCGGAGCCTGGCGAAGCCGTATGCTACCAAGGCCGAGGACACGAGCACGCCCGTCGTCGAGAGCAGAGCGATGACAAAAGTGTTTTTGAAGAAGAGCTGGAAGCTGACGTTGGGGTTGGTCAGAACGGTAGTGAAATTGGCCCAGGTCAGGTCTTGGGGCCACGCCCACGCCGAGGTGGTCGCGATCTCGTGCTCCGTCTTGAGGGCCATCGCCACCATCACCTACAGAGGCAGGGTGAACACGACTCCCCCGAGCGCCATCGCCAGTCTTGAAAGGACGCCCAGGGCTGCGCCAATCCTCACGGCTCGCCGTGTTGCGCGGCGATAGTGCTCGTTCGCGGCGTCGGTTTGCTCCAGGGCGGTGGGTTGCTCGTTCATTTCGTCCCCGTTTCGTAATAGACCCACTTGCTGAGGCGCATTTGGAGCAGCGTGAACGCCAGCACGACGGCGAACAGAACCCAGGCCAGCGCGGCGGCGTAGCCAAGCCGGAGGGTCGCGAACGCCGCCGAGTAAACGCTGATCATGAACACGAGCATCGAGTTGTTCGGGCCACCGTTCGGGCCGTTGGTGATGACGAACACCTGGGTGAAGACCTGGAACGCGCCGATGAAGCCGGTGATGAGGCAGAAGAACAGCGAGGGGGTGAGCAGCGGGAGCGTGATGGCTTTCATCCTCTGGAACGGGCTGGCGCCGTCCACTTTGGCGGCTTCGTAGTAGAACTCCGGGATGCCCTGGAGCCCGGCAAGCAGGATCACCATCGCCCCACCGACTCCCAAGAAGGAGAGCAGAACCAAGGTCCCGAGTGCCGTGTGCTCGTTGCCAAACCAGTTGATCTGCTCACCCGGCTGTCCGGCCCAGTTGCTAAGGGCCTCACCGATCGGCTTGAGCACCGGACCGTAGAGGATCGAGTTCACAAGACCGCCATCCGGTGCGAAGATCTTGCGCGAGATCAGCGACATGGCCACCGCAGAAGCGATGGAAGGCAGGTAGTAGATCGCACGGAAAAGCGGTACACCTCGCACCTTTTGGTTCAAGAGCATCGCGAGAAGAAGCGCCACCACGATTCCCAATGGCGTCGCGATGAGCGTGTAGAGCGCAGTGACCTTGAGCGCCACCCAAAACCGGGGGTCCTCGGTGAAGGCCTCGCGGAAGTTGCCTGCTCCACGCCATTGCGCGGACTGCATCATGTCCCAGTTCATGGTGGACATCAGCAGCGAGAGGATCATGGGCCCGAGAGTGAAGAGGGCCATGCCGATGAGCCACGGCGAGATGAACTTGTAGCCCGCCAGGCTTTCTTGCCGCTCGCGGCGTGTGAACTTGATCTTGCGCTCGGGCCAGTAGACCGCCGTCAGGATGAGCGCCAAGACGCCAAAGGCGACGGCAATCCCAATGCCCCAGGGAAAAGCGGGAAGGGCTTCCTCCCTCAAGATTTGACCCAGGCGAGTCGAAGCCTCCTCGTTTGCGGCTTTTAGGCCCGCCGAAGGGGTGGTGATGCCGTTGTAGATGCTGTCCCTTCGAGAGTCGATGAAAGCCTGAATCTCGGCCCAGTAGTCCGCTGTGACCCCGAACTGCACATAGGGCACGGCCTGGTCCGTGGCGATCCGGTTTTCGGGATAGCGCTGCTCGAGGGGCGTATCGGGTCCCGGCAGCCAGATTCCCGGCGTAAGCGCAAGCTTGCGAATGGCGGGCTGTGCGATTCCGGCTTTGGCCATGGCGATCATGCCCGGAGGGCCGGCGAGGTAGCGCGCAAGCTTCCATGATTGCTCGGGATAGCGGGTCGTTCGAAAGATGCTGTAGCCGGAGCCGCCCGTCGTATAGGCACGGTTTTCGCCGCCGTTGAGCGAGCTTGCGCAGGCAGGAAAGAGCGTGATGTCCCACTCAAAGAAGCCCTTCTTGCCGGGCCTGAGCATCTTGCGCATGTTGGGGGTCTCCCAAATGCCGTTTTGGAACATCGCGACCTTCTTGCTCACGAACAGCAATTGAGTCGTCGACTGGAGCACGGAACTGACCTCCGTGTTGCTGGGCGCCCACTTCTTCTTGAGCGTTAGGTCCACAAAGAAGTCGTAGACCTTGCGCATTTCCGGGCTGTCATAGTAGAGCTTAGTCGGTTTCTGATAATCGTCGACCGGCTTCACGCCATAGCTGTACATGAAGGTATCGGCCATGAGGCCCGGCCAGCCGGGCGCGTAGCCGTATTGCTTGACCTTTCCGTCCGGGCCCTTCTTGGTGAGCTGTTGCATCACCCAAAGGAAGTCCTTTTCGCGAAGCTCCGGCCGGACCTTGAAATCCCAGGTCCATGTCCCGTCGGGGTACGGGATGCCTGCCTCCCGAAACAGCTCCTTGTTGTAGTAGATGAGGCAGCTTGGGGCGATGTCACGGGGCAGAACGTAGAGATTGCCGTCCAAAGTGTGCGCGTCGACGATTGGCTTGTAGTAGTCGCGGATATCCATGTCGGGCGTCCGCGAAAGAAACTCGTTAAGCGGGTAGAGGGCCTTTCGTTTGGCGAGCGCCTGAAAGTGGCCCATATCCATCATCGCGACGTCCGGCGCAGCGTTCGCCGCGAACTGGACGAGCATCTTCTGGTGGTAGAGGTTGTAGTCGCCGAAGTTCTCGACCCGGACTTTGATGTCCGGGTTTTCGCGCTCGAAGTCGCGGACGACCCGCTTCAAGATTCTAAGGGCCTCATCCCCGTCCCAGAGCGTCAGGCGAAGGGTAACAGGCTCCGCGCCGGCAATGGCCCCGGCAATAGCCAAACACAGTCCAGCAAACATCTTGGCCAGGCTGCACCGGTTCATGGCTACCTTCAGAGAATAGCCCAAGAGTCCTTCAGTTTGGTCTTGGCACCGTAAAGGTGCGGTGAAGTCCTCGCCCATGCGCCACAATCGGCAGTGCTTACACTTCTTGCGGCAGCGTTGCTCAGCGACAAGATCTTCAACGGCAAGGACCTCGATGGATGGGAAATCGTGGGTGGAGGGCGGTGGACCGTAGAAAAGGGCGTGCTGACCGGGTCCTGCACCAAGTCGGACGAGCAGGGGATCTTGGTGTACAAACAGCAGGTCAAGGACTTCACGGCAAAGCTGCAATTCAAGATCGCGAGCGGAAACAGCGGGTTCTATTTCCGCACCGAGCGCGTCGAAGGGCAGCCGCTGGTCAAGGGCATGCAGGCCGAAATCGACGCGATCGATGACGTCGCGGGCATTTGGGAGACGGCTGGGCGGGGATGGGTGTTCAAGCCGACCCCGGAGATCCACGCGACAGCCAAGTTTGTTCCCGGCGAGTGGGCCCGAATGGAGGTCTCTGCAATTGGGACCCACTATATCGTGAAACTCAATGGTAAGACGATCACCGACATCGACGACCCCCAGGGCCGACGAGAGGGCTGGGTGGCACTGCAACTACACGGCGGCGTGGACATGACGGTGTCGTTCAAGGACATGTACCTGACTCGGCTGCCTTCGAAACAGTGAGGCGCTCCAGAATTCAATTGCCGGCACGTCGTCCTTGAAGGAGGCTTGCCCGTTCGCGTCGAACTGGGTGGCATGGCCACCCATCCCACCCGCCGCGACGTGCTTCGAACCTCTGCCGCCGGAGCCGTAACCTTGGCGCTTCCGGTTTTCGGCGCGGCTCAGAACTCCCCCAAGTCCCCCCAGAAGGTCCGATTCGCCTGCATTGGAGTGGGCGGCAAGGGCGACAGCGACACTGCCGACGCGAACCGTCTCGGCGTGGTCGTCGCGATCTGCGATGCCGACCGAAACACGCTCGCCAACTCGCTCAAGAAGTACCCCGACGCCAAACCCTACACCGACTATCGCTACATGCTGCAGGACATGCGCAGCAGCATCGACGCCGTGACCGTCAGCACTCCTGATCACAACCATGGTCTGGCTTCCGCCATGGCCATGATGATGGGCAAACACGCTTTCTGCCAGAAGCCGCTGACCCGCACCGTTTGGGAGACCCGCCGCCTCGCCGAACTCGCCATCAAGCACAACCTCGCCACCCAGATGGGCAACCAGGGCACCGCAAACGACGAGCTTCGTCGTGCTGCGATGGCCGTCAAGAACGGCGCGATTGGGACGGTGAAGGAAGTCCACGTTTGGACCGACCGCGCCGAGGGCTGGTGGCCGCAGGGCGTTGGGCACCCGATGCCGGACGTCAAGCCGGCAAGCGTCGACTGGGACGCTTGGCTCGGGCCGGCGCCGGTGCGGCACTTCTCAAACGCCTATCACCCCTTCCGCTGGCGAGGGTGGTGGGACTTCGGCGCCGGCGCGATGGGCGATATGGGCTGCCATGTGCTCAACCTGCCCTTCATGGCGCTCGACCTGCGCGACCCGATCGCCTTCCGGGCAGAAGTCTCGGATCACAACGATGAGACCTACCCCCGCTGGTCGATCATCCATTACGAGTTCCCCGAGCGCAACGGCCGCGCGGCTCTGAAGCTCACCTGGTACGACGGAGGCAAAAAACCCTCCCAGGACTTCGTCCCCGGCGTCCAGTACAGCGGCGGCGGGGTCATCATCGTTGGGTCCTCTGGCACGCTGTATGTGCCCAGCGAACACGGAAGTGGAGCGACGATCCTCGGCAAGGGAGCGCCACAAGCCGACTTTGAGAAGTCGCCAGGGCACTTCGAGGAGTTCATTCGGGCCATCGAGGGCGGAAAGCCGGCGATGTCGAACTTCCCCGGCTATGCTTGTCCGCTCACGGAGACGGTCGTGCTCGGCAACCTTGCCGCTTGGGCGCCGGGAGACCGGCTCGAATGGGATGCCGCCAACATGAGGGTGAAGGGTCGATCGGACCTGGATGCGATGCTGAAACCGACGTATCGGAAGGGTTGGGATTATTGAGCGAAACTGCGTTTTGGTAGCTTCGCAAGACAGAAGAGTCTGGTGCGCGGGAAAGGACTCGAACCTTCACGCCTTGTGAGCACTACCACCTCAAGGTAGCGTGTCTACCAATTTCACCACCCGCGCGGGAGGAACCGCATTATACCAGACGTCCGTTGGACCGGAACCCCTTGGTTTTCGATCCTCAACAGGTCCATTTGAGACTCTTCTGCCGCCAACGGTTGGCTGCCTCAACCGCGCGAGGCCTCACCCTCCGCAGGGCGCGAAATCCACCGCAGGGGTTGCATTAATTCACCACATTTTGATGATACATTCACCATACGATGGCGCATAATTCACCACTGAGGATCGAGAAATGAACTGGGAACGCCTCGCCATGAACGACATACGAGCGGCTCTTGCAGACACGCCTGTGGTGCTGATCCATGGACCGCGCCAGGCCGGAAAGAGCTGGCTGGCGAAACGCGCCGCCGACGCGCGATTCGGCGGCGCCTATGTGACGCTCGACGACTTGCTCTCTTTGGATCTTGCCGAAAGCGACCCCGAGGAGTTTCTTCGAGCTCATGGCACTCCGCTGGTGATCGACGAGGTTCAGCGGGCTCCTCGACTCCTCCTCGCGATCAAGGCCGCCGTGGACCGTCAGCGAGAGCCCGGCATGTACCTGTTGACCGGTTCGGCCAACGTGCTGACTTTGCCAAAGGTGGCCGACACCCTCGTCGGTCGCATGGAGGTGATCGACCTCTTGCCGCTCTCACAAGCAGAGATCGAGGGCCGGCCAGAGAGGTTTCTTGAAAGGGCTTTCTCCGACGAGCGCTTTTCGAGCGTTACCCCGGTCTCACCGACCGAGGTGATGGAACGGGTAGTGCGGGGCGGCTTCCCAGAAGCCGCGACCCGGCCGGCGGGGAGCCGTCGCGATGCCTGGTTTCGGAGCTACGTGCGGACGCTGATCGAAAGAGATGTGCGCAGCCTCTCGAACATCGACGGCTTGAGCCAGGTTCCGCGCCTGCTGAATCTGCTCGCCGCCCGCTCGGGGACGCTGCTCAACATCAGCAGCATCTCTCGAGAGACGGAGATCCCTGCCACGACGCTCACTCGGTACTTGGCTCTGCTCGGGTCCCTCTTCTTGGTGCAGCCGGTTCCCGCCTGGTCTTTCAATCGAGGCCTCCCGCTCATCAAGGCGCCAAAAGCCTACTTGGTGGATTCCGGCCTGCTTTGCCACCTCACCCGGCGCACCACGGCTAGCATGGCCGCCGATCGCAACCAGTTTGGCGCGGCGCTTGTGGCGTTTGTGGCGATGGAGCTTCGAAAGCTGGCCAACGCCAGCGGTCTGAGGCCGACGATCCAGCATCTGCGCAGCGTGCGTGGCAAGGAGGTTGACTTTGTTTTGGAGCTTGGAGATGGGAAGATCGTGGGGATCGAGGTCAAAGCGGGACAGACTGCCAGTCCGGCGGACTTTTCCGGTCTGAGGTTCTTACGCGAGCTTGCGGGAGCCCGGTTTGTGAAGGGGATCCTGTTGTACTGCGGGGAGGAGACGCGACCTGCGGAAAGCAATCTCTGGGCTGTGCCGATCTCGGCTCTCTGGTCCTAATGCGATCCCTACTTTCGCCACTTTGCCCACATCTTGGGTTCTGCGAGCATCGGCATGAACACGCCGCCCACGACCGAGCGCGCCTGAAAGCCGACCTGCTTGGCATCGGTGGTCCAGTGCCAGTCGGAGAAGGGCACACGGCTCGGAGACTCGTTCAGGAACGCATAGAGCGGGTCGAGCATCGCCTGCATGTCTGCCTTGTTCGAGGCCAGAGTGGCGGTCCAGGCACACCAATCACCCTTGGTATAGGCGCTCCGGTTGTCGAGCGGGAGGCCGTACTTGGCCATCTTCGTCCTGTAGTAGGCCACTTCGGTCTCGAAGACCTCCTTCGGAAAGAGGTTGAGGCCAAGCACACGGTCCCAGGCGAGGTTGTACTTCTGGCTCCAAGTGCCTGGCTTGTCGAAGGCCAGCTTGTAGTGGTCGCCGTCTTTAGCCATCGCGATCCACTTCTTCGCATAGTCCTCGGCGATTGCGCGATAGTGTTTTGCATCGGCCAACTGCTCGGCTGCATTGCACAGATCGGCGAACGCTGCTATGCCTAAGATCGCCTTGAGCGAGAGGTTGGCGTTATGGGCCAGGTGCCCTGCAAAGTCGTCGGTGCAGAGCTGGTTGGCGGGATCGAGGCCGTACTGCACCAGATAATCCGTCCAAGTCTTGAGCAGTTTCCAGTATTGAGCGGCGAAATCAGGCTTGCCTTCCGCTTTGGCCAAGGCGCAGGCCATCAACACCATGTTGCCGCTTTCCTCGACCGGCATCTGGTTCTCTTCGGTGCGCTCACCCCCGCCATAGACCTGGCCGTTGGCGATTGGGAAGGTGCCGAGATCATGGGGAGCGAAGGGCCACTTCCACCTAGCCAGGCTGGCGTAATCCATGATCGGCTTGACCTGCGCCTTGAGGAGTTCTGGACTGAGCAACAGGTACATCGGCGAGCCTGGGTACGTCACGTCCACGGTCGCAATGCAACCGTTGCTGAAGCACTCCTTGCTGAACAGCAGCGGCGCTCCGTCCACGTCCGCGCACAATTGCTGAGCGCCAATGGACTGCCGATAGGCCAGCGAGCCGACTTCAGCGTATTTGGGCCCGCCGACCACTTCGAGGTCCTTCCTCAGGTCTGCATCGAACGCGGCGCACTTGCAGAAAACGTCAGCGCGATCTGTGTAGGCCATATCCAACACCTGCCCAATGTCTGCACCGGTTCGTGCCCAATACGGGTTGAGCCGGCGCTGAAGAAACTCGATCGCGGGCTTTCGGTCAAAGGCGATGAGGAGCGTGGCTTCGCCTCCCCGCAGCGAGGTGCTGGCCGCCATCACGGGGAAGTCGTCGTCGGCTGCGCGGGGCATCCGCGTATCGTCGAAGGTTGCCGCCGACCCCGATGAGACAAAGGCGGATCGACTGGCGCCGTGGCCCGCGATCGCCGACTGCCAGCCACTTTCGCGCGGCACCGCGAGGATCAGCTTGCCCCAATCTCCTCTGAGGTCGTCGCCCGCCCGGGTGAGGGGTTCGGGGTTGTGCACCCCCATGCTCAGGAGCTCTAGAGCGCCTGCGCGCAGACGGCTCCAACTGACCTTCTGATTGGTCTTGTCCACGCACCACTCGCTGGAAACGTCCAGATAGAATTCTATAGACTTGCTCGCTTCCCCGAGTGGCCTCACCTGGACGTAGGTCGCCGGCCTGGAAAGGAGGTCGAGGTCCTTGGGCAGTATCGGACTGATGAACCTCACCTCGAATCCTGCGCCTCCCGCTTCGAACCGATAGGTGGTGGTGGTCGGATCGACTCGAACACTGAGTTGCTTGGCGGCGGGCAGATCGCCTCCTGGCACGCCCGACCAGCGATAGCACTTGCCGTCCACGCGCACGAGGCCACACAGGGCCATGGTGCTGCCGGTCCAGTGGGTCGTCCAACGATCAGTGAGTTTGTCGGCAGCCGACCAGACGCTGAAATATGGGTCGTGGACGACGAGCGGGACGGCAGGAGGGCGGAACGTGCTTTGTTGCATGGAAGGGCTTCCGTGGGTGGCGAGAGCGCCAGCGATTGCGCAGATGGCGAGCACCGACATAGCCCGATTCTATGCCAAAGCCGCTCGGTTCCGCATGACTTCCGGGCTTGCCATCAGGCACACTTGGGGTCCCATGTCCGAACGCATCCCCATCTACTACACCTTCGGCAACCATCACCACTGGGTGGATATGGAGTGGCTGTGGGGCTATAAGGTCACGCCCGACTCCGTGCGCGACATGCTCTACTTCTGCCGCGAGACCGGAGCGAAAGGCAATGTGAACTTCGACGGGGTGGGCTATGAGAAGATGGCTGCCGAGTGCCCCGAGGCGCTCGCCGAGCTCAAAGAGGCCATCGCAAAGGGCCAGATCGAACCGGTTGGATGCTCCTATGGGCAGCCTTACGGGCTTTTTCATGGGGGAGAATCGAATATTCGACAAAGGATTTATGGTGTGCGCGCCGTCATGCGCCTTTTGGGCACGAGGCCCCGCACTTTCTGGGAAGAGGAGTTCGACTTCTTCCCACAATTGCCCCAGATTCTGAAGGGCTGTGGGTTCGAAAACGCCTCGCTCTACTTCCAGTGGACCTGGCACACGCCGGAGGTGCCGAAGGAAGACGTGCCCGTGGTCTGGTGGGAAGCGCCGGACGGCTCAAGGTTGCTGACCGCAACAAGAAACCGGCTGAACCTGCACCAGTGGCCCGAAGACTTCCAGATTCTGCTCAACGAAATAGCCTCCCAGCCCCCAACACCTGAACACCCAGCACCCAACACCTCTCCTCCCCTCATCCTCCAATGGCTTGAGCTCATTCCTTCGCCGGACTGGATGTGCCGCGCGGAGCTGATGATCCCGATGCTAAAGAAACTCCTGGCCGACGAGCGGTTCGAGGTGAAGATGGGGACGTTGGGGGAGTACCTGAGTGGGATTGCGGATTGCGGATTGGCGATTACGGATTCAGGAAATGCCGAATCCAATCCGAAATCCGAAATCCAAAATCCGCAATCGAGCATCCCCGTCCGGCGCTACACGATGGACCAGGTCTGGCACGGCATGAGCCTGGGAAAGAACGGGGATTCGGCCCCACGGGCAAGCCATCGCGCTGAAGCATGCCTCCTCTCTGTAGAGGTCGTCGCTTCCGTCCTAGGGCTCTTTGGCCGCCCCTATCCGGACTGGGATGTGTATCCCGTCTGGGAATACGAGGAGGCATGGCGGAATCTCCTCGTGGCTCAGCACCACGACAACCACGAGTGCGAGGGACTTTGCGGCCATGTCGCCGATCCTATGTATTCGCTAGTTGCGCAGACCAGCCACGAAGGGGGCCGAGGACTCGATCTCCTTGCACGGCGAGTCGGGCTTCAGGATGACGAGATGTTGGTCTTTAACCGGTTCGGCTGGCAAAGAAAGGTGCGGTGCGGTGCGGCTGAAGCGCGGCTTGTGCTTGACATGGCGCCTTTCTCCTATCGGGTAGTCAAGAAACAAGGCGTCGTCGACAAAGGAAGATGGCGAAAGGAGGACGAGAATGCCGTTTTCGAGCGTGGCTCCCTGCGAATTGACGTTGATCTTAAGAGGGGTCAGATCACTCGATTCTCAGCCCCACCCTTCAGCGCGGGATACCCTCTTGAGGGACCTTGGCCCAGGCTCAAGGTGATCCAAAGTGGTGTTCCGGTGGATGGTCGCACCGGCCCGACTCGCGTCGACGTGACCTCCGAAGAGGTGTTCGTCACATCCGGCGATCTGGCTTACTGGCTTAGGGTTCCGGAGAATGCAGACGCCCTGGACCTAACCGTGAGCTACGAGCCGACCGAGTTTTACGACAAAGGCATGAACGCGGGCCCAAGGGTCATCTTCGAGCCAGGCTTCGACGTTCATGAAGCTCGGTGCGACCTCCCATTTGGCGTCGACAAAGTGCGCCCCTCTCCCAAGGGACTCAAAAAGTACCCGGAAGCTGACTGGATGACTTCCCCCCAGTGGTTTGAAACCGTATATGGAGGGTTCACGGCCCAGACGTTTGTCGATTTAGTCTCCGACAACGGACACGGGCTACTGATTGCTCATAGTGGCTCCCAACAGTGGTTCCTTAGAGAAGGTCGCTACGAGAATCTCATTTCAATGATCGATCCGTGGGACGAGCATGATTTCAATCCAAACGCGAGGACCCACTACCGGCTGACACCTCATGGTCCGCTATCGGATTCTGAGCGCTGGAAGTTGGCCAGGGAGCTGTTCGGCCAGGCAGAATGGGGAGGACCGATGGACTCAATCGAGTGGGATCCCGACCTCATGCGGACGGCACCACGCATTTGCGACATGCCTGAGTCCTTCTCCCCCCTCTCTTGCTCCCCTTCCAACGTCGTCCCGACCGCGTTCTATCGCGAGGAGGAGTTCTACGCAGGGAGGGATCTCGAGCACTACGCCGGGCGAGGGATGGGACATCCCTTCGTCATCCGGTTGGTGGAGTTCGACGGGCTGGAATCCGACGTAGAGCTGACGCTGCCGGGGCCGATCGCCAAGGCGTTCAAGACGAACCTCATGGGCGAGCTCGAAGTGGAATTGGAGCCGGTGGAAGGGAGATCCCCCTCCTTGGTTTTGCGAAGCGAAACTGAGGTGGGGGATGGGGGTGGAGACCCGGGCAGCAGGGGATCCCAGAACCTCCACCCCCCAGCCCCCTCCCCTCTCGCGTCGGGAGTCGCTCCAAGGGGAGGGGGCTCATTCCCCTTCTCCTGGCAAACCCTTCGCTTCAAGATGCGGCCTTATGAGATCGCAACCGTCTACGCCGACCTCGTTCCCGGCAGGAAGCAGTTCCGGGATCTGGACGCCATGCGCAAGGTCTGGGCGACCGTGCACCGGGTGGAGGAATGAGGGGATGTCTCCCACCCCAACCCCTCCCTCATTTTCGACTTCGTCAAAAACAAGGGAGGGGCTTGCGAACTACGATAGGTCTTTCAACACCTCGGCGAATTTCTCTTTCACGACTTTGCGTTTGACCTTGAGCGATGGGGTCAGCTCGCCTGTTTCGACGCTGAACGAGGCATCGACCAGGGCGTAGCGCTTGACCTTCTCAAAGTCCGCGAGGCCCTTGTTGATGCCCGAAATCTCGTCCTTCAAGAGCGCCTTGACGGCTTCGTCCTCCGCCATCGCGTGGTTGTTCGCAAAGGCCCGGCCCTCGTCTTTATATTTCGCGGCAAGCCGCTCGAAGTTGGGAACGATCAAGCCGAAAACATACTCCTTTCCGTCGCCAAAGAGCACCGCCTCCTGAATCCAGGGGCTTTCCTTGAGCCTGTTTTCGATGGGTTGCGGGGCGACGTTTTTGCCGTTCGCCAGAATCAGCAGGTCCTTCTTCCGGTCGGTGATCTTCAGGTGTTTTCCCTCCCATTCACCGATGTCGCCACTGTGGAACCAACCCTCGGCGTCGATGGCCTCCGCCGTCTCCTTGGGCAGGCTGTGATACCCCAGCATCACGCTCTTGCCGCGAATCAGGATTTCGCCATCCTCCGCCAGCTTGATCTCAACGCCTGCGATTGGCTCTCCCACGGTCCAGTACTTGGAGCGGTCGGGGTGGTTCACGGAACTGGCCGCTGTGGTCTCAGTGAGGCCGTAGCCCTGAAGCACATGAAGCCCGAACGCCATATAGAACTCGGCCACCGGGGGCGGAAGCGCCGCACCGCCCGAAACGAAGAACCGGATGTTGCCACCCACGCGTGCCCGAATCTTCTTTCCGACGATGGCGTTCAAAATGGGAAAGAACGGCGCGAAGCCTCCTCTGGCCTTCTTAACGCCCAGGCTCATCGCCATCGCCAACAGCCTTCGTTGCAGCGGCTTGGCCTTCTTGGTCCCATCGAGGATCTTGTCGCGCGTGGCCTCAAGAAACCTGGGAACACAGAGCAGGATCGTCGGTTTGACCGCCATCAGATCGTTGGCCAGCGTTAGCAGACCCTTCGAGTACGCGCAGGTTGCGCCGCACGATATTGGCAGCCACTGGCCTGCAACCCTCTCAAACACGTGCGACATCGGGAGGAAGGTGAGAAAAGTGTCGCGATGATCGATCGGAAGGCTCTTGACTACGTTCGCCAGCAGCCAGGGGCCGCTCTCCTGGGCCAGCATGGCGCCCTTGGGAGGGCCCGTGGTGCCACTGGTGTAGATGAAAGTCGCGACGTCCTGCGGGCCAACGGAGTCAATGCTCGCGTTCAGCTCCTGGTCCTCCAGATCGCTCGCGTGGGATTCCGCCAGGGCCGTCATCGACTCTGCGCCCTCGAAGAGCTGGATGACCCGAACCTCCGGCAGGCCGCGGGCCTTTTCGGCCTGTGTTTCGTCTCCCGCAATCACCACCTTTGCGCCGGAATTCTGGACGATGTACTGCGCTTGATCGGCCGGCAGGGTGGGATAGATCGGCACCAACACCACACCCAGGCACTGGCAGCCCCAGTCGACCCACGACCACTCGATTCGGTTCTCGCTCTGGATGGCGACGCGGTCCCCTTTCTTCAGCCCGAGACTCTGAAGTGCGCCGGCATAGGCCCGGGCCTTCTCCCAAAGCTCGGTGTAGGTCACTGTCTTCCAAGAGCCGTCACTTGGGTAGATCTGCGCCGCCTTGTCCTTCCAGGTGCGGCACGAGGCGCGCAGCATGCGCCCGAGGGTGTTCACTTCTTCCGACATCGCAAGTCCCTACGAATTCGGTGGGGCTCGGGTTGGGTCCTGCAAGGGCGCCGGTTGGGTGCCTTCGGGCAATCGCAGGCACGGAACCTGCGGCTATCGTTCCTTTGCTCCCTCGCTCAGGTAGGCTAAAGCCTGCGGCTACGGGTCCGCTTGTCCCTCCGTCCCTCCTATACCAGCGACAGCTCTTTTGCCGCGAAGTAGAAATTGACGAGTGCCGCCGCGAGGTCCTGAGGTTCGGCCTCCAGGGAGTGGATGCCCGCCCCCTCCAGCAGCGTGCCCGCGCGCTTGCGGTCCTCGACCAGCAGCGCCGTGCTCGCCTTCTGGTAGAGGTCCTCTTCCACTTCTATAGGGCTCTCCAGCCGAACCCGGTGCCCAGGATCGCCGACCCTTGCCAGAAGCATCAGGTGCCTCTTGGGCATCGCGCCGAGGCCCTTTACGAGGTCCTTCGAGTTGCCTTCGTCGTCGAGATCGGTGAATGAGACGATCAACGACCTTCGCTTCCAGCGGGTCGCAAGATAGGCGAACGCCGCAGCGTGATCGCTCTCGATGGGTTCAGCCAGGAGGTCGTGGATCGCTTCGATGATGACGCCGAGCTGGTTCCTCCCCTTGCGCGGCGGGATGTAGCGCTTCACAGTATCGGAATACACCAAGAGCCCCACCAGGTCGCCCCCAGAGAAGGCTGCCTGGGCCAACATGAGCAGCGAGTCAAGGGTGTGATCGAGCTTGGTGGCGCCGCCTGCTTCGGCCAGCATTCGGCGGCCAACATCCACGCACAGGATCACGGATTGGTTTCGCTCGGTTTCGTATTGCCGGACCACGAGCTTGCCGCGCCTGGCCGTAGCTTTCCAGTCGATCTTGCGGTAATCGTCGCCATCGGCGTAGTCGCGAAGCGATTCAAACTCCATTCCCAGGCCGCGCACGCGCGACTTTCGGATCCCCATCTGCTGGAGGCGTCCCCTCTGCTTCAGGAGGTCGAACTCGCGGAGCGCCAAGACGTTTGGATACACGCGAACCGGCTGTTCCGTCCTCAGGCGCACGACCCTTTCGGCGAGCCCAAGTGGGCAGGCGATCCGAACGAATGTCCCTCGGAAGTAGTCGCTACCCCTTTGAGAGGGTGTGAGATGGTAGGAGAAGACCGCGGACTGCTCCGGCTTGAGGTGCAGCGGAAACTCCCGCCGCGACGCCGAGAACTCGGGCGGTGGCTCATCGCGAAGCACTCCGTCGAGCGCTTCAAGGCCCCGGTTCTCAAGGTGGAGCTCCACACGGTTCGAGGCCCGAACCGAGAGCACCGGGTCGAATCGCCTCACCACGCGCAGGCCCGCCGCCGAGGGCCCGAGCCAGTAACTGATCCCCAAGGCTAGAAAGAGGCAGCCATTGAGCGCGACAATCGGCAGCACGGCCCCCTTGGCGCCAAGGGCCGCCGCCGCCGGGATGGCCAGCGCCAATAGGAGCCAGAAGCGTCGAGTGGGCAACATCGTCGGAAGCCTTTCGGACCATCTTGGCACGACAGGGGCCTAAAGCCGCTTGGCAGGGGTAGGATGCTTGCCATGGCGCAAGAGCTCATCCTGCTCAGCCCCGAGAAGACGGTGCTGTCCATACGGCTTGCCAGCCTGGCCTCGCGCGTCCTCGCCCACGTCCTGGATCTCTTCATTTATGTGGTCCTGGTCGCGGCTACCTACATGGTCCTCGGGATCCTCTCCGTGGCGAACGCCATCGATATGCAGGCGGTCAACGCGCTTTTCATGTTCTTGTCGCTCTCGGGCCTCTTCCTCTATTTCATCCTCTTCGAGGCCCTCTGGAACGGCCAGACCCTTGGCAAGAAGGCCGCGGGCATCCGGGTCCGCATGGCCGACGGCACGCCGGTCACCCCACAGGCCGCCATAGGGCGAAACCTCGTGCGCCCGGCGGACCTGCTCCCGACGGCCTACTTTCTGGGGCTTGTGGCTATGTTTACCAACACAAAGTCTCAACGGATCGGTGATCTTGCCGCCAACACTATCGTGGTCCACGATCGCCGGCCCCAACCGATCTTCCAGCCTGCGCCTTACGTGCTGGGCGAACATCGATTCGAGTCGCAGGTGGGCGATTTGACGGGCATGACGCTCGCAGAATATGTAGCTTTGAAGCGGTTTTGCGACCGTTATCCGGAGCTCTCGGCGGCATCACAGGGCCGCTTCGTGGGCGAGGTCTGGGACCCGTTCGCCCGCCGCCGCGGGGTCCCCAGTCTGCCGGGCGTCCACCCTTTGCAGCTTGCCGAGGCGGTGGTGATGAAGTACGGGAGAATCCACGGATTGTTATGAGCGTGTGTGGACAGAAGGTGGATTACGTTTTGGACGGTTTCTGTGTTAACTATCGGTTTTCGAAAACTTGTACGAATCGCACATTTTCCACGGCATTTTCCACAATGCACCACCGACGGTGCTGTGGCCTCTCAAGTTCAATTGCGGCCTTTTCGCGGCGAACGCGAGCCTGAAGGAAGTGAGTTTTCCACATTCTGGTTCGCCGTATTAGTAAGAGTAGATTTTCATGCATGAGCTTGACCTAGAGAACTCCGGTGGGGACAAGCCGGCCGATTCGGCTTTGTGCGGTGTTGCCCAGCTCTCACTGAGGCACTTTCGAAACTACCTGAGTGAATCGGTCAGCCTATCTCAAGGGTTCAACGTCGTCTCGGGTCCGAACGCCCAAGGGAAGACGAACCTCCTGGAGGCGCTCTACCTCTTGGGCACGGCGCGGCTTCTGCGGGGGGTTCGGGACCGGGAGGCCATTGCCATCGGCGAGACATCCGCATCCGTCAAGGGCTCTCTGGCCTCGCAGCCCACGGAGATCGAGATCCGAATCGAGGAGTCGGTCCGCAAATCGGCTTATCTGAACGGTCTGAAGCTGCCGCGAGCTTCAGATGTGCTGGGGCGGCTGCCCTGCGTAAGCGTCTCAAGCTTCGATTTGGCTCTGGCTCAAGGAGAACCCTCCGGGCGCAGGTTGTTCTTGGACCTGGAGCTCTCACAGACCTACCCCAGCTACCTCAGGGCGTTGAGCCTCTACAAGAAGGCGCTGGAGCATCGAAACGCACTTTTGAAGGCGGCTCGGGAGACCATGGTGGACTCGGCTCAGTTCGAGACGTGGGAGACGCACATGGCACAAGGCGGCGCCGAGATACGCCGGATGAGGGGCGAGTTCCTCGAGGAGCTGGACCCTCTCGGGCGGGCCATACACGGCACTCTGGGGGGTGGTGAGGCTCTCGGGCTGCGTTTCGCCCCGAAAGACGCCCACGACACGGCAGAGGGCCTCTTCAGGGCGTTTGTGCAGGGACGCGTGGAGGACATCATGCGCGGAACGACCACCATGGGCCCACACCGTGACGACCTCCAGATCGAGGTCGACGACAGGGACGCCCGGCTGTTTGGGAGCCAGGGCCAGCAGCGCACGGCGGTGATTTCGCTCAAGCTCGCGACGCTCCTGCTCGCCCGCCAGCAGGGCCGAGTCCCGCTCCTGCTCCTGGATGACATGCTCTCCGACCTGGATGAACGCCGCCGACAAAACTTGACGCAGTGGGTACTGGATCATGCGGGACAAGCCGTGCTAACCTGTACCGAACCCGAATCCGCCGGCGCGTCGCTGCTGGCAAGGTCCAAGGTGTTTCGCGTCACTTCGGGCCGAATCAGCGAGGCATAGCGGATCACCATTGCCATGCGTCCTCTCGACTCCATCCTAAAGTCGGCACTCCCTCAGAGGGAGGTTTTGCGTCAGGCGCGCGCAAACAAGACGCTGAGGCGTTGGAATGAGGTGGTTGGCGAGACCTTGGCGACGAAGTCTTGGCCGGAGCGCTACGAGCAGGGAACGATCCACGTCTGCGTACAAGGATCGAGCTGGCTGCTAGAACTCTCCCTCAGGAAGGAACAAATACTAGATAAGCTAGCCGTGTTTAGCGGCGAACCGGGCTTGTTCAAGGACTTGCGCTTCACCGACAAGGCGCTTCCCAGCCCGCCACCTCCTCCGCCTCCGCAGCGAACACGAAGAGGAGTCACGCAGACGATAGAAGAAATCAGGCAGAAGTGGTTCGGGGAAGGCAGCGATGAGGAGGGAGCTTGAACTTAGGCCGCTGTTGCTGGCCGCCATCGGCCTGGCGCTCGGCATCGTGGCCATCACGGAACCTGTGTGGCTCATTCTGGTTGCCGTTCTCGGGGTCGTGTGCCGGCCGTTAGCCTGCAAGACGATTTTGCTAGTATGTCTTATTACTGGCGTCATTCTGGCGCCGAAAGGCGTTGCTGGCCCATCAGCGGGCTCAGGCTGGTTTCACGGTGAAGCGACGGTGGTGGGCATGCCGACCATAGAGCAGAGAGGGTTTCGATGTGAAGTGAGGTCAGGCGTCAACCAGTATTTGCTGGAATGCGAAGGGTTCCCTAGGCTTTCGATTGGCGACGTGCTCGAGGTGGCTGCCGAGGTGCGGAATGTCGATCCGACGTTCAATGTGTCTATGGGCCGACGCGGCATTCTTGGAGTGATCAAGGCAAAGGCCGCAGACATACGTGTGAAGGCGGAAGGCCCATCGGTCTTTCGATGGGCTGCCCAGTGGCGCGAGTCGTTCATCACCATGTGCAATAGTACGCTAGGTGACCGAACATCTACACTGGTTCAAGCCCTCTGCTTCAATGTCCGTGGGGGAATCTCGGACGGAGACATGGCCAACCTCAAGCGGACGGGAATCGTGCACATCGTCTCCACCTCCGGTTTGCATGTGCTCATCCTGGCGTTCAGCCTGCAGTTTGGGCTTGGCCTCACGCCAATGCCACGGTCCAGCCAACTTGTGGTGCTTTATCTTCTTCTCGCCTTCTACGCTTGTGCCACGGGCCTCGACCCGCCCATCGTCAGGTCCGTGCTGATGGCGGCCGCCATCATGTCTGCCCCCTGGTTCGAGCGTGAGGGCGATTTCCCGTCGGCAGTCGGGCTTGCGGCGGCGGCGTTTCTGCTGTGGAGGCCACTTGAGGTCTTCGAGCTCAGCTTCCAGCTTTCGTTCGTGGCGGTTCTAGCCCTTTGGATGTTTGCGCGTGGCGCGCACTCTTCCGGCAGGGGGCCGAAGGCTCTGCTCAAGGCACAAGTGAGTTCCAGCGTTCGGGCCAGCGCCGTCGCCACGTTGGCGACGGCGCCCCTTCTGGCCCGGGCCTTTGGGACCTTTTCGATTGTGGCGGTAGTGGCCAACCTTCTCGTAGCAGGCACGATCGGCCCGCTGATCGTCTGCGCCCTGGTGGCTTGGGCCGTCTTCCCAATCTCAGAGGCTCTTTCGCAGGGCCTCATGCACGTCGTCGTCGAGCCTCTGGCTCTGTGGGTCTTGGCGGTTACGGAAACCCTGGGAAGCCAGACCTGGAGCAGCGTTATGGTTCCGGAGCTTCCGGGGCTCTTCTGGGGGTTGGTTTACCTTGGGGCGATTCTGGTGTGGAGGCCGATTGCGCGCCCGGCTTAAGGTCGCCGCCATCGCCGCGGGCTCTCTTGCGGCGGGGAGCCTTACGGGGACCCTGACGGCTTCGGGCCAACCCACCGAGCTCTGGTTTCTGGACGTGGGACAAGGGGATTGCGCCGTGTTTCGACACGCGGGGGTGACCGTGCTCATCGACGCCGGCCCGGCCGCTCCTGATCGCGATACGGCGGCGCAAGGGATCATCAGGGACCTTAGGCGCATGGGCGTCACGGCGGTCGACCTGGTCCTTCTGTCACATCCCGACGCCGACCACGTGGGAGGCTTGCGGGGAATCGCGAGGCACATTCCGGTTCGAAAGGTGGGAGCAATGGCCCACTTTGCATCGAGTTCCGACCTGGGCTATTGGCTTCGCGAGGCACGGATTGACGAATCCCGCGTGGCCTGGCTCTCGCCGGGATCTCGCATCGAGTTCGGGTCGTTCCGCATCGAGGTGGATTCCGTCCGATTCGCGCAGGGCGATCCGGACAACTTCGGGTCGATGTTCCTGCGGGTGGAGGGCGGAACCGCCGCTGCCGACTTCTCGGGAGATGCCGACGCGATAGCCGAAGCGGTGCTCTCGGGGCGCCGCAATTGGCGCGCGCAGGTGCTGAAAGCGGGCCATCACGGAAGCCGAACTTCCACTTCGGAGGCCTGGCTCCGGGCCGTCGAGCCAAACACCGTGGTCTTTTCTTGTGGCCGCCATAACAGCTATGGGCATCCTTCAAAGGAGGCGCTGGCGCGCGTCACCTCAGCCGGCGCAACGGCCGTCCGAACCGACCAGGAGGGGGACATTCGGTTCGAGTTGCGAAACGGCGCGTTCGTGCGCGTTCGCTAAGGGGCGGCGCTAATCCGAACACCCAAATACCCGGCGGCGTTCGGCAAGCTGCTCAATGGTTGTGTTCAGGCTCGCGAGTCGCTGCCTGGCTTGTTCCACAACCTCTGGCTTGGCCCTCTCGACGAAGCTCGGATTCGATAACTGAGCCTCGATGCGGGCTCTTTCACCTTCAGCCTTCGCGAGTTCCTGCTGGAGCCTGGCGCACTCCTTGTCCAGATCAAGCCCTTCAACGGGAACCGATAGCTGGAAGCCCTCGCAAGAGGTCGAAAGGCAGCGAACGCCCGATTCGGGCTCGCCCACGACCAGATCCTCGAGCCAAGCCTGGCTTAGCAGGATTTCTCGGCCGCCGGGCCATTCCCGATCGATGTAGGCTCGCGGAATCGCTTTCATCGGCGTCAAGCCGGCCTCATGCCTTAGAGCGCGGAGCGCGCGAACCGCGGCGAAGGTTTGTTCCAACTTGGCCTCGACACCGGGCTGATGGAAATGTTGCGGCAGCGACGGCCAGGAAGATCCCATCAGGAACGGGTCGCGCTGCGCAAGAGGCAGGTGCTGGTACAGCGCCTCGGTGATGTGCGGCATGATCGGGTGGAGCATCTTCAGCACGGCCTCGATCGCGGTGAGGAGCACCCATTTTGGCGCGGTCTCCCCAGCCAGCAGACGCGACTTGCATATCTCGATGTACCAGTCGCAGAGCTCGCTCCAGAAAAAGCCGTAGAGGCTCCAGGCAGCGTCCTGAAAGCGGTATTGGGAATAGGCGTCTCGCACAGACTTCTCCAGGCTGTAGAGCCGGCTGAGCAGCCACTGATCGACCTCTTGGAGCGCGTTGGGCTCAACGGGCGGCTCCACGATGTTCATCAGAACGAAGCGCGTCGCGTTCCAGAGCTTGTTGCAGAAGTTGCGCGCGTCTTCGACCCTGCGATCGCCAAACCGCAAGTCCTGATTCTCACCCGTTTGGCACAGGAGCGCGAATCGCAAAGCATCGGCGCCATGCTTCTCGATGAGCTCGGTGGGGTCCTTGCCTGTGCCGAGGCTCTTGCTCATGCGCTGACCGGATTCAGTTAGGACGGTGGCGTAGATGAAGACCTCGTGGAACGGCGCCTCGCCGAGGAAGTCCATCCCCATCATGATCATCCTGGCAACCCACAGGTAGATGATGTTTCGATCGGTGATCAGCGCAGAAGTTGGGTAGTACCGGGAGAGGTCCTCGGTGTTTTCGGGCCAGCCGAGGGTCGCGAACGGCCAAAGCCCGCTGGAGAACCAGGTGTCGAGCACATCTTCGTCCTGGCGGACCACCTTCTTCCCAGACTTGGCCTCGGCCTCTTCCTTGCTCAGGGCGGCAACGGCGGAACCGTCTTCCATGTAGTAGACAGGAATTCGGTGGCCCCACCAAAGCTGGCGGCTGATGCACCAATCCCGGATGTTCTCCATCCAGTCGAGGTACACCTTCTCGTAGCGCTCAGGATAGAACCGCACCTTTCCTGACTTTACGGCCTCGATTCCGGGCCCGGCCAGCTGCTTCTGAGCGACAAACCACTGCTCGGACAGCAGCGGCTCTATGGGCTCGCCTGACCGCTCCGAGACCAGCAGCGGAATGTCGTAATCCTCCACCTTCACGAGGAACCCATGCTCTTCGAGGTCGTGAACCACGCGCTTCCGCGCCTCAACCCGGTCCAAGCCTGCATAGGGACCCCCAAGTTCGGTGACCCTTGCTCTGGAGTCCAAAATGACCGGCATGTCGAGCTCGTGGCGGACTCCCATCTCGTAGTCGTTGGGATCGTGTGCGGGCGTGACCTTCACCGCGCCGGTCCCAAACTCGGGGTCCGGGTAAGGGTCGGCAATCAGTGGAATCTCGCGATTCATAAGCGGCAGGACAAGGCTCTTGCCGATCATGCCTGAGTAGCGGGGGTCCTTTTCGTTGACGGCGACGGCCACGTCGCCCAGCATCGTCTCTGGGCGGGTTGTGGCGACGACAAGCGAGCCGGAACCATCGGCGAATGGGTAGCGAACGTGATAAAGCTTGCCGCGCACCGTTCTTCGCTCTGTTTCGATGTCGGAGACGCTCGTTTCGAGCACGGGGTCCCAGTTGACCACCCTCTTGCCGCGATAGATGATGCCACGGTCGTACCAATCCACGAAAACCTTCAGAACAGCCTTCGCATAAGCGTCGTCGAGCGTGAAGCGCTGCCGCGGCCAGTCGAACCCGCAGCCGAGCAGTCGAAGCTGGTTCAAGATGGTGTCGCCGCTCTCTTTGCGCCACTCCCATACGCGCTCGAGGAACTTCTCGCGACCTATGGCCGAGGGGCTTGTCCCTTCCTTTCGCAGCAGCTTGGAGACCACGCTTTGGGTGGCGATACCGGCGTGATCCTGGCCGGGCAGGACGAGCACCGATTTGCCGGCCAGCCTGTGAAATCGCCCGAGGCAGTCTTGGATGGGATAGCAGAGCGCGTGCCCCATATGGAGCGAGCCCGTGATGTTGGGAGGCGGAATTGTGATGCAGTAGGTAGGCTTGCCCGGGTCTGGGTCGGGCGAGAAGAGCCCTGCACGCTCCCATTCACCGTACCACTTGCTTTCCACCGATGACGCGTCGTAGCGCGTCGACATCTCGCCTGAATGTTCCATGAGTACCCTTTCCTGTCGCGAAAGTGGGGAAAGTGTACCTGGGGGTGGCGCTCGCACCAAAGTGGGGGCTGCGTGTTTCACGTGAAACATGCGGCGCGCCTATCGCCGAACCTCAGCCAGATTCCTGGGCAAGGGGCTCTTCGACTGAGGTGAAGAGCCTGCGGACCACGTCCTCGATATCCACCTCCTCGATCTTCAAATCCACAACCGAAAGCTCCTTCAGCGCGCGGCCGGTGACTGTAGCAACGCGATCGGCCGGAACTTCCAGCACGGCCTCGCCCTCTTCGTTCGAGATCACCTTGCCGAGCTTTTCGAGAATCTCCTGGCTTGCGTCTCCCTCCAGGTGGAGCCGAATCCGGCGCTCGTTGCCGAATCGGTGCGAGAGGGCGTCGAGCGTTCCGTCGAACACGAGGCTCCCGTGGTCGATCACGATCACGCGGTGGCAGAGCTCGGCAACGTCCTGCATGTAGTGGCTCGTGAGCAAAATCGTGGAACCATCCTGCCGATGCAGCTCCCTCAAGAAGTCGCGCACGCGTTTTTGGCTGACCACGTCGAGGCCCAAAGTTGGTTCATCGAGAAACACCACTTCTGGGGCGTGAAGCAGCGCTGCGACCAGCTCGCATTTCATTCTCTCGCCAAGGCTAAGCTTGCGAACTTGCACGTTAATCTTCTCGCTCAGATCGAGAATCTCGATCAGGTGCTCGACGCGGGACTTGAACGCGGCGTCGGGCACCTCATAGATCTCTTTCAGCACCAGAAAGCCGTCCCATGCCGGCAGGTCCCACCAAAGCTGCATCTTGTTGCCCATCAGCAGGGTCAGCCGCTTGAGCATTTCGATCTTTCGGTCCGTCGGCCGGTAGCCGAGCACTGTGGCCGAGCCCGAGCTGGGATAGAGGATGCCTGTAAGCATCTTGAGCGTTGTCGTCTTGCCGGCGCCGTTCGGCCCCAGGAAGCCAACAAACTCCCCGGCCTCCACTGAGAAGGAGATGTCCTTGACGGCCTCGACTTCGGTGCGCTCCCGGGTGACCAGCCCCTTGATGGCGCCTAGAACCCCAGGCGTCTTCTTGTGCGAAACGTAGACCTTGCGCAGGTGGCTTACTTCGACCGCGGGCATGCGGGCCGATCTTACCCTGCGCCCTCCTACTCGGGCCAAAACAGGACCACGGCCACGACCGCCGGAGCGGAGGCGAGCAAAGAGTCAATTCGGTCGAGCACGCCGCCATGTCCCGGAAGAATGGCGCCGCTATCTTTGAGCCCGGCGGACCGCTTGAGATAGCTCTCGAAGAGGTCGCCCAACTGACCCAAAACGCCGCACGCCAGTCCGCACGAGAGGCCCAGCAACGGGCCGCGCTGGGTGAGCGAGGCGGCAAGCACCCCCACGGCCAGGCACGCGGCCAGATTGGCGATCGCGCCTTCGACGGATTTTCCTGGGGAGATCTTTGGCGCGAGCTTGTGCTTGCCCCATTTCTTTCCAACGAGCATCGCGGCCGTGTCGCCCGCCCAAAGCGGCGCGAGGGCAAGGAGGGCCGGATCGGTCCAGTTCCACGCCGAAGTCGCCGTTGCGGCGGCATCAGCTTTGAGAAGCACCAGGCTCGCCAAGGGCGCCGCCACCCAGAGCGAGGCCGCTTCCTTCGCCAGGCGAGTGGCATACGCCGTGGTGAGCAAGAACGCCCCAAAGAACCCGGCCGCCAAGAGCCCAAGGTTTCGAAGGTAGAAGCTCTGAGCTGTCCACCCCGGCAACTCCTGCGCCAACAGTCCGGCAAGAAGCAGCATCAGAACCAGGCCGAAGAGCGGAAATGGATAGCGTTCCTTGGGTGTGAACTTGGTCAATTCCCAAGACCCGGAAAGCGTTGCGAGGACCGTCAGGGCGAAGAGGGGCCAGGGAGAAGCGAGGAAGACGCAGGCAAGCACCACCGGAATGCCGATGAGAGCCGTGGCGACTCGATGCTTCACGCTTTGGAGTAAACGCCTAAAGCCGAGTCAATTGCAAGGCCACTTGAACCCGATTTTCGCATTCCAGCTTTTTCAGCAGCACGCTCACCAAGTTCTTCACGCTTTGCTCGCGAATGCCAAGGACCTCGGCGATCTTGCGGTTGGGCATCCCTTTGCCTATGAGTTGAGCCACTTGGTGCTCGCGCTTGGTCAGCCGGGTTGAACCGTTGGAATGCGCCGGCTCAGCGCCGCCAAAATCGGCGCGGCGGGGCGCCAGGCGCAGGTTGCCAAGCGTCGAACGCAGTCCATGCGCGCCCGCGCTACGCGGTACGAACGCATCAAAAAGCCGCTGGCCATTCAAGGGGAGGCTCCCTTGAGCCGTAATCGCGACCATCCTCGGCCCCTTTGGCACGCGTAGCGTCTGGAGCGCCGAAACGTCGGCGCTCGCAAGCGTATCACTGGGAACCACCACGACATCCACCTGCCCGATTCCGGCAAGCGCCGCGATGCTTCGCATTCGCCCATCTGCTGCCACGATTTCCACCTGCGGGATCGAGCCCACTACGCTCAACAGGCCGTCGCGCAACATGGCATCCTGACATAGTACTGCCACTCTCATAGTCGCCCCACTTGTAACAAGTAGAAACACCCTGCGAGCCCCGGTGTTCACTCTATCTTTGAGGTACCACATGTTAAAGTACCAAAATTATGGGTACTGAATACAAAGGTACTGTATTTTGGGTTCGTGGCGGGCCGTGTTGGCGTGGTGCGCGCCTCAGGCTTTCTGATGCCCCTTCGTCCTATCGTCGCCCTAAGAGCCTGTAGGGCAGCTACCCGGGCCTTGTGCCTATCCCCGATGTGCTTCCAGGGCTGCGCCCTTCGCTTCAACGGGTCGCCCGTTGGGCCCGGCGAAGCAACCCGTCAAGTGAGACCTAGTCCCGGAGCAGGACGCCGATTTTTCGCTTGACGCGCTGGAGAGCGTTGTCGATGGACTTGGTATGGCACTTGAGCTCGGCGCTCATCTCGCGATAGGACATGCCGTCGAGGTAGCAGTTGAGCACGCAGCTTTCGAGGGCGCTCAGCACGTGCTTGGCCACTTCGGGAAGGTCCTCAGGCAGTTTGTTGGCGAGCATGTTCTGCTCGGCGCTCTCGACCCCTTGGTCCGGCAGCACGTCGAGCAGCGACCCGTCTGCCATCTCCGTGCTCAGCGACCGGTTGAGCGAGACGTAAGCGTTCAAAGGAACGTGCTTCTGCCGGGTGGCGGTCTTGACGGCCGTGATGATCTGCCGAGTCACACAGAGCTCGGCAAAGGGCCGAAACTTGCTGAGCCGGTCGCTTCGGAAGTCGCGAATCGCCTTGTAAAGGCCGATCATGCCCTCCTGCACCACGTCGTCATGGTCGGCGCCGATGACAAAATACGCCTTTGCCTTGTTCTCGACGAGCGGGCGGTAGCGCGTGATGAGGAACTCGGTCGCAGCCAGGCTGCCCCGTTTGGCGAGGACGACAACGTCCTCGTCCTGCATGGTTCCGAAACAGTTCATTCCGGCGAGTTGACCCAGGGTCGCCACTGACACCCCTCTGCGCCTTGCGCTCGCAAGGCCCCCTCAACATCGGGCGCTTTGAGAGCGCCTCTGGACCACAGTCTATGGGAAAGCTCCCGACGATGTCAACAGGTTTGGGAAATCGTTTCCGCCGGTTTCTGCCGACGAACGGACCACCCCAAAGGGCTTTCGAGAAGCACCGTCAAGCTCTGCTTCAAAATGCTGTGCGAATCGGCGCCCTAAAGTCAGAGCAGCCCGGGCATTGTCCGGGCTGCCAGATAGGAAGAAAGTACCGCCGACTAGGGGTTGACGACGATTTTGATCGTGCTGGTGCTCGCCTTCTTGAGGTTGAAGACGTCCACGACCGTCAGCGTGACCATGTAGGTGCCCGGCTTTCGGAACTTACGCTTCACCGCCTGGCCCTCGGCGTCGATCTGGATGCCATCGCCGGCATCGAAGTCCCACATGTATCGCAGCACGCTCGCGCCGCCGTAACCGGTGCCGGTGAGCGTGATCTCATCGCCCAACGCGAGGTTCAGGTCATGGTAGGTCGTGTCGCAGGAAATGGGCGTCGAGTCGTTGATTACCCTGACTTCGCCAACATAGAAGGTTGTCGTCGCGTCGCCGGCGAAGGCGACCGCCGAGATCTTCTTGTTGGTGTCGGAGAGTCCCGCGATCGCCTGCAAAGGTATGGCGACCAGCTTCCACTGGCGCTCACCCGCGGCGGCCGTGCCGATCGGCAGGTAGACCTCGCTGCGCTTGCCGTCTTCGGTGGTCAGGATGATGCGCAGGTTCTTGAGAGTCTCCGGCGCGGTGCTCGCGCCTCCGCCCAGGGCGCCTCCCGCGCCACCGGGTACGCCGGCATCACCGCCCGGCCCACCCTTACCACCTCCACCCGGAGGGCGGCCAGGGATTCCCGCTGCGCCGGGTCCGGGACCGGCGGGCCCGCCTCCAAAGGTCTGGCTGGAGTCGGCGATCCGGATTGCGAAGCGGAGCATGTTGTTCTTGTCGCCAAACGCAGTGCCAACATCCACCGGATTGGCCAGCGTCATCACGCCGCCCTGGAAGTAGTTACGCGTGGAAACTCGAACGGACGTGATCCCTTCAAACGCCGCCTCATCGGTTTCCGCGATCGATCCGCTTCCCCAGGCCTTGAGCGCGATGGATTGGTCCTTGACCGAGCGAACGGGATTGTAGATCGTCTGCGCCGCGGCCAGTCCAGAGGACAAAGCCAATGCCAACACAATGTGTTTCTTCATACTGTTCTTCCTATCGACTTCTGGGGCGGCCCTAATAGCCGCTTCCATATCGAACCCGACGAATGCCGACTGCGCGGCCCGTCTCTCTTTGGACGTCCACAGCCACCCCGGATATTACACCAGAGTTCTCGGCAACCTCGAAACGAGCCGGCAATCCGGTCAAGAATCGCCCGATGATGATCTCTCTTTGCATGCCGATGATGCTGTCGATCGGTCCGGACATCCCCACGTCGGTGATATAGGCCGTGCCTCCAGGCAAGACCCGCTCGTCGGCGGTGGGAACGTGGGTGTGCGTGCCAAGCACGGCGGTGGCCCGTCCGTCCATGTGCCAGGCAAATGCGGTCTTTTCGCTGGTGGCCTCGGCGTGAAAGTCGATCAGGACGTGCGGCGTACCGATCTGCTCCAGCATCTCGTCGGCGGTACGAAACGGGTCGTCGTACCCGTCCATGAACACCCTCCCGCAGATGTTCGCCACGGCAAGCTTGACATTCTCGCGTTCGACGAAGCAAAGCCCTCGGCCCGGTGCGCGCGGCGAGGCGTTCGCGGGACGCACGATGGCCCTGCCGCTGTCGAGGTAGCCGTAGGAATCGCGCTTGTGGAAGGCGTGGTTCCCGAGCGTGATCGCGTCGATACCCATGCGGAAAAGGTCGTCGGCGATGTCTGAGGTGAAGCCGACGCCCGCCGCACTGTTCTCGGCGTTGACGATCGTAAAGAGCGGATTCAGCTCGTTCTTGAGCGACGGAAGCCCGTCTTTGACCGCCTTGCGGCCGGGCTTTCCGACGATGTCTCCCAGAAAGAGGATGCGATAGGTGGACACGGGCTATTAGTGTGGCAAATGTCGAGGGAGGAACGTTGGCTCAGATCGTATCTTCCGTGTCTCCTACCATACGGGGCTCCGACAACTCGCCAAACACCCGATCCAGCTCCGGCTCGATCAGACGCTCCTCGAAGCCGCGCGACGCCAGCGCCCGAGCCATCTGCGCCCGGGTCGAAAGCGGCCTCAGCTTTTTTCCGAGAAGAGTCCGAATGCCCTCGATCTGACGGTCATCGTCTCCTTCGGCGAGGGCGTCTTCAAGGACGGATTCAGGTGCTCCACGGGACAGCAACTTCTGGCGAGCGATGTCGGGGCCAGCGCCTGAGGACAGCAGCTTCGCAACCGACTCGTGGCTCAACCTCGCGTCATCCACGAGCCGTTTCTCCCTTACCCAGGCCAAGGCGTAGGCTATCGCGGGTTCGGGACAGCCCTCTCTTTCCAAACGCGCCACGATCTCGGCCTCGAACTTGTCCGAAGCGTGCAGCATCTTCAGCGCAAGAGCAAGCGCTCGTTGATCTTCGGAACCCACGGGCTACTCGACTTCGGCCTCTTCCAGGCTCTCACCCGCGACGGCCGCCACGGCGCTCGCCTGCATCATCGAGCGAAGCGCCATGTCGATCTCCGTGAAGATGGTCGGGTTCTCGTCGAGGAAAGTGCGCGCGTTGTCGCGACCCTGGCCCAGCCGAGTCTCGCCGTAGTTGAAGTAAGTGCCAGAGCGGCTTACGATGCCCTTGGCCACCGCGCAATCGAGAAGGTCGCCGGACCTCGAAATGCCCTTGCCGAACAGAATGTCGAACTCGACGGCTTTAAAGGGCGGTGCGACCTTGTTCTTGACCACCTTGACTTTCGTGCGCGCGCCGAAGATGTCGGTGCCGACCTTTAGCGTGTCGCCACGGCGCACCTCCAGTCGAACCGAGGCCCAGAATTTGAGCGCCCGTCCGCCGGGGGTGGTCTCGGGGTTGCCGTACATGACGCCGATCTTCTCGCGAAGCTGGTTGATGAAGACTGCGGCGGTGTTCGACTTGTTGATGCTTCCGCCGAGCTTTCTTAGCGCTTGCGACATCATGCGAGCCTGGATACCAACAAAAGAATCCCCCATCTCGCCCTCGATTTCAGCCTTGGGCACGAGCGCCGCAACCGAGTCGAGAACAACGATATCCACAGCGCCGGATCGAATGATGGCCTCCATGATTTCGAGCGCTTCCTCGCCGGAAGTGGGCTGTGCCACATAGAGCCGGTCGACGTCCACTCCCAGCGCCCTTGCGTACTCCGTGTCAAGCGCGTGTTCAGCGTCGACGAACAGCGCCAGCCCTCCCGCCCTTTGAGCCTCGGCAACCGTGTGCAGGGCGAGGGTCGTCTTGCCGCTGGACTCCGTCCCATAGATTTCGGTGATTCTCCCTCTGGGGATGCCGCCGACACCAAGCGCCGCATCGAGGCTCAGCGAACCCGTTGAGATCACGGCTATCCTTTCCCTCTCCTGGTCGCCGAGCCGCATGATCGCGCCTTTGCCGAACTGCTTTTCAATCTGATGAAGCGCCGAATCGAGCGCCCGTGACTTCTCTGTGCCGCCGCCAATGTCTGCCATGAATAAACCCCTATAGATTTGTCTACGTGATCAGTTTACAAAAAGCCCTTTCGGAATGCAATAGGGGGCCCCCACAAATCTCGCAAAAGTGCGAGCCCACGAGCTCTCCGTGGGACGGCGCCAGCAGGCTCGAAGTCTCTGCAGAATGGACAGGGTCGAGAAACCAGTATTTTTGCTGGCCCGGTATCTACAGGTCTTGGCGTAAAGTGTGATTTGTAGTTGTCTCAGCGAGATTGCTGGGCTTGTTTGACCGCATTAGTGAGGTCGCAAATGAAAAGGACGATAAAGACATTGGCCCTCTTGGGCGTGGCTGGGGCTACCCAGGCCATGACCTTCAACATCATTTCCGTAACCGGTACAGGAAGCGCCGGATGGAATTGCGCACCCTTTGGCTCGAACGGCTACGAGTTCTCGCTGCCTGACGATTTCATCGTGGGGCAGAGCCTGACTCGGTTCGTGGACATCCATTTTCAGGTGACGGCGACAGCCGGCTTTGCCATCGACCATGTGTACGTGTCGCCCGTGGGGTCCGTTCGTAACGGCGACATCTCGATCGTGGCGAAGCACTATGCCGGGCCGCAGACCTATTCCAGCTATGACGCCGCTGGTGGTTCGATCGTAGGGGCGAGCGGAGGCGACATGCCTTTCGCGCCGATCGATTCGTTCTTCGATGTTTTCGTGAGCATCGATCTGAGCACCACCAACGCCTCCAACCCAACACCGTATTCCAAGGTTACGGACATCACGTTCCAATACACGGAGTCCTTGGTCCCTGAGCCGGCCGCACTGGCTACCCTGGGACTCGGGATCTCCGCTTTGTTCATTCGCAATCGCAAAAGGAGATAAACCTATCATGAAACGCATGCTATTGGCGGTGGGCATGCTTGGTGCCGCTATTGGCGCCCAAGCGGCCATCTTCAACACCGTGCTCAAGGGAACCGACGGCGCACATGCCGCCGCTATCTTGACCGAGATCGAAAACACGCCAACCTATGAGTACATGCTGGACGTGGACAACTTCGAGCTGTCCAACTCGGTCGCCATGACCGGCGACATCCAGTGGACCTACGATGCCGACAGCCCTGTCGCCTTCAAGGGCGTCTGGCTTACCCTGACGGGAACGATCCGCGCCGACGGCCCGGCCGAGCACTGTGTGCTGGAGTTCGTGGCTGGCGAAGAGATCAACCGCTATGACGGCAGCGGCAATCTCGAGACCGGCAAGATCGTGGACGCAACGTTTAACGATACGCGCGGCACCGGCAGCGTGATCGAGGAAGCGTGGTCGGCGACCTTCTATATGCCGTTCGAGGAGTACGCACCCGGCGGACCTGCGACAACGGCTGCGCATTTCCGAGCACGCAAGGACATTCTGTACTTCAGCGTGGCCTACGGCACGGCGACCGTGACCTCGATCCAGCAGCGATACGATCCGGTTCCCGAACCGGCCTCGCTCGCGGTGGTTGGACTTGGCCTCCTGGGTGTGCTTCGACGCAAGGCCCGGTAGCCTCCCAAGCTCCCTGAAAGCGCATTGGCCCCGTCCCGATTCGGGACGGGGCCAAGTGTTTTTGGCTCCAAGCAGTCACATTGCCCTCACTTGAGCGCAAAATGGGGGTCATGCGGCGAACGGGCCTCGCACTCCTGGTGGCGCTTGCCGGGTTGGGATTCAGCCAAGCCCATAAGCCCATCCTCATCCGGATGATGGCCGGCCCGAGCTGGGGCGTGCCCCCAAAGGAGGTTGCCGACCCCAGGTCCCAGGCCCGACGCGCCGTCTTCGAGGAATTTCAGAGACAGAACCCGGGTGTAAGGGTGGTCAACGCGGGCGGACTCGAGCTCACCGGCGACCGCCTGGAAAGCGCGTTCCTCATGGCGATGGCGGGTGACACCGCGCCGGACGTCTTTTACGTCAACTTCCGGCAGTATTACAACTACAACGATCAAGGCTTCGCTCGCCCACTCGACGACCTGATCGCGGGGGACCCCGCCTCGGTCGGGCGCATGAACCCGCTGATCGAAAAGGTCCTCCGCAGCTACGACGGCAAGATTTACGCGATGCCCTGGTACCAAGTGGCCCAGGCGCTCTATTACCGCAAGGACCACTTCGCCGAGGCCGGCCTCGACCCCGATCGCCCTCCGCAAACCTGGGAAGAGTTCTATGAATACGGCAAGAGGCTGTGCGAATCCAGGTCGGGACGTAGCGGTTTTGTCTTCTCCAAAGGCATGGGCGGGCGTGCGTATTGGTGGAGCAACTTCGTCTGGCAGGCGGGCGGTGAGGTGGTCGTCCCTTCCACTTCCCCCCTTGAGGGGGAGGTCGCTGAGCGCCGTGAATCGAAGACCCCGCGCCTTACGGGACCGGGTGAGGGGGTTCCTACTGGCGCCCAGCAAGGCGTCTGGAAGGCCGCCGTTGCCACTCCTGCAGGCGCCAAAGCGCTCGACTTCTATCGCAAGCTCGTCACCGAGACCTGGAAGGGCAAGAACGGCAAAACCTATGGCCCCGTAGCCACGCTCTCAAGCAACTGGTCGCAAGACGTCGCCGATGGGAAGGTGAGCATGTGGTTCAGCTACACGAACGATGTGCTGCTCACTATGTCCGACCTCAATCCGTCGCTTCTTGGCGTGGCCGCGCTCCCGGCGGGCCCCGCGGGACGCGCGAACGAGATCAACGCCGGCATGTGGGCGATCAACGCCAACGTCAAAGACCCCAAGAAGCTCGAAGCCTGCTGGAAGTTCATCCAGTTCTTCGCCGGCGACGAAGCGGCGCGCATCAACACCAAGATGTTCGTCGAGCTGGGTCTCGGCAACCTGGTCAGCCCAACGTGGCTCAAGAAGTTCGGCTATGCCGACCTGGCCGCGCAAGTGGACCCCGGGTACCAGAAAGCCAACGAGGACGTCTTCAAGACCGGCCACCCGGAGCCCTACGGCCGCAACTGCCAGCAGGTCTACACCATCCTCGACAACGCCCTCGACATGGCGGTCGTGGACCCGAATCGGCCTTCTCTCGACATCCTCAAAGCCGTTTCGCAGGAGATGGACCGCAAGCTCCTCGGCTACACGCCGCCGGACCTTCTGGAGCGCCAACGCGCCATGGCCAAGTGGATCCTTGGGCTGCTTTTCTTTGGGGGTTTGGGGTTTGGGGTTTGGGGGTGGCTGAAGTCTCGCGGAGCCCAGAAGGAGGTCGTCGAGCGGCTCGCCGCAGGGACGAACCGGGTGCGTGTGTGGCGGTTTGTGATGCTCTGCCTGCTTCCGGCGGGCCTCAGCGTGCTCGTCTGGAGCTATTACCCGCTGGGGCGAGGCCTCACCATCGCGTTTCAGGATTACCGCATCCTGGGTGGATCGAAGTGGGTGGGGCTCGATAACTTCGTGTCGGTTTTCACACAGCCGATCTTTTGGCGCGCGCTGCTCAACAGCTTCATCTACGTCGCCCTCACCATCGCCATCGGGTTCTTTTTGCCCATCCTCCTGGCGCTCGCGCTCAACGAAATCCCTCGGTTCAAAGTGTTCTTCAGAACGGTCTTCTATCTGCCCGCGATGACCAGCGGCATCGTCATCGCCTTCCTTTGGCGGCAGTTCTACGATAAGGCCGAGACCGGCCTGCTGAACACGCTCATCAACGTGCCGGGAGCCTTCCTTAACGATCACTTCGGGACGCACTTCGACTTGGCCAAGTACGACTGGTTGGGCGACCCCAAGCTGGCGATGTTCGCCGTCGTGCTGCCGGGCATCTGGGCGGGCGCGGGGCCGGGCTCGATCCTCTATCTGGCGGCGCTGAAGAACATCAGCGAGGAGCGCTATGAGGCGGCGGACCTGGATGGCGCGAACTGGCGGCAGAAGATCCGCTACATCACGCTGCCAGGCCTCAAACCCCTTATTCTCATCAACCTGCTCGGCGTGTTCATCGCGGGGTTCAAGGCAATGGAGAACGTGTTCGTGCTCACGGGCGGCGGGCCGCTGTATAGCACCCACACGATCGGGCTAGAAATCTGGACGAACGCGTTCATGTTCCTGAAGTTCGGCTATGCGACCGCCGCGGCGTGGGTCATGGGCGCGATCCTGATCGGCTTCACCCTGGTGCAGATCAGGAGCCTGATGAACGTGAAGTTTGGGACCGCGAAGGTGTGAGTCGCCCTATGACCCCCCCAACCCCTTCTTTTCCCTCCTCCTCGCCAACTTGCTGAGCGGCCGCTTGAGCTTCCTTGCCAGAGTCCCCAGCGAGCTTTCGTTCAGCTTCAGGTACCGGACAATCTTCTCGGCCTCGCCGGGTCGCCAGTTGCAAGGACGTGGCGCGGACTTCTTGAACAGCGCCCAAACCCCCTCGCCCCCATCCACAAACTCAAACCCCACCGGCTCGACCGTCCCGCGCAGCGTCGCAAGCGTGAAATGGTAGGTGTGCGCGAGGTGCACGAACTTCTCAAACGTGCCGTAATCCGCATAGGCGTGCAGCACCCCCGGCACCTCCAGATACAGGTGCCCACCCTCGGCCAACAGGTCCCGCCAAGCCGCAATCTGGCCCACCGGGTCGAGCGTGTGCTCCAAAACGTGCAGCGCGAAGGCGAGTTGCGCCGGACCCAGATCGCTCAGCGACGAAGCGTTCCCTTGCCTCAGTTCGAGTCCGGCCTTGCGGCCCTCCTCCAGGTAGTCCGCGCCGAAATCACACCCGGCGCACTCCCACCCCGCCTCGCGAAAGGCGATCAGCGACCCTCCGGCACCGCACCCGATATCGAAAACTCTGCCCGTAGAAACATGGCCGGAAACGGCGCCCAGAACCTGCCTTCCGCGTCCGATCTGAGTCTGATAGAACTTGGGATCGGCCTTGGGCCGGCCCCGGTAGAGCGCGCGATAGAGGTCCCGATAGAATGGCTCGATGCTCGCCTCGCTGAGCCTCGGCGACGTCCACATCAGACCGCTTTTGGGGTCCAGGTGCACCCCGATCGGCACGCCGTATCGGTCGATGTCTGAGACCAGGATCGCCTCGGCGGGAAGGGCGCCGGTCAGGCAGGGCGCTTCTTCCAGCCTGAGCGAGCCAGATTCAAGCCTCGCCCTTAGGTCGGCCAGAGCTTTGGCTTGAACCTCTGTCAGTGAGGCATAGGGGGTCCAAGGGGTCCTCTTCGACCTCACCAGGGGAAGGGCTGCGCTCACGGACTGGATTGTACTTTGGCGAGAGGCGAGAGGCGAGAGGCGGGAGGCGAGAGGCGTTCCTCTACCCCTCACCAATCGCAACGTGCACCTTCTGCGCTTCTGCGTGAAAGATCCCGCTCACCGTCGGAAACAACCGCCCTCCACATGGGGAAAACCCCCAAGCTTCCTTTGCCTTTGTGGTTTCGTCTTCAACTTAGGTTCGGGAAGCCACTCGGGACGTGAGAGTCGTGAGAGTGGTGAGGGTTGTGAGAATTGACCGGGGCCATTCTCACCATTCTCACCCATTCACCATTCTCACCGTCCCCTCGCTCCCCATTGAGTGAATTGCGCATGAGACCAGACAACCTATTCGATCAGCAGGCGACCATCAAAGTGCTCGGCGTGGGCGGCGCGGGCTGCAACGCGGTTAACCGCATGATCAGCGAGGGCGTGGCAGGGGTCGGCTTCGTCGGTCTGAACACCGACGCCCAGGCGCTCTCTGTCTGCAGGGCGGAGTCTAAGATCAAGCTGGGCGAGACCCTGACGCGCGGCCTCGGCGCGGGGGGCGATCCGGGCGTGGGCGAAAAGGCCGCCAAAGAAAGCGAAAAGGCGATCGAGCACGAGCTCGAAGGCTGCGACATGGTGTTTGTCACTGCCGGCATGGGTGGCGGCACGGGGACAGGCGCGGCGCCGATCGTGGCGGAACTGGCGCGCCGCATGGGCATCCTGACCGTCGGCGTGGTCACCAAGCCGTTCCTTTTCGAGGGCCCGAAGCGCAAGCGCCTGGCCGAAGAGGGAGCGGCGAAGCTGGCCGAGCACGTGGACACGCTGATCACGGTCCCCAATGACCGGCTCCTAACGGTCGTGGACAAAAAGGCCAGCATGCAGCAGGCGTTCGCCATTGCCGACGACGTGCTTCGCCAGGGCGTCCAGGGTCTCTCGGACATCATCGTGATGCCGGGCATCATCAACGTGGACTTCGCCGACGTGCGCAGCGTGATGAAAGACGCCGGCGTCGCCCTGATGGGCCTGGGCAAGGGCATCGGCGAGCAGCGCGCGCGGGTGGCGGCGCAGAACGCGGCGAACTCCCCGCTTCTGGAAACCAGCATCCAGGGTGCGAAGAGGCTCCTGGTCAACATCACGTCCGGCGCAGACTTCAGCATCGGCGAGATCCACGAGGCGATGGAGTACATCCTTCAGTTTGCCGACGCGGAAGAGGCCGACATCATCATGGGCCACGTGCTTCGCGATGTGAAGGAGGGCGAGGTCACGATCACCCTGCTGGCGGCGGGCATGGAGCCGGCGGTCCCCTTCAAGCAGCGCGAGGCGGCGGTGTTCCTGCAACCGCAAGCTACATCCGGAGCCGGGGCCACGGAAAGGCAGGCCGAGCGTGCGCCCGAGGCGCAGACGATCCTCGATAACCGGGCCTCGCAGCGCGGCGTGCTCCAGCCGGGGCCGATCGAGCTGGACGAGATCGACCTGGACATCCCCACGTTCCTGAGGAAGCAGAAGCAGGGCGGCTGAACTAGGGAGGCGAAGGGCGAAGAGCGATAGGCGATCGGGGAAGAGAGCCGGCCCCACCCCGCGATGAGTCGGTTGAGTAGGTGAGTAGGAGAGTCGGTGAACGGAGCGCAGGCATCCTTGCCTGGCCTTTCGGGAATGAGCGGCTGATCGGTGAAAGATCACCTCGCCCCTTGAGGGAGAGGTCGGTGAACAGAGTGAATCGAAGATCCCGCGCCTTACGGGACCGGGTGAGGGGGAGCGGCCAGGACAGGATTGAAGGGAAACACAACTTGGGGCCGTGATGAAAAGGCCAGGGTCTGGGCGAATGGCAAGCGGAACTCACGGAAAGCGTGCCGGACGCGGTCCATGGAAGGAGCCGGTCCTTCGAGGAATCGAGGGAGTGCCAGGTCGAGGCGAAAGATCGCGGTCCCAAGCTGTGTGTAAGCAGACGGTTTATATCTCAAGCACGGCCCCGACGACAGATCGGGGGCTACTGGTCCAACGATAGCCCCGGCACCCTGCCGGGGCATTTTTTGGTTGGGGATAGGCGTTGGGGCATTGAGGCATACGACTTCGTCATACAGTCCTCGGCGAAGCGCGAAGAGCGAAGAGCGAAGAGCGAAGCTGCGCTATGGGCCATGTCCTTCTCCCTCACTCCTCAGTGTATTAGGGGATTCCACATGGGGTTTTGATTGAGGCATGTGGCGCCCTAGGCTTCCCCAACCCCTCAGTTCAAATCCCAGCTATAGCTGCCCTGGTCCTTGATGAAGCCGGACCACTCGGGCTGGACGTCGCAGCCCGCCGAAAGCTGGTGAATGGGGATCGCTGCCGCGCCGCCGCCGATGCGGGCCACGCTCACGCGCTCCGTATGCCAGGGCCAGGCGAAACCATAGCGAAACGGCGAGTCCGGTTCCCCGGGCGTCCAGCCCTTGCTCGCTGTAAAAACCGTTCGGTCGGACCCGACGCCGAAGGAATCGAGCACCCTGTTGGCGTCCTTTTGGTAGCGGCAAGGGGGGATCACCACGTAGTTGCCGCCTCGCGGTATGCCGGCGCCGTCCAGTTCATGCACCGAATCGATAAAGACATTTGAGCGGCTGGGGTCGGCCACCTGGAAGATCGTGCGCGTCAATACCTGCCACTGCCCGCCTTCCCAAACGACAGGCGAATAGTAGAGGTAGTTGTAGCCAACATTGACCACAAGGGAGGCTCGATAATAGCGCTCGTAGGTGTCGCCCACCAGCGATCCTTCCTCAAAAACCGCGTCAGAACCCGGCAGACCGCTTGCATCTTCAGGGCACTTGTAGAGCCGAAGCGTTTGTGTGTAGGGCATCAGCACCTGCACCCAGGTTTTGTCTTGAAGCGGGTCGGGCTCCATCGAGGGCCGATAGTTCACCGGCATAAAGCGGTCGTCGTAGTCCGTGAGATAAAGCATGGTGCCGGTCGCAACCTGGCGAAAGTCAGAAAGGCACACCGAACGCTTGCCCAGCGCTTTGGCCGAGCGGAAAACCGGGAACAGGAGCGCCGAAAGCACAGCCACGATCGCGAGCACGACGAGAAGCTCGACCAGCGTGAATCCAGGACTATGGTTGGGGGTTCGTGGCCGCCTGATGGTCCCATTATAACAGCAAGGAAGCATCAAACTTGTGTGAAACCGCGCGATCTGGCGCGTTGACGGGCTTACTTAAAGACCTCGACGCCCCCGGTGAGCGAGAAACCCCGGTTCAAGTACCAGGGCTCCAGCGCCGGTTCGGCTTGCAGCACGGCGTCGAGTCTTTCGCTCGCGGCTTGATCGAGGAGCCGAGCCAAAGCGTCGCTTCCCAAACCTCGGCCACGCTTCCCCTTTTCAATACAAAGGTTGTAGATGCCGAAGAGTCCCGCCTCCCTTGCGATCATCGTGGCGCCGATCAGGGTGCCGTAGCGCAGGATCTCGCAGAGCTCCAGGCCGCAGTCCGCCGTCGCCTGGGCGATGTGGTTCCTCACGGCGGAATCCTGCTTGGGAAAGAACTGCTTGACCATAAAGTGGGCGACGCGGAGCCTGTCCAGATCGGTATCGGCCACGAGCAGAACGCAGTCCGACTTCCGGTGGCTCTGCGCGCACCGCATGGCCGAGAGGCGATAGGAGGGCCGGAAACCAGCCGCGCGCAAGGCGCGAGCCGCCTGCGCCGAGGAGGGACCGGAGGGCACATAGACGTTGAAGCTCGTTCGCCCTTTGGCCGTGGCCGCGAGCTCGCTCGCCGTTAGGGGTGTCAGCCGCCGGACGATGGCGAAGTTTCCGATCGGGTGGTCGAGCTGTCCCAGACATACGGAATAGCCCTCCCGGAGTTCGATCCGTGAATCGGGTGAGGCTCCGCCAATGGCCAAGTAGGTGGCCTCAAGGTTATCTCCTTCCTCAAGGCTCAAGGGCGCATTGCTCATAGCACCTGACTCCAAAAGAACCCCGGAGAGACCTTGCCGGACCGCACCGAAACGCCGATCGCCAACCCCTTCGATGCTGCGACGCCGATAAAGGCTTGGGGCCCGCGCGGCGTGAAGATCGCCGTGGCGAAGGCATCGCCTTTGGCGTTCCAGCGCCAGAAATCGAGCCCCAGAACCACCTGGAGCTGGGTGTCCGTGTTGGCTTCCATACCGAACCGGATCACGGGAGCGAACACCCGCTCGGGTGGCGAAAACGGCCGGCCGCCGAAGGATCGGTCGAAGTAATCCGCCATTGCCGCCTGGACCTGTTTCTCCACCAAGAACCCGCCATAGTGCCCTGAATCCAGCCAGAGTGTCTTCGGTTCGCGCAGGGCCGCGATCAGCTTGTGGGCGTCTTCGGGAGGCACCACGGAGTCGTATTTTGCCGAAATAACGAACGAGGATTGTAGCTGCGATTCCGACAGGTAGGCCAAGGGCTCGATAGAAGCCAAACGTGCTCGGAGCTTCTCTTCCGTTAAGCCTCCCGATCGCATTTCGTCGCGCTGACGCACCACCCGAGAAGAGTGCCAGATGATGTGGGCGAGATCGGCTCCGCCCAGCATGAAGGCCGCGTGTCTCAAGCGCGGCTCAATGCCGACTGAGAGCGCCGCCACAAGCGCTCCAAGACTGGTTCCGGAAATCCCGAGCATGCCCGCCTCAAACTCCTTGCGGCTCTCCACCCAGTCTACGGTCCGGCGCACGTCGGAGACGCTCTGAACCATCGTCTGGATAAGCTTGTCGGGCTCGGAAGAGATCGCCATGGCGCCCGTTCGGCTGCCAGGAGGCGTGCGCTTGAGGTGATAAGGAAGGGTGACCACCACGCCCGCAATACCGTGAGCGTTCAGGCGGTGCGCCAGGTTGGTTTCGACTCGAAGGTCGGTCGCGCCCCAGTAGTGCAGGATGATTACCGCAGGAACCGGCCTTGACCTGACGGCGGGCATGAACACGTCAAGAACCACGGTGTCGTTCGCAGATAAGCCGCTTGGCGTTGCGGAAGCAAAGCGCACCTCGTAGTGATGGGTTGGACCCTCCTCCGAGAGGGGCGTCCATGGGCCGAAGTTGATCCTCGGTGGGGGAATCCTAATGTCCGGCGATTGGGCTAAAGTGGGGATGGCGCAGCCCAGCGCCAGGAGCAGCCCGATGACGCCTCTGCTTGCGTTTCTTGCCTTGACTAGTCCTCTCATTCAGCTTCCCGAATCGCTCGAACCCGCCCTCGATGAGGTGCTCGCCGCAGGGGGGCTTTCTCGTGCAACCGCACGATTCGACGAAAACCTGCTTCGCTTCTTCCGATTTGGCGAATTCTCCCCATCCTTTTACCACGCCTGCTCGGAGAATCCCTGGAGGATGCCGTTTTTCGCGTCGATTCTGCGAGGCGAGTTGGGAGGCCAAGCCGGAACCCCAAACCTGGCGGTGGGTTCGCTTTCCCGACTTCTGGGTGTGCCCATGCGCCGCACGCTGCTCGGCAATCCCAACGCCGCAGAGGAGGCTAACGCCAAGAAGCCCGGCGCCTTGGCGGGCCTCGTCAAGGCTTGGTTCGAGGAGTTCGGCGACAAGGGGTCGCGGGGCGATTTCAAAGCCGTTCCTCAGCCCGTCCAGGAAGCCGCGACCCTCGTGCTCTCCGTCATGAAGCGGGCCAGGACGTTTCGGAACTTGGCGATCCGGAACATGAACGTGCCTCGAGCCTATGCGCTGCTGTGCCAGCCCTTTGCGGATGACGAGGCCGGAGGCGGGTTCGAAGATCAGCGCAAAGCCTTTTCGCAGTTCGACCTCGGCTACATGCTGGCGGCTTCGCACGATATTGCCCTCGCGGCGCAGACCGCAGCGGACTGGGTCAAATCCGTTCCCAAAGACGCCAAGTACGAGGCCACCTTCGACACGCCCTGGGGCTGGGTGGTCCTCACCGGCGGGTCCAACACCTCCCACATCGACCGCCCCTGCCTCTTGGTGATCGACACCGGTGGCGACGACACCTATCTCAACGCTCCGGCAACCCGGTCCGAAACCAACTGGGCTTCCGTGCTCATCGACGCCTCCGGCAACGATAGATACCTCAGTGACCCCAGACTCGCGACGACTCCGGTCAACCAGTTCGCCGGGCGCAAACCCGCCAGCAACAGGCCTGGACCTGGCGGAGCGGTGCTGGGGGTCTCGGTGCTCGTCGATCTTCAAGGCAACGACCTTTACCGCTCGCATACACCCGGATTGGCCTCGGGCCGGTGCGGCTTCGCCCAGCTGCTCGATAAGGAGGGCGACGACACCTACGACGCCTATCAGGATTCCGAGGGCTTCGCAATGCTTGGCGAGGGAATCCTCGAAGACCTGAGCGGAAAGGACATCTACCGCGGGTTTCTTCAGGTTCAGGGAGTCGGGCAGACCCTGGGCGCCGGGTATCTGGTGGACCGCTCCGGCGACGACCAATATCTTGCCGAGGACAAGGTGATCGACTTCCCCAGCGCCCAGAGCGCCCAGCACAACACCAACATGGCGCAGGGCGCGGGCAACGGCCGCCGAGGCGACTATCTCGATAGCCACAGCCTGGCGGGCGGTGTGGGGATCCTCTTCGACGTGGCGGGGAACGACCGCTATTCCTGCGCGCTGTTTGGGCAGGGAGCGGGCTATTGGGAGGGGGTCGGCATGCTCTGGGACACCGGCGGGAGCGACCGCTACGAGGGGCAATGGTACGTGCAGGGGGCCTCGGCGCACTTCGCGATCGGCTATCTGGAGGACACCGAGGGCGACGACACCTATCTCGCCCCGATGAACATGGCGCAGGGCGCGGGGCACGATTTCAGCGTCGGCTGGCTGCTGGATCGAGCAGGGAACGACACCCACCAGGCGCCGAACCTGAGTCTGGGCGCGGGCAACGCCAACGGCATCGGCATCTTCGCCGACCTGGCGGGGGATGACAAATATGAGTCCAGCGGCACGACCCTCGGCAAAGCCAACGAGCACGCGGCGGGCAGCATTAGGCTCAGGTGCCTGTGCCTGGGGGTGTTTCTGGACCTTGGCGGGGCCGACGCCTATCCCACCTCGGCGACGTGGATGAAGAACGGCACGAAAGGGGTGAACATGACGACCCCGGCCCCGACGATGATGGAAAGCGCCCTGGGGTGCTATGTGGACAAATAGTTATAGATAGGTTCATTGGCGCAATCGGTGCGTTTTTCCGCCCAGCAGAATTGCTGTTTTGAGCCTATCGAGCCCCAAATAGGGGCCATTCTTGAACTAAGATTAGTTTGGACCCGGAACCAGGGCAAGTCTCCGGTCTTAGGGTTCTTGTGCCTGGGCGTTTCTCGACGAGGAACCTCCGGCAGCAAGCGTGCGGCTCAGCACTATGAGTTGCCGCGATCAGAAAAGGAGTGTTAGAACATGAGTTTTGCGTCCCGATCTTTTACGAGACGGGCTGTCGCATGTTCCGTTGCAGCGCTAACGGCAGCAATGGCGCAGGCCAGCTTTTTCGATATTGTCAACGACTGGAGCGACGTCAACAACCCGATGGGCCAGTGGTCTCTGTACAAGAACCCCACTCAGCTTTTCGGGGTGAACCAGGCCGACTGGTTCGGTGACGGCTCAAACTTGAGAGCGTGGGCCGACGATCCCTATCCCCAGCATCTGCACGTGCCCTTCTGGGCCAAGATCGACGCCGCCCACGCGAACACGCACGGCTTGGATGCGCCCGCCGACAGCATCATGATGCACGGGAATGACCCGGGGCGGACCGGCACCAATTACACAGCGCTGTTCTTTACGGCGCCGACGGCGGGTACCGCGGTCGTGGCCGGGGACACTTGGATGTCCGCCAAAACGCTGCCGCGCGGCATGAACTGGCGGCTGTTGCTCAACGGGAACCTGTTGACAGAAGGGTTCACCTCGTTCAACGACAACTACACCTCGGCGAGTCCGCTCTCCTTTGCTGCCGGTACGGGCGGAGCTGGAGCCCTCACCATGCAGGTCGCCGCAGGCGACCTGATCGAGCTTCAGATGCTGCCGAACTACAATTCGCCGAACGACGGCACCCCTTGGATCGCCGGCCTGCATATGAGCGTCGATCTGACACCCGTTCCAGAGCCTTCGGCGATGCTCGCGCTAGCGGCCGGCTCGATGGCCCTCTTGCGGCGCAGGCGAGGCTGAAGGACCGAGTGAAAGTGGGGACGTGGGATAGGTATGGTGTGGGGTCTGGGGTCTACGGTGTGTCTCTTCCAGACCCCAGACCCCAGACCCCGAACCCTACACCTCCCTTCTATTTCCCTCACTCCTCAGTGTTTTAGGGAATGCAAACAGGGAATTGCGTCTCCGCCTCGTAGGGGGCGAGAGGCGAGAGGCGAGAGGCGAGAAGCGAGAGGCGAATGGTGGAAGGCTGGCTGCCGCCCACCGTCCCGGCGGAATCGCCTCACTCCTCATCTCCCTATAGAGGAGTGGAAATTGGGGAAGTGCCTGCCACCCCCGAAACAACCCAACCTGTCTCCCATCGCAGCCGAGGGATGGCCTATCGCCGCCTGCCCGTGATCAGCCTGGCGGGGCGCTGGAAGGTCACATACATCCAAGCCCAGTTGAGCAGTACGAGCAGCCTGTTGCGAAAGCCGATCAAATACCAGATGTGAATGGTCAGCCACAGCATCCAGGCTATCGGGCCCTTGAACTTTCTGCCGCCGATCACACACACGGCCTGCCGCCGCCCGATCGTCGCCATGATCCCCTTGTCCACGTAATGGAACGGCTTCCTCTTGCCTGCCGGAGAGGTGCCCGCGACCTCCGAGGCGATGGTTTGGGCCACATAGTCGCCCTGCTGCATCGCCACTTGAGCGACCCCTGGGAGTGGCGCACCCGCCTCATCGTTAAGGCACATGGCATCGCCGATGACGAAGACCTTGGGATGCCCCGGCGCCGAGCAATCCGGATTCACCAGAACCCTGCCGGTGCGATCCACCGGCGCTTCGAGCATCCTGGTCAAGGGTGACGCCACGTTGCCCGCGGCCCAGAGGACGGTCCGGGTCGGCACCACTCCCTGGCTGGTCTTCACTTCTCGCTCGGAGACGTCTTCGACCTTTACGCCCGTGCGCACCTCGACCCCCATCCGTTCCAAGCTCCGCTGGGTTGCGGCCGAAAGATCGGGCGGAAAGTGGGGCAAGAGCCGCTCGCCGGCCTCGATCAAGAGCACCTTGGCGTTTTCTGGCTGCACGTTTGAGAACTCCCGCCCCAGCGAGCGGAAGGCGATTTCCGAAAGGGACCCCGCCAGTTCGACGCCGGTGGGTCCGCCGCCAACAACGACGAAGGTCAGCCATCCGGCACGCTCGGCGGGGTCCGGCTCCGATTCGGCCTGCTCAAAGGCTAGGAGAATGCGCGAGCGCATCGCGGTGGCGTCGTCGAGGGTCTTGAGTCCGGGCGCGTTGGGCTCCCACTCGTCATGCCCAAAGTGGCTGTGGCGCGACCCCGGCGCCAGGATGAGATAGTCGAACGGGAGTTCCTGAGTCGGGTCCGCGCCGCTCGCACCTGGCCGCTTGAGCTGCACGCAGTTCGACCCCAAGTTGACCCCCACCACTTCGGCCATCAGCACTTCCAGGTTGCCCTGTCCCCTCAGAATGCTGCGGATCGGCTGGGCAATGTCGGCTGGCGAAAGCGCTGCGGTGGCGACCTGGTAGAGCAGGGGCTGAAACACGTGGTGGTTGTTGCGGTCGATGAGCACCACCTGGACGCGAGCTTTCCTCAGGGCTCGGGCAGCCCAGAGTCCGCCAAATCCTGCACCGACGATGACGACCGTGGGGAACGCCCCGCGCGAGTCCATACATTCATAGCTACGTTTGAAATCGGCCGGCCCCCATCGAAAGGACGATGCTTTCTGTCAGGGCCTGCCACTCGATCTTGGCCTTCTGCCAAACTCCATTCATGCGCAAGGAGTCGCTGCACTTTCTGAAGGAGATCGTCAACACGCCCAGCCCCTCGGGCTATGAGGAACGCGCCGCTGAGGTCTATCGTGCCTACACCGGCCCCTTCGCCGACAAGGTGACGACCGACGTCCACGGCAACGTCGCCGCGATTCTGAACCCCGACGCGAAGATGAAGATCATGCTCGCCGGGCACATGGATGAGATCGGCTTCATCGTCCACTACATCGACGATCAGGGCTACCTCTATTTCAAGGGCATTGGCGGGCACGACGGCACGATTCCCGTGGGCCAGCGTGTGTGGGTGCACGGCAAGAAGCGCGTGCCAGGCGTCATCGGGCGCAAGGCGATCCACCTGCTGGACGAGGAAGAGCGCCGCAAAAAGGTGGAGCTGCGCGACCTCTGGATCGATATCGGCGCAAGCACCCGTGCCGAAGCGGAGAAGCTCGTGTCGCTGGGCGATGTGGCGACGTTTCAAGTGGAGTTTCAGGCGCTCCTCGGCGACCGCGCCACGGCCCGCGGTTTCGACAACAAGATGGGAAGCTTCATCGTTGCTGAAGCGCTTCGGCTCTTGAGAGAAGACGGCGGCCTGGATAAGGGCGTGGGCGTCTATGCGGTCGCCACGGTGCAGGAGGAGATCGGCTTGCGTGGGGCGCGCACCGCCGCCTTTGGTATTGGGGCACAGACGGGACTTGCGGTGGACGTGAACCACGCGGTGGACTACCCTGGCCTCAGCAAGTCGCGCTACGGGCAGCTCGACGTGGGCAAGGGGCCCTCGGTCATGCGCGGCCCGAACGCCAACCCCGTCGTCTTCAAGACCCTGATCGAGGCCGCCAAGGAGGACAAGATTCCGTATCAGGTGGACGTCGAGCCTGCGGGCACGGGGACGGACGGCAACGCGATGCAAATCAACATGTCGGGCATGGCGGTGGGGATTCTGGGGGTGGCGCTTCGGTACATGCACACGCCGGTGGAGCTGCTGTCGCTGGCGGACGTCGAGAACTGCGCGAGGCTGATGGCGGCCTACTGCCGCAGGGTGACGCCGAAGACGGACTTCACGCCTCGAATGCTGTAGTGACAATGGGACGGGGGACTCGGAGAACTCGTGGGGCAGACTCTCAGTCTGCCTTGATCGATGGGGACTGAGGGACGGAGCGCGGGGATTACCCCGCCATTTCGGGGAAAGCGAGCTTCAGCTCGCGCGCAGGGCGAGGAGCTTTCTGGCTTGTCCTGCCTTCGGCCAAGGCCGCATCGGATCCCCCGGGGCGACATTCATAACTTTCACTCTCTTCTGAAAATTCGCCCTGCGTCAAGGTAGAATCTGGACCTTCGAGGATGGATTTGGCACAGGCGGATAAGGCCCCCTGGCGCGCCCAGGGAGAGGAAAAGCGGGAGACGGTCCGGCAGATGTTTGCCGAGATCGCGCCCTCTTATGACCGCGTCAACTCCATCATGTCCTTCTCCCGACATCGCGCCTGGCGCGAACAGGCCGTGGCCCTCTTGAACCTGAAGATGGGCGATAGGGCGCTGGATATCTGCTGTGGAACGGGTGATTTCCTTGTTCCGCTGAGGAAGGCTGTCGCTTTCGAGTCGACCCCCTCACCCGGTTCGCTTCGCTCACCGGCCTCTCCCTCAAGGGGCGAGGCGGGAGTCTTGGTGGAGCCCAGTGGGCTCGTCGTCGGCGCCGACTATTGCGCGCCGATGCTTCAGCGCGCCGCAGAAAAGCTGAACACCAAGCGCCTTTCGCTCGCCGATGCCTGCGCTCTGCCGTTTGCCTCGGAGACCTTCGACGCCGTGACAGTGGGTTGGGGCCTTCGCAATCTCGCCGACATGGGCAAGGGCCTGCGTGAGGTGGTTCGCGTTTTGAAGCCTGGCGGAAGGTTTGTCTCGGTGGATATGGCGATCCCCGACAACCCCCTGATTCGCGGGGTATCAAAGCTGGTCAGTCAGTTCGGTCTGCCAACCCTCGGGCGGCTGTTCGGCAGCAAGGACGCCTACACCTATCTTCCCAAGTCCGCCGAGACCTTCGCCACGCGGCAGCAGCTCAAAGAGTCCTTCGAGGCGGCTGGGCTCATCGACGTGCGCTGGAAAAACCGGCTGTTCGGCAACATCTGCATCGTGTGGGGGAGAAAGCCGTGAGCCATTCCGCATTTGTCCAAATGGCCGAGGGCCAAATCGACCCGCAGCTCCTGGCGCAGATCGCCAAAGAGGTCGCGCTGGTCGAGGAGGAGCTGGAGCACCAGGTTGAGTCTCAGGTGCGCCTCGTGCGCGAGGTCGGCGTCCACACGCTCCGAGCCGGGGGCAAGCGGCTGCGGCCCGCGTTGGTTGGCTTGGTCGCTGGCGCGACGGGCTGTGGCTTTGATCCCGATCGGACGCGCAAGCTAGGCGCCTGCATGGAGCTGATCCACATGGCGACCCTCGTGCACGACGACGTGATCGACCACGCCGCTACGCGCCGGGGCGTGAGCACCGCTTCGGCGGTCTATGGCAACACGGCCAGCATCCTGAGCGGCGACGTGCTGCTCAGCAAGGCGATGGCGATCCTCGCGGAGGATGGCGACCTCCAGATCATCCGAAACGTCTCACGCGCGGTGGTCGATCTCGCCGAGGGCGAAGTTCGCGAGCTGGAGTCCAGGGGCAACTTTGACCTGCCCGAAGCCGAGCATTTCGAGATCCTGCGCCAGAAGACGGCGACCTTCATCCAGACCTGCTGTGAGGTCGGAGCGCTGGCAGCGGGGGCTTCGGGCGAAGTCATTGAGGCTGCGGGCCGCTATGGCTATCATCTGGGCATGGCGTTCCAGATCGCCGACGATCTGCTCGACTATCGCGGCTTTGAGACCGTGACCGGAAAGCCCAAAGCCACCGATTTTCGCGAGGGCTGCGCGACGCTGCCGCTCATCGCTCTGCGCGACAAGCTCACCGAAAACGAGAGCCAGATCGTTAAGGCAAAGTTTGGCAACGGAGTGACCGACGACGAACTCCGGCTCATCTGTGACTGGATGCGGGCTCGCGGCGCCTTCCAAGACGCCGAACAGGCCGCTATGAAGCACGTCGAAGAGGCGAAAGCAGCGCTGTCGGTCCTTCCGGAGAGCGGCCGCCGAGAGCTGCTGGATGCCGTCGCGGACCTCGTGGCCAGCCGCAAGTCCTAACCGCCATGGCCATCCGACTCGTCGTTCTGGACCTCGATGGGACGGTGTACCGTGGCGAGCAGGTGATTCCCAACGCCCCAGAGGCCATTCGGGCCCTACGCGAGCGCGGCCTCTTGGTGCGGTTTGTGACCAACAACTCCCGCGCGACTCCGACGTGGCTCGTCGAGAAGCTGTCCCGCATGGGAATCCAGGCCTTGCCCGAGGAGGCGCTGAGCTCAGGAATGGCAGCGGCGGACCATCTGGTGCGCGAGGGGCTGCGTTCGGCGTATGTGGTCGGCGAATGGGGGCTCGCGGAGAGTTTGCGCGATCGCCTGATCGAGGTCGTGAATGGCGGTTCGGACGGGGCGCCGACTTCCGAAGCCAGCCGGCAAGCCGACACCGTCGTTGCCGGGATCGACCGCAGCTTCACCTACGCCAAGCTCAATGGGGCGATGCAGCAGATTCGGCGCGGGGCGAGGTTTGTCGCCACGAACGCAGACACCACCTACCCGGTCGAGAACGGCGGCCTAGTTCCCGGCGCGGGCTCGATCGTGGCCGCGATTCGAGCCTGTTCGGGCGTCGAGCCGGTCCTCGTCGGTAAGCCCAACCCGCTGATGCTGGAGATGGTCGTCAGCGAATCGGGCTGCGCCAAAGAGGAGATATTGGTGGTGGGCGATAGGATCGGCACCGACATCGAATGGGGCCGTGCCTATGGTTGCCCCACGCATCTGGTGTTGACCGGCGTCACCGAAACCGCGCCGCCCGGGGTCCGGTGGTCGGAGGACCTTTTGGGGCTTCCCGAAATCGGATGAGGCCTCTTGTTAGTCCCGCTGGGCAGGAGGCAGCCCTCAATGTGAGAACATAGAGGCATGGCTCCCGTTCGATGCGCGCTGGGGATCTTGAGCCTGCTCCTGAGCGCCGCGACGGTTGCCCAACTGAAACCGCAGGGCCTCGAGGGCCTCTATAGGCAGCGCGTTGCCGCGGTCTCGTCGGCATCCGTCCGGCAGTCTTTGGAGACAATCGCCTCCTTCGGTGGCCGGTTGCCAGGTTCGACCGGAGAGCGGAAAGCGCTGGAGTGGGCAGAGTCCCAGTTCGCAGCCATTGGGCTGAAGAACATCCGGCGCGAGCCCTTTCTGGTTACCGTGCCAGACCCCGATGCCCTTGGTTCCCTGACAGTCGGAGTGGAGTCGGTGGCGCTTCTGCCCCTTTGGCCCAATGCGGCCAGGACCTCTACTTGCGACGTCTCTGGCCCGCTTATCTATGGCGGAAAGGGCTCGCTTGAAGAGCTTTCAGGCCACAAGATCGCTGGCTCGATCGTGGTCCTTGAGTTCAATTCTGGACAGAACTGGCGCAACGCCGCCAAGCTTGGCGCCGTCGCGATCGTGTTCCTCGAACCCGAGCAGACCGATCGCTGGCAGGCGGAAATGAAGTTCAGCGGGGTTCCGTTGGACGTTCCAAGGTTCTGGCTCCCCATGCGCCTTGCCGGGCCCGCCCTCTCCGCGGCGGCCCATGGCGAGAGGGCAGAACTTCGGTGCCGCCAAGATTGGGTGACCCGCCAAACCTTCAACGTCATCGCCGAATGCCCTGGCACCGACCCCTCGGCAAAGGGCGAGCCCGTGCTGTTTTCAGCCTACGCGGACGCGATGTGCGTTGTTCCTGGCTTGGCCCTCGGAGGCGAGGGCGCGGGCAGCCTGGCGGCGCTCGTCGAACTTGCCCGGATCACTCAGGCCCACCGCGGCCGCCGGACCGCGCTGTTCATGGCCACCGCCGCACACAGTCTGGGCCTCCAAGGCGTCCGCGAGTTCATCGATCGCCGCCTCGAAAAGGACCCGTGGAAGCTGTTACTGTCGGTCTCGCTCGACCTTTCGAGTGGCAGTTCGACGCTGGGGAGCTTCGCCCAGGGCTACTATTTCGACTACCGAGGAGAGGCCTGGACGAACCAGCGCGACCTCTCCAGGGTCTTGCGAGAGCATGCCGACGCGCTTGCGCCGCTGCTTGGGGAGAACTCGGGAAGGCGGGTCCTCTCCGACGCCGTGAATGACTCCGATGGCCGCACCTGGAAGAACAACATCCCGGCCAAGTTCGCCTTCGATTGCGAACCGTTCATCCAGGCTCGGTACAACGCCCTGACCTGGGCCACCGTTGATGACGAGCGCACCAGGGTGGACACTCCGTTCGACATCGTCGGTGCGGTCCGCCTAGGGAACCTGCTGCAGCAAGTGCGCACCGCGGCCTGCCTCACCGCCAACTTGCTGGAGGACTCCTCGAAGCCTGGCGAGACCTCCAATCGGCGTATTCCGATCCGTGCTTCGCTGCCTCAGCGCTCATCGCTTGTGGGAGGTTTCGCCACGGTCGAGGGCCGAGTCGTCCGGTTCGACCCCAAGCAGAGCTTCCTGCCCGACGTGCCCGTCGAGGGCTCGCTCGTGGTCAGCATGCATTGGCTCAAGTCGCTGATGGGAGTGCGGCCCACCCTGGTCCAGTACACCCAAGGGCCGCAAGCGAAGTACCGGTTCATTGGCATGCCCCTGGCAAGCTCGTGGTTCGAGACCGTTCAGCGCAGGGTTAGGCTCGCCGCGATGAAACTGGAACCGGAAAGCGGGGAGATTGTCTATGCGAACAACCAGAACTCCTGGGAGCAACTCGAACCGTTCAGGTTGACGACGGTCCTGAAGTCCACGCCGATCTCGGTGTTTCGCTGCGTGTCGTCCGAGCTTTACGACTTGGTGGACCCCCACGACCTCAAGGCGCTCGTCTTCGGAAGGGTGCTCTCCGCGGCGAGCGACGCCGAGCCGACCCGCTACAGCCTCTTCTTCTTCAATCAGTTCAGCAGGTTCACCAGCGACACCGAGGACGCCTGCGTGCTGTTCACGCCGCCGGGCTACCGTTGGAAGCTCCTGATGGGCAACGACTTCAGCCTGAACCGGCTGGTGCTGACGAACGGAACGCAAAGCTCCCCAAACGGCCTGGGATACGAGTCGCGGCAAGTCGGCGAGATCGGCATTTCGGAGCCGATCCAGATCAGTTATCGGTCCGCATCCGATCTCATCACCCTGAACCAGGATCGAATCAGACGATTCGACAAGTACCGGATCATCGGGCAGGGAATCCGAGAGCTTCACGAGCTCTCAAAGCAAGAGTTGGCTGCCGCCAAGGCGGCAAAGGACCGTACCGATTGGGCAGAGGCCGAGCGCCGATCGAGGTCCGCGTGGGGCTACGCCTTGAGCGCCTATCCCCTCATCCGAAGCACGGTCGACGACGTGGTGCTCGGGGTCGTCTTTTATCTCTTTCTCCTGATTCCGTTCAGCTATTTCGCGGAGAGGCTGCTCTTTGCCGCACGCTCGCTGTTGAGGCAGCTCGTGGGCTCTCTGTCTATCTTTGTGGTCTGCTTTGGGTTTCTGAGGTTGGTTCACCCAGCGTTTGAGATCGTCTCAAACCCCACGATGATTTTCGTGGCGTTTGTGATGGGCGCGTTGAGCTTGGTGGTGATGGGGTTTGTGGCAGGCAAGTTCGAGTCGTCGCTCAAAACCTTGCGTGCGGTACAAAGCGGGGTCCACGAGGTGGACGTAGGCCGGGCGAGCGTCGCGGTGGCAGCGTTCAATCTAGGCATCTCCAACATGCGGCGGCGCAAGGCGCGGACGGCCCTGACTACCGGCACGCTGGTGGTCATGACCTTCATCGTGCTCAGCTTCACCTCGATCGTGACGGACTTGCGTCTGATGGACACGCCCGGCGAGGCGCCGGCACGGTACCCGGGCATCCTCGTGCGCAATCCGGGCCTCGACCCCATCGAGACCTCAGGTTACGGGTGGCTGAAGAACCTCTATGGGCATGAGGCGAAGGTGGTGCGTAGGGCCTGGTACTATGGCGCCGACATCCGCGACACCAGCACCCTGGCCCTCACCAAAGGGGACCGCCTGGCGGAGCCGCGAGCGGTATTGGGCATGGACCCCGACGAGGCCGACGTCCTGCGTCCGCAGGAGTGCCTCTTGCCTGGCGGAAGGTGGTTTGTGCCGGGCGATCGGCGAGTGGTGATCCTGCCGCGATCCATCGCCGAGCAGCTAAGAATCGACCCCTCGGAAGCGGGCAAGGTCCAGATCCAGTTTGCAGGGCAGGATCACACGGTCATCGGCATCCTCGAAGACACCCTGCTGCGCGGCCTCACCGACCTCGATGGCGACAATGTGGAACCGGCAGACTTTACGCTATCCACGCGCTTTCAAACGCAGTCCCGCTCGATCGGCGAGAGCTTTCGAAAGTACCTGCGCCTCGACCCTGGACTGGTGTTTCTCGTCCCGGCGGATGAAGCGATTGGGCTCGGCGCGACGCTCCGGTCGGTGGCGGTGCGCTTCCGGGACTTCGATGAGACCAAACGCGCCCTGGAAGGGCTGATGCCGAGAATCAGGCTAAACCTCTACGCATCGGTCCCTTCGGAGAAGGGCTCGAGTGGCGAAGTTCGAATGTTCAGCACTCGGCAAGGCTCGAAGAGCACCGGCCTGGGCCTGGTGCTGGTGCAGATGCTGATCGCCGCGGTGTTCGTCTTCGGGACCATGGCGGCAGGCGTCTATGAGCGCACGAAGGAGATTGGAGTGCTGAGTGCGGTGGGCCTCGCGCCCAACCACATTGCCACCCTTTTCTTCGCCGAGTCGCTGGTCTATGGGGTGTTTGGGGCCGTGCTGGGCTACTTTATGGCACAAGGGTTGAGCAAAGCGGTTTTGGCGACGGGCCTGCTGCCCGGGCTCTACCTCAATTTCAGCGCGACCTCCGCCGTGCTTTCAGCCGTTGTGGTTATCGCGGTGGTTCTGCTCAGCACCATTTATCCGGCGAGGGTTGCCGCCAAGATTGCTGCGCCGGCGCTCGACGAGGAGATGATGGCTCACGAGCCCGAGGGGGACGAATGGCGCGAGCCGTTGCCTTTCAGGGTCACCCGTGATGAGGCCGCTGGCATCGTGGCGTTTCTCAGCGAGTGGTTCCAGGCCTACGAGGAATACACGATCGGCGACTTTGTGACGAGCCAGACCGAGGTCTTTGGCCAGAGCGGCGGCCCGGATCGTTCGAACGAACCGGGGCTCTTCGGGCTTCGGACGCAGGTGTGGATCGCGCCATATGACCTGGGTGTGTGTCAGAAGCTAGAGCTCTCAGCTCATCCCTCGGGAACCGACGACATCTACCAGCTCGATCTCACACTCCATCGCGAATCGGGTGACCCTGAGAACTGGGTGCTCGTCAACCGCCGGTTCCTGGGGTACCTGCGACAACAGTTCCTCACATGGCGCACGCTGGGCGACGAGGAACGCGCGAAATACATGAACTCCGAACCCAATGGGTGAACCTCGTTCATAATCTCCCCGTGCCGGATTCGCCTCCCCTTAGGGCTCCCAAGGTCAAGATCGTGACGCTCGGGTGCGCCAAGAACGACGTCGACTCGGAAGAGATCGCCGGCGTGTTGGCCGAGTCGGGATACCAAATCGACGGCGGCGCGCGCAAGGCCGACGTGGTGGTCATCAACACCTGCGGCTTTCTCGAGGCCGCCAAGGAGGAATCGGTCCGCGCCATCCGTGAGGCTGTGCGTGAGAGGAAGGCGGGACGCATCGGCAAGGTCATCGTCGCCGGATGTCTCGCCCAAAGGCTCGGGCCGGAGCTCGCCAAGCTGGCCCCCGGCGCAGACACCTATGTCGGAGTGGGGCAGATGGCGCGGTTTGGCGAGATCGTCGGGGGCGTTCGGGGTCTGGGGTCTGGGGTCCGGGGTACGGGTGTCGGGCAGGGCTTGCTCCGAAAAGAGGCGATCATTTCCAGTGCTACCGGCTTGCCACGCTCTCAGTCTGGCCCCCCGGATCAAGTTCCCCAGACCCCAACCCCGGAACCCCACAGCCCCAACATTGACCCGCCCCATCATCTTTGGGCCGACGTGAAAACGCGCATTCGTTCGGGCCATCCCTGGTCTGCCTATCTCAAAGTTAGCGAAGGCTGCGACCACAAGTGCACGTTTTGCACCATTCCCAGCTTTCGGGGGGCGCACCAAAGCAAGCCGATCGAGCGCCTGGTAGAAGAGGCGAGGTTCCTGGCGAGCACGGGCGCCAAAGAGCTCAATCTGATCGCGCAGGACGTCACGCAGTACGGCTATGACCTCTATCGAGAGTTCACGCTCCCAAGGCTCCTGCGCGAGCTCAACGGGATCGACGGGATCGAGTGGATTCGCATCTTGTATTTCTATCCCAACCGCCTGACCGACGAGGTCGTCGAGGCGATGGCCACGCTGCCGAAGGTGTTGCCGTACATCGACATCCCGCTGCAGCACGCGCACCCCGAGACGCTGCGCCGGATGAAGCGCCCCTGGGACGGCGAGCGCTATTTGAAGCTCTTTGAGAATCTGCGTACGGCGATGCCGGAATGTGCGATCCGCACGACGTTCATCGTGGGCTTTCCGGGCGAGACCGACGAGGAGTTCGAATACCTGCTCGAGTTCATGCGGTCGGCGCGGCTGGACCGGGTGGGGGCGTTCAAATACTCCCGCGAACCAGGGACCCCGAGCCACGACATGGAGGGGCAGGTGTCGCCCCGGGTCAAACAGCTTCGTTACGACACGCTCATGCGCCTGCAGCAGGGCATCTCGCTTGAGGTGAACCAGGGCTGGGTGGGGAAGAAGCTCAAGGTGCTGGTGGAGGGGGAGGTTGCAGGTGGCCAGGTTGTCAGGTTTTCAGGCTCTCAGGTGGTCGGGGGTTCAGGTGATGAGGTGTTCAGGTCATCAGGTTCTCAGGTGGCCGGGGGGACAGGTCCTGAAAACCTGAAAACCCAGAACCTGAACACCCAAAACCTGAACACCACCCTTATCGCTCGCTCCCACCGCGACGCGCCCGAGATCGACGGTCTGGTGTATGTGGAAGGTCCGAGGTCCGAGGTCCGTGGCCAGGGGGAGTTCATGGAAGTCGAAGTCACGAAAGCTGGCGAATACGATCTTTGGGCCTCCTAAACAAAGAAATGGCCGCCGGCTTGCGCCGACGGCCTTTGGATGTTGCCGGTTAGCCCCGGAGTAGAGAAAGCACGGACTGCGGCATGGAGTTGGCCTGTGCGAGCACGGCCATACCGGACTGCTGCAGAATCTGGAGCTTCGTGAAGTTGGTCATTTCCTGCGCCACGTCGGTGTCGCGGATGGCCGACTCGGTGGCGGCCAGGTTCTCACGGGCCACGCCGAGCGAGCGGATGTTCGACTCCAGGATGTTCCTTTGGAAGTTGCCCAGGTCGCCTCGCGCCGTGGTGATCTGCTCGATCGCGGCGTCGATGACCTTGATCGCGTCGGAGGCGCCCGTCGCCGTGGTCAGGTCGAGGTTGCTCAGGTCGAGGCCCGAAACGATGCCCGTGCCAAGCTGGCTGGCGGCGAAGTTGCCGATCGCCATCGAGGCGGTTTGGCCGTAGTTCGCCCCGGTCTGGAACTGGGTGAGACCCACGGTCACGTTGCCCGCCGTGAAGGCGCTGCTGGTCGCGTTGCCCGCCTCGGTGAGCACCACTCGGTTGCCGGCAGTATCGGATAGGGTGAGGCCGTTGGCACCCATCTTGCCACCGGTGAAGGTCACCGTGGAAAGCCCGCCGGCCGTCGAGCCGTTGCTGTCGATGATGACGCTGGCCACACCGTCGGTACCCGTTGCGCTGGCCGTGCCTGCGGTATTCAAGATGCCGTTGGCGTCGCTAATCGAGAAGTTGCCGACCGAACCGTAGTTCGATGCCCGAAGAACCACGCCGGTGCCGCTGACGAAGTCGGCGGTGACGCCCGTGCTGCTCGAAGCCGCGTTGATCATGTTGATGACGTCCATGACCGTGTTCGTGGACTTGGTCGTGAACGTGCGTCCATTGATCGAGAACGAGCCTGCCGCGACGGTGTCGGTGGCGTTGGTGAAGAGTGTGGCGCCGGTGACCGTAGCTCGGGTCGAGGCCGTAGATACCGAAACCGTGATCAAAGAGTTGGTCGTGATCGCCGCCCCGTTGAACGATCCACCGAGATACATGTTGTTGACGTTCGTCGGGCTGGTAACAGATGCCTGGACACCAGAGCTGCCATCGAGCAGGCGCTTGGTGCCAAATTGGGTCTGCTGGGCGATACGGGTCACCGAATCCGCGATGGAGCGGAGCTGGTTCTGGTTCGCCTGAATCTGGGAAGAGCTCAGCGCGCCGGTGTTCGAGGCACCGAGGGCGAGCGTTCGAGCATCGCGAAGGAGCCGGCTGACTTCGTCGAGGGCGCCTTCTGCGGTCTTTGCGTAGTTGACCGCATCCTGGTTGTTGCGAACGGCTTGATCCATGCTGGCGATTTGGGCCCGAAAGTTCTCCGAAATGATCAGGCCTGCCGGATCGTCCGCCGCGCTGTTGATTCTCAATCCCGTCGACAACTTGGAGATGGAGCTCTCGAAAGCCATTCCCGTGTTGCTGACGTTCCGCAGCGCGCTCATGGCTGCGGTATTCGTGTTGATCCGATACGACATGTGTTTGCTCCCTGTTAAGGTCTGGCTCGGTGCCGGGCCGTGGCCTGGGCATTACCGGGCGTTCATCCAGGGAAGCTGATTCCAGGTAGCGTTACCAGGTCTACCCAGCAAAATTACCTGTTATAGTATTTGTGCCGGGATTCGGGCTCACCAGCGACAAAAAAACACCCGTCGACGCAGTGCGCCGACGGGTGTTTTTGCGGGGCAGGAGATTATCGCTTGACGTACTGGAAGCCGCGGCGGGCTTTCTTGCGGCCGTACTTCTTTCGCTCTTTGACCCGCGAATCGCGGCAGAGGAAGCCTTCCGACTTGAGCGCAGGGCGCAGACCCGAGTCCATTTCGATCATCGCGCGCGAAATGCCAAGCCGCACGGCGCCGGCCTGGCCCGTGATGCCGCCACCCTTGGCCGTGGCCACGATGTCGTACCGGCCCTCGAGTTCGAGGTTCGTGAACGGGCTGCGCACGAGGATCTCAAGCACGGGGCGGCCGAGGTAGTCCTTTGACTCCTTTCCGTTGATCGTGATCTTGCCTTCGCCGGGGGTCAGCCACACGCGGGCGATGGCGGACTTGCGCCGGCCCGTGCCGTAGTACTTTTCGATTTGTGCTGCTCTTGCCATGGGTTGCTCGTGGTTGGTGGTGATCAGGTTGTCAGGTTTCGGGTTATCAGGTGTTCGGGTCGTCAGGTTTCCAGGTGTTGTGGGCTAATTCATTATTTGCCAATGCTGAGGGGTTCCGGGTTTTGGGCTTGGTGAGGGTGCTCGCTCCCGGCGTAGACCTTGCATTTGCTGAAGATCTGCCGGCCAAGCCTGGTTTTCGGGACCATGCCCCAAATCGCCTTCTCGACGAGCTTGGCAGGCTGGGTGTCCCTGAGCTTGCCGCGCGAGATGCTGCGCAGGCCGCCAGGCCACATCGTGTGCCAGTAGAGGAGCTCATCCTTCTTGTTGCCGGTAAGAAGGATGCGCTCGGCGTTGATCACGACCACGAAGTCGCCACAGTCCATGTTGTAGGCGAACGTGGGCTTGTTCTTGCCGCGCAGCACCTGAGCCACCTGGGCAGCCAGGCGTCCCAGCGGTACGCCCGTGGCGTCCACCACGTACCACTTTCTCGTTATTTCGCTTTCCCTCATGGGTGTTGTCTTCATTGTCGTGTCTCGTTTGTATAAGTCTTATAAGTCGTATAGGACTTATAAATCGTCTTCGTTCTTTTCTCTGTTGTCCTTCGGATGCGGTCCATATCGGACCTTCCTCAGGGTCAATCCTTTGGCTGGGAGCACCACCGGCCAAGTCAAACCGTGTCGTCTGGCTGGATCGAGCAACGCCTCGATTTCCTCGGGTTTTCGTCTGCCCAAACCTACTTCGTAGAGGGCTCCAGCCATCCGCCGCATCATGCCTTTCAGAAAAGCCGTTCCGCGCACTTCGATATGCCACAAGTCGGTCTTGCGGACCACGCTCACTTTGTACAGCCTCCGGCGCGTGTTCTCGACGTCCGGCCCGAGTTCATTGGTGAATGCTCTAAAGTCGTGCTCGCCTACCAGCCTCTTGCCCGCTTCTCGCATGGCCCTGAAGTCGAGCGGCTTGTCCACTCTCATCGCGAACCTCTCCGCCCTCGGATCCGGTTTACCGAAGTAAAAGGCATACCGGTAGATTCGGTCCAAAGCGCAAAAGCGGCTGTGAAACGCCTCGGCCACCTTGCGAGACCCGACGATTCTCAGGTCTGTCGGCAGCACCCGGTTCAAGGCTCGAACCCAGTTTGCCGGAGGAATCGCCGCTTCGCAATCGAAGTGGCAGACCTGGCCCTCGGCATGGGCTCCGCTATCGGTGCGGCTTGCTCCCACGATCTCGCAATCCTCGCCCGAGATCTGGCGAACAGCTTCTTTCAATGTGCCCTGGACGGTTCGTTGTCCAGCTTGTGCGGCCCAGCCGCGAAAATCGGTTCCGTCGTAGGCTACCGTCAGCTTGATTCGGGTAGCCATATTGCCATTCGGGGCGGTGAATATTGTCAGAATTGTGAGAGTTGTGAGCTTTGTCTGACTGACTCCTTCTCAATTCTCACCATGCTCACCTCTCACCGTTCTTACAGTCCCTAATCCACCATCTCCAGCACAGCGGTCGTGGCGCCATCGCCCCGGCGATTACCGGCCTTCGTCAGGCGGGTGTAGCCGCCGTTTCGGTTCTTGAATCGCGGTCCAATCTCGTCGAACAGAAGCTTGACCAGGTCCTCGCCGTTGATGAGGCTGCGGGCCTTCAGGATCTCGGTTTTCTCATGCTCGGTTTTGCCTGCGAGGAGCGAGGCGGGATGGGCCGAAGAGGAGGAATGGCCGACAAGCAGGCGGCGCGCCTGGCGGCGTGCGTGCAGGTTGTCGGTCTTGCCCGTGGTGATGAGCTTTTCAGCGATGCGCTGCAGCTCTTTGGCGCGGCCGAGGGTCGTGCGGACGTAGCCGTGCCGGATGAACTGGCGCACGAGGTTTGTGAGGAGCGCCCGGCGCTGATCGCTGGGCAACCCAAGTTTGCGGTGGTCAAATCGATGGTTCATCTCAGAAATCCTCGTCGTCTTCGTCGTCCAACAGGTCGATCGCTCGGTAGCCGCCCTTGGGTGGCTTGAGTTCGATGCCGTGCTCCTGTAGCTTGTCGCGAACTTCCAGGAGCGACTTCTTTCCGAAGCCGCGGATGCTGGTGAGGTCCGACTCGGTGGCCGTTGCCAAAGCGCGCAAGGTCAGGAGTCCGGCGCGACGCAGGCAGTTGAAGGTGCGTTGCGAGAAATCGAGCTCTTCGATGCGCAGGTCCGGGATGTTGGCCAGCTCGGGCGGCATGTCGTCTTCCGCCATCACATCGGCCTCGAATCCAGCCTCGCCGAGGTCGAAGAACATCTTGAAGTAACGGTCCAGGATGTGGGCCGACTGCGAAAGCGCATCGTTCGGGGTGACCGCGCCGTTGGTCGCGAGGTCAAGGATCAGCCGCTCATAGTCGGTGCGCATGCCTACGCGGGTGGCCTCGACCGTGTAGTTGACCTTTCGAACGGGAGTGTACTGGGCGCCGACCGGAATCACGCCGATCATGCCTTTGTACTTGTCCTGCTTCTCAGGAAGAACGTAGCCGCTGCCCCATCCCACGTACATCTCCATCGTGAGCTTGGCGTTTGCGTCGGAAAGCGTCGCGATGTAGTGTTCGGGGTTGACCACTTCGATGCCGTCCGGGCAGACCACGTCGGCGCCGGTGACCCTGCCGGGACCCTTGACGTCGATGCGAAGGGTTTGATCCTCGCTCGGCATGCCGTCTTCGGTGTTGAGCCGAACGGCAAGGTCTTTGAGGTTGAGAATCAGGTTTGTGGTGTCTTCCAGGACCCCGGGGATCGGGGCGAACTCGTGGAAGACCTTGTCGATGCGGATGGCGCTGATCGCGGCTCCCTGGATGGACGAGAGCATGACGCGCCTCAGGGCGTTGCCGATCGTCTGCCCGTAGCCCCTTTCCAGCGGCTCGAGGATGAACTTTCCGGATTCCTGAGTGAGTTCCAGCGTTGTGATATGCGGCATTTCTTGTTTGCTCTCGGTTGGTTCGTAAAGTGCTCGAACGGGTTACACGCGGCGCCGCTTGGGCGGCTTGCAGCCGTTGTGGGGAACGGGGGTGACGTCGCAGATGGAGACGACATCGAGCCCCGTGGCCTGAAGGGACCGGATCGCCGTCTCACGGCCGCCACCCGGGCCGCTCACTTTGACTTCGATCTTGCGCATGCCGTGTTCCAGGGCCTTGCGCGCGCAGTTTTCAGCGGCGACCTGGGCCGCGAACGGCGTGCCCTTGCGGCTGCCCTTAAAGTTGCACGAGCCGGCGCTCGCCCAGCACAGAACGGCACCCATGGGATCGGCGATCGAGACCACCGTGTTGTTGAAGGACGCGTGGATGTGGGCGACGCCCGCTTGCACCAGGCGCTTTTCCTTCGCTTTTCCGCTTCTAACTTGCTTTCTTGCCATTAGCTCTCTACTGAATGTCGAATGTCGAATGTTGGATTAAAGAACGCTGAACGAGGGAAGGGCCACTTGGGACGGCATCCGTCATTCGGCATTCTTCATCTCACCTACTTCTTAGCCTTCTTCTTTCCGGCGACCGTCTTTCGCGGACCCTTGCGAATGCGCGCGTTGGTTCGGGTTCGCTGTCCTCTCGTGGGGAGCCCGCGGCGATGGCGCAGGCCTCGGTAGCAGCCAATATCGATGAGGCGGCGGATGTTGCCGTTGACCTCGCGTCGAAGATCGCCTTCCACCTGAAAATCGCGATCGAGGATTTCTCGGAGATGGCCCACCTCAGCTTCGCTCAGATCCTTGACCCTCTTGCGCGGGTCGACTCCTGCTTTCTCGATGACTTCGACGGCGTTCTTGCGTCCAATGCCGTAGATGAGAGGCAGAGCATAGAGAATGGTCTTCTCTCTGGGAAGGTCGACGCCCGCGATACGTGCCATGTGTGCTTAGTGTTCTCCGGTTCCTGTAGGTTCGCGCGAACCTGGTTGGCGTTCGCGCTGCGCTTTGCCTTAGCCTTGCCGTTGCTTGTGCTTGGCGTTCGAGCAAATCACGCGCACGACGCCCTTGCGCTTGATGATCTTGCACTTGTCGCACATTTTCTTCACGCTGGCTCGTACTTTCATGATTCTCTCGACTCGTTTGCTCCGTCTATGCTTGATGAAGCGCCCTTGGCAGGCGCAACGGATCGGCTTGTCAGCCGACGCGAAGGGAAATTATACCGGCGCAATGCGCCCCTTTGCCACAGTTCCGAGTTTTTTCTCCAATTCCAGGGAATCTGAGAGGTTGCGGCCAGACGTCATCGCGCCCAGGCACGGCAATGAAACCCAGATCCGGCTCTACTTGTAGCGGTAAGTGATACGGCCCCTGGTCAGGTCGTAGGCTGAGAGCTCGAGTCGAACTTTGTCGCCGGGCAGGATGCGAATGTAGTGCATGCGCATCTTGCCGCTGACGTGGGCCAGCACTTCCATATCGCCCTCGACGAGTTTGACTCGGAATCGAGCGTTCGGCAGGTTCTCGAGGACGATGCCTTCGACCTCGATCCCTTGCTCTTTTTCAACTTGAGGCGCCGGTGTCTTCTTACGAAATGGTCTTCTTCCCATACGGTTGGTCTTTGGCATTATGGCGCATGGGGGAGGATCAGACGCTGCGGACGTGTCGTTTTTCCCTATGGCCGGCGCGTTAGCGGATGAAAGGCAGACGGAGAACCGGCACCAAGGGTGGCTAACCCACGGTTGGCGAGGTGTCATTGGAGTGTGGCGACCTGGCGACGCTTTGGAGTTCTCAGGCGAACACGGCAAGAGCGCCGGCATCGAACCGGCGGCTACGGCGCTCGGTAGGAGCGCCCCCTCACCCCTGTTCGCTTCGCAAATAGACCCGCTCCCACAAGGGGCGAGGGGGTCCCTGCGTCCCTGGGTTCCCTTGTCCCTCAGACACTCTCCTCACTCCACCGTCAGGAGTTCGGGACCGTCGCGCGTGATGGCGACCGTGTGCTCGAAGTGAGCCGAGAGCTTGCCGTCCGCCGTGACGATGGTCCAACCGTCGGCGAGGGTCTTGACCTTCTTGGTCCCCTGGTTGATCATCGGCTCGATGCAGATCGTCATACCCTCGCGCAGAGGCGGCCCGGTATTCGCCTTGCCGAAGTTGGGCACGTTCGGCTCCTCGTGGAGGCTTCTGCCGATGCCGTGTCCCACGAGCTCTGCTCCGCGTACCTTTGAACCGCCGCCGAAATGTCGCCGACGCGGTTGCCGATTCGGGCTTTGGCGATGCCTTGGTGCAGGCACTCCTGGGAGACGTTCAGGAGGCGCTGGGCTTCCGGGGAGATCGAACCGATCGGGTAAGTCCAGGCCGCATCGGCGAACCAGCCGTCCTTTTCCACCCCAATGTCCAGGTCGATGATGTCGCCGTCCATCAGGGGCTTGTCGTTCGGGATGCCATGGATCACCACCTCGTTCACCGAGATGCAGGTGCTTGCGGGGTAGCCGCGATAGTTCAAGAACGCGCACGATCCGCCAGCCTCGGCGACCACTCGCGCCGCGATGGCGTCGAGGTCGCGCGTCGTGGATTTGCCGGGAACGATCGCCTCGTGCATCAGTCGGATCGCGCGCGCCACGATGCGGCCCGCCTCGCGAATCTTGGCGATTTCGGAGGCCGATTTCAGGATGATCATGCGGGCAGTCCGTCCACGATGGATTGAAACACCGCGTCCGGACTCTGGCTCGCATCGACCTTTTGAACGACGCAATGCCTCTTGTAATATTCGATGACCGGAGCGGTCTGGCAATGGTACACCTTCAGACGACCTCGGATGGTCTCCGGCTGGTCGTCCGGGCGCACAAACAGGCCGTTGCCGCACTTGTCGCAGGTGTTCTCGATCTTGGGAGGGTTGAAAACCTTGTGGTAGACGGCGCCGCAGTTCGCGCAGCTTAGCCTTCCTCCCAGCCTGGCCACCACAGCCTCGTCGTCGATCTCCATGACGATTACCCGCTCAAGCTTGAGGTTCATGGATTCGAGCAGCCGATCGAGGGCCTGGGCCTGGGCGAGGGTTCGCGGGAAGCCGTCCAGCATAAACCCGCCCGCTTGAATATCGGGCGCCATGAGGTGCTTGGCCATCATTTCGATGGTGACCTCGTCGGGGACAAGCTGGCCCTTTTCGGTATAGCTTTTGGCAAGGAGGCCCAACTCGGTCTTGTTGCTGATCTCCGAGCGAAAGATGTCGCCGGATGCCAGATGCGCCATCCCAAACCGCTCTTTGAGCTTGGTGGCTTGGGTGCCCTTCCCCACGCCGGGAGGGCCTATCAAAAGGATCCTCACTGAACTCATTATGGCGGATTCCGGTGATCGAAGCGAACCGGGCACGGCGGTGTGAACGGTGTCAAAGCCCATAGGCTATTGATCGGCGGGAATGGCATCAAACCGAAGGGAGGGCTGGTGTTCGGGTTTTCAGGTGCTGAGGTTGTCAGGTGGTCAGGTGGCCAGGTGGTTGGGTTGTCAGGTGGTCAGGGCGTCAGGTGGTTGGGTGGTCGGGAAGTGCCCGGCCCAAGAACCCGAAAACCCAAGAACCCAAGAACCTGAAAACCCAAGAACCTGAAAACCTGAACACCCGAACACCTGAAAACCCGACAACCCGAAAACCAGCCCCTACTGCCCGTACTGCTTCATCAGCAGGTTGGCTTCAATCTGGCGCATCGTTTCCAGTGCCACGCTGACCACGATCAGCAGTGAGGTGCCGAAGAAGTAGCCGACGTTCTGGACTCCGGTCAGCGGCGGCGCAAGGTACTGCAGAAGCGCCACAACGGCAAGGAACCCGGCGCCCACGATCGTGATGCGCGAGATGACACCGTCGATGAAGTCGCGGGTTTGCTTTCCAGGACGAACACCGGGGATGAACGAACCGGCTCGCTTCAGGTGGTTCGCGATGTCCTCGACGTTGTACTGGATCGCCGTGTAGAAGTACGTGAAGAAGAAGATCAGGACGGTGTAGAAGAGACAACCGACCACGCCCTCCGGGAAGCTCAATTGCGGCGACGTGTACTCCGCGACTGCCAAGAAGAACTTGGCCATTGGCGAGGGGTTGGGGCCCATGGCGCCCATCCACTGCGCAATCTGATAGGGGATGGTGATGAGCGAGACCGCGAAGATGATCGGAATGACGCCTGCGAGGTTCAGCGAAAGGGGAAGGTAGCTGGTCTGGCCACCGATCATTCGGGTGCCGATCTGCCTTCGCATATGCTGGATGGGGATGCGCCGCTGGGCGGTCGTGAAGAGCACGATCAGCCAGGTCACCGCAACGAACACCAGGCCGAGAAGCAGGAGGTTCCACCACTGAATCTGCTCCGTCCTAAGCTGGTCGAGAATGAGGCCGGTTTGGGAGGGCAGCGAGATCATGATGCCCGCGAAGATCATCAGCGACACGCCGTTGCCGATGCCCTTCTCGGTGATCTGCTCGCCAAGCCAGAGGATGAACATTGCGCCGGCGGTCCAGAACGTCAGGACGGTGGCCATCTCAAACGGGCCAAGGGCCATACCCGCGGTCTGCAGCATCATGTTCAGCAGGCCGTAGCCCTGGAAGATGCAGAGCACGAGCGTGAGGAAGCGGGTCTTCTTGTTTTGCTGCTTGCGCGCGTAGTCGCCACCCTCTTGAAGGTCCTTTTTCCACTGCGGGATCGAGGCCGTCAGGATCTGGATGATGATGGACGCGGTGATGTACGGGTTCAAGCCGAGCGCAAAGATCGATACCTTCTTGAGGGCGCCGCCGCCGAACGAGTTCAGGATCATGAACAGCGGGTTGTTGCTGTGCTCGAGGGCATCTATGATCTGATCGGGCGTGTGGCCCGGAATCGGAACGGCGATGTTGATGCCGAGGACGTAGACGGCGAACATCACCATCACAAACGTGATGCGTTGTCGCAGGTCGGGATCGGCCCAAGCGAGACGGATCGTCTCCGTCAACGGCATCTTGAGGCCGCGATCCCCCATGGGGCCGCCGGCAGCCGCTCCGAACATGCTCACAGGCTGACCGCCTCGCCTCCCGCGGCTTCAATCGCAGCTTTCGCCGCTTTGCTGAACTTGTGGGCCTTGACGGTCAACTTCTTCTTGAGGTCGCCAAACGCGAGCACTTTCACGCCATCCTTGACGCCGCCGATGATGCCGGACTTCTGGAGCGCCTCGGGAGTGACCTCCGCGCCCTTGTCGAACAGCTTCTCGAGGTCGTCGAGATTCACAATGGCATATTCCTTGTGGTTCACGTTGCGGAAGCCCTTCTTGACGGGCAACCGGCGGTGAATCGGCGTTTGGCCGCCTTCAAAGTTCGGGTTCACCTGGCGGCGAGCCTTCTGGCCCTTGGTGCCGCGCGTGGCGGTTTTTCCCATGCCGCTGCCAATGCCGCGGCCCACGCGCCGCTTGGGCCGTGTGCTTCCTGGGTTCGGTTGAAAATCATGAATGCCGGGCATGGGTTACTCCTTCGCCTTCTTGGTAGTTTTACTGGCAGAAGCCGCTTTGGGTTTCGGGGCAGCCACAGCCTTGGGCTTTGCAGCTTTGGGGGTCTCGGGCTTTGGGGCTTTCGTTTCGCCGTCTGTGTCGGACTTGTCCGACTTGTCAGACACGTCGGACGGTTTTGCGGTGACGGCCTTCGGCGCAACAGCGGGTCTCGGCGCTACTGCGGGCTTGGGCGCAGTTTTCTTCTTGACCGTTGCCGTTTTCTTGGGCGCTTCCGAATCGTCCACCACCGCGACCTCCAGCATGTGCTTCACGTGGTGCACCATTCCGCGCACAGCCGCGTTGTCGGGCAGATACACCGTGTGGTGCATCTTCCTGAGTCCGAGCGCCGCGACGGTCCTGCGGTTGGTTTTGGTGTTGCCGATCGGGCTTTTCACGAGCTTAATACGCAGCATCGGCTTCCTCCTTTCGGGCTCGCGCCAGCCAGGGCACGAGTTCGGCGACGTCGAGACCGCGAAGCTCCGCGTGCTGCTCCGGAATGGAGAGTTGCGTGAGGCAGTTCATCGTCGCATAGGCCACGTTGATCGGGTTTCGGCTGCCGAGCGTCTTGCTGAGCACGTTGTGGATGCCACAAGCCTCGAGGCAGGCTCGGACCGCGCCACCGGCTTTGACGCCGGTACCGGGGCTCGCGGGCCGAAGGATGACTTCGGAAGTTCCCGCAACCGCACGAACCTCGTGCGGGATGCTCTCCTTGATCATCGGGATGCGTACCATCGCTTTCTTGGCGGCCTCTTCAGCCTTTCGGATCGCGTCGGGGATGCCGCGAGCCTTGCCAAGGCCGATGCCGACCTTGCCCTTGTTGTCGCCGACGACCACGAGAATCGACCAAGAGGCGGTCTTGCCTCCCTTGTGGGTCTTGAACACCTTGTTGGTGCGCACGACGCGGACGTCGTACTGCGGACCCTCGGTCGACATGCTCTGTCGCTTTCCACTGAGCCTTCCCATCATTCTCATGGCTAAAACTCCAACCCTGCTTCTCGGGCGCTATCGGCAAGGGCCGCGACCACGCCGTGGTAGCGGTTGCCACCCCGATCGAACACGGCCTTGGTGACGCCTTTGGCTTTGGCTCGCTTGCCAAGCTCCGCGCCGACCTTTTTGGCGCCCTCCGTATTGCAGGCGGCCTTGAGGTCCTTCTCTTGGGTGCCCGCTGAGCAGATCGTGACGCCGGTGGCGTCGTCGATCACCTGCACGTAAAGGTGCTTGATGCTCTTGTACACCGAGATCCTCGGGCGCTCTGCCGTGCCGGCGAGGTTCTTACGCAGCCGCACGTGCCTGGCGACTCTTTTTTCAGCTAACGTTTTCTTTGCCATTTCTTTGCTTGTGAGAGTTGTGAGAGTTGTGAGAATTGTGAGAATTGCCGGACTCAATCCGGTGTCATTCTCGCCCTTCTCACCCTTTCACCATGCTCACCCTCTCCTTACTTCTTACCTGCCGCTGCGCGCTTGCCGGCCTTGAGCTTGACGACCTCGCCCAGGTACCGAATACCCTTGCCCTTGTAGGGATCGGGCTTGCGGACCTTTCGAATGTCCGCCGCCACCTGTCCTACAGCCGCCTTGTCGATGCCGTTGACGACGATGCGCTGAATACGAGCCCGCTCGTCGATGTTGAGTTCAAACTGGATTCCCGGACGGGCCTTGATGACCACCGGATGGGAGTACCCCATGTTCAGGAGCAGGTCCTGGCCCTGCATCTGCACACGGTAGCCGACGCCCTGAATCTCAAGGGTTTTGCTGTGTCCCTTGGTGACGCCCTCGACGCAGTTGCTGATGAGCGTTCGGGCCAGGCCGTGGAAAGACCGGCATTCGCGGCTGTTGTTCGGCCGCTCGACGGTCAGCTTGCCCTCGTCCTGGTTCACGGAGAGTCGGGAATCGATGTTGACGTTGAGTTCTCCTTTGGGGCCCTTGACGCTGACGGCGTTGTCCGCCGCCACGTTCACGGTGACGCCGCTGGGGACGGAGATCGGTTTAAGTCCAATGCGTGACATCGTGCTTGCTCCTTACCAGACCTCGCAGAGGATCTCGCCGCCGATATGGCGTTTGCGAGCCTCGCGGTCGGTCATGACTCCTTGGCTGGTCGAAATGATGCGCGTGGCCAAACCGCTGCGCCGTGCAGTGAGCTCGTCGACGGGCTTATAGACGCGTAGGCCCGGCTTGCTCACGCGCTTGATCGATCGGATCAAAGGCTTGCGGTTGTCGTAGCGCAGATGGATGCGCAGATTCGGAAACTTGGATTCGGTGGACGTCTCGTAGCCCTTGATGAAGCCCTCCGCCTGGAGGATCTTCACGATCTCGAGCTTGAGCTTGCTCTGGGGGCAGTCCACGGTGGGCAACTTGGCCAAGACGCCGTTGCGGATGCGCGTTAATAGGTCGGCAATGGGATCGCTGTGCATATATTCACTCCACTAGCGGGTGTTCAGGTTCTTGGTATTCGGTGTTCAGGCTCGGAATGGTCCCGCGCAACCTGAAAACCTGGCAACCTGATTACCGGCTTCCTACCATGAGGACTTCTTGACTCCAGGCAGAACGCCCTTGTGGGCGAGTTCGCGCAGGCAGATTCGGCAGACGCCGAAGTAACGGAAATAGCCGTGGGGCCTGCCGCATATGCTGCAGCGGTTATAATCGCGCACCTTGTACCTGGGCTTGCGCTGTTGCTTAATGATCAAGCACTGTTTTGCCATATTCACCCGCCGTTCCCGGGTAGGTCTGCGGCTCGCCGCACCTTGCCCGTGGCTTAGTTTTCGGTTCGGGGCATTCGCCCGGAGACCGGAACGGGACTATACCCGATTGGCGGGCTGGAGTCAAGGGGAAGGGAGGATGAGCGGGTGAGACGGTGATAGGGAGAAAGGGTGATAGGGAGAAAGGGTGATAGGGTGCATGAGGGTGAAGCGCTGGAGAGACTCTCAGTCTGCCGAGTTGGAGCTTAGGGACCTAGGGACGGAGGAACTGTGGGGCAGACTCTCAGTCTGCCTTGGATGAAGTTTCATGGAGAGACGGTGAGGGGTGGAAGCAGTGATTGCGCCCAGGCTCACCTACAGTGCGAGTAACTCTGCTTCGGCCAGCCCTGACTCTGAGTCCCAAACATATCTCCCAACGTACCGCCCATGCGAGCCGCCTTGGCAGATCCAGGTCGTTCCGATCCGTTCCGGCTGCTCGAGCACCGTGTGGCTGTGGCCGCCGAGGATCAGATCCAGTTCGGGACATGCCTCGGCCAGCCGGCGATCTTGGGTGATCCCGATGTGCGTGAGGGCGATGAAGAGGTCTGGAGGGCTCCCCTTCTCGAAGACGTTGCGCGTCGCCGACATTGGGATGCCCCCGCCCCTTCCGGGGTGGGAGCTGTCTTCGCCGGTGTCCTGCTTCAAAGCCTCCACCCCGGAAGGGGCGGAGGCATCCATTTGGCGTCCTGGGGCAGGGCCCTTGGAGTTACAGATCAAGGTCGCCAGCTCTCTCTTGACGGCTTCAATCGGGTTATCCCACAGATAGGCGCTGGCGAACGCCGTCTTCATCCGCTCGGTCACCATCGGCACCATCACTCCGATGACGCCCACCCGGATGCCGGCCCTATCGAAGATCACAGTGCCAGGGAAGGGGTGATGAGATGAGGAGATATGGGGATGGGGAGAGGATGAGTTGGTGAGTCGGTGATTCGGAGGGGAGGTTCCCGTCGCTCCGTCCCTTTGTCCCTTTGCGTCCTTTCGTCTCACATTTGAGACGATGATCGGATGCCGAGCCCCTGCAAGTTTGGACTGAAACGCCGACTCCAGGGGGTGGCTCTCGCGATTGCCCAGGGTGCTCGCGTCGCAGCCTGCCTGCGCGAGAAGCGCCCAGGCCCGCTCTTGCCTTAGGGGGATCGCGAGGTTTCCAGCCTTGATGCAGTCTCCCGAATCAAAATAGAGGCAAGGCGCGTGGGCCTCTTTCAGTTCCCGAATCCGTGCGGCATTCTCGGGCGTGAGCGCGCCGTGCAGGTCGTTCGTATGGAGGATGGTCAGGCGCTCCAATGGGACCAGTCTACTCCTGGCATGGAACTCGGGCATCCGTTCGTTCGTTAGAATCCAAGAAGCGGGATCGCCGGAAACGGCAGGTCCGGCGCCTTACAGGAGACCGTTGTTCCAATGAAATCGCTCACTTTGATTGCTCTCGCTGCGCTGTCCGTCGGCGCTTTCGCCCAAAAAGCCAAGCCCGCGCCCACCAAGATTCACTGCGCCGTCATGACCAACAGCACTGTGGACATCGCCAAGGCCACCAAAGCCGGGATGTACGCCGACTACAAGGGCCGAAGGTACTTCTTCTGTTGTGGCGGGTGCCCGGAGAGCTTCAAGTCCGACCCCGTGAAGTACGCCAAGAAAGCCGAGAGCATCGCGACGCCGAAGAAGTAGGTTTGTGCTTCTCCCGGAATAGGACGTATAGGTCTCATGGGACTTATATGTCCTATTTTCATTTCAATAGCCCCACAAACTCCTCATACCGCTCATATAGCTTCCCGGCGGAGGGCCACATGCTGTGCGGCGACATGAAGTGCGGGAATTCGAAGGTGACGATCTTCTCGGCTGTTTGAGCCGCCGCTTCCAGTTTGAACCGGAGGTGGCGCCAGTCGGCCGGTGGGAACTTGATCGGCATGTCACGGTCGAACGTCTCGACGTTCGACCAAATCCTCACACCGTACTTCAGTCCAAGCTCAGAGATCCCCTCATGGAATCTGGGAAGCTCCTGATAGTGGATTTGGCCATCTTGAAAGGCGCAGATATCAATGGAACCCTTGGTTTCCGAGAAGATGCGGTTCCAGTGATCGAGCGACTCTTCGAGGGACATTACGCTCGAGCCAGAGAACTGCTTGGCGCCTTGCGGGAAGGGAGAGATCAGAACCGGCACGTCTTTCGCGGCGCGGCATGCCAAGGAAAGAGCGTTGAATAGATCAATGATGTTAAGGTCATTCCTGCTCGTTTCGTGACAAATGTACCAACCGCCAAACGCCTTTCTGTCGCCGTATCGAGACGCAGCCTCTTCGATGAACGCCTTGTTGACCTCGACTTCGTTCCACCAGGCGCCGCGCAGCCAGTGGAAACCCGAGTCATAGAGTCCGAAGTAGAGCGTGATCCCGAACTCCCCAGCCAGATCGAAGAAGACCTGTCCGAGATCGTCGTAGACCGGCAGCAGGTTGGGGATCGTCTTCGACGGGAAGATGCACTTGTTCTGATAGCCGGCACGAATGATGATCGCGGTGTCGATGCCGATCTTTCGGTAGAGCGCGAACTCCCTTCGCCAATCCTCGACCCCCCAGTTTTGGGAGGGAATATCATGGGTGATCTCGTCGAGAAAGGTTCCTGTAATGCGCGGCTTGCAGGGCATGGTGAGATTATCCCCGTTTGAGGTCTTGTGCCCGTTTGGACTGCGGCGACTTGTCGCCGCTTTGAACCAGCCGACCTTTCGGCGCTTGCCGCCGCATGGAGCGACGTGTTCGAGACAGAGGTCGAGTCCGCCTAGTGAAAAGCGGCGACAAGTCGCCGCAGTCCAAGAGGGTAGTTCTGAATCCGGTCCAAAATGGAGCCACATTGCACCGCATCTACCTCGACCATGCCGCTACCACGCCGCTTCATCCTGCGGCGCGCGAGGCGATGTTGCCGTGGCTGGGGGAAGAGGGACACGGGGACGGAGGGACGAAAGGACAAGAGGGAATAGGGTTCTTTGGCAATCCGAGCAGCCTCCACGCGGAGGGCCGGAGGGCGAGGCAGGCGGTTGATGAGGCGAGAGAGACCCTTAGCGAGGCTCTTGGTTGCCTGTTCGGCGAGGTGGTGTTCACCTCGAGCGGCACTGAAGCCTGCAACCTCGCGATCATCGGTGCCGCCCTCGCCAACGAGAGCCCAAAGCGAAACACGATTCTGCTCGGAGCGGCGGAGCATCATTGCGTGCGCCACGCCCGGCCGATGCTTGAGAGGCTGGGCTGCCAGGTGCTCACGTGTCCCGTCGACCGATATGCAACGCCCGACCTGTCGGTTTTGGCGGACCTGATCCGAGAAGACACCTTGCTCGTCTCGGCGATGCACGCCAACAACGAATTAGGGACTCTTGCACCCATTTCGGACATTGCGAGATTGGCTCGAAACGCGGGAGCGCTGTTCTTTTCCGACGCCGTCCAGACCTTCCTCACGGTGGATTACTCAGAAGTAAATTGCGCCGACATGATTGCCGTTTCGGCCCACAAGGTCAACGGGCCGAAGGGAGTGGGCGCCCTTGTCGTTCGCGGAGGCGCCAAGGTCAAGCCTGTCTTGCCAGGAGGCGGGCAGGAACGTGAAATGAGGGCGGGCACCGAAAACGTGGCGGGGATCGTCGGCTTCGGGGCAGCGGTCAAGGCATACCGTGATCGGGACTCAAAGGCACAGTCAGAAGCTCGCTGTGCGTTCGAAGCGGCTTTGGCTCGCGAGCGGCCCGCCGGGCTCGTCTTCTCCGTCCCCAAGAGAAACCCGAGACTAGACGGGCACTCTCATCTTCGCTTCGAAGGGTGCTCTGCCGAATCCTTGCTGATCGTACTGGATCGGCTGGGGGTCTCGGCCAGCAGCGGCGCCGCATGCAGCGCCGGCAGCCTGGAGCCTAGCCACGTTCTGCTCGCCTGTGGCTATTCCGAAGTGGAAGCGAACGAAGGCCTTCGATTCACCTTTGGCCGCAATACCACGGTCGAAGAGGCCGAGGAAGCGGCGCGAAGGGTGCTCTTGGCGGTCGAGCAGGTGCGCGGCAATCGACACCCATGAAGAGGCTACTCTGGACCTCACACAAAGGCACAGCGCTGAAAACAAGCCACCAAGAGGTGGTCAAGAGCCTGGGTGTATTCCTTTAATCCCTGCAGGGTCTCGTCCGGGCTTTGGCCCTTGCGAGAAACGCCGTTCCAAACACCTAGTGCCCAGCACCTAGCACCTACTCCCCTCCCGCAGCCAAACCTGCCTTACCAGTTCGTACCTTTCCAGCTCCATGCCCGTGTAGATGCAGTTGCTGGTGCTGAAGATGTAGCCAGGAGCCTTCATTCCTTGCAACAGGGCGTACCGCGCCGACTCGATGCACTCTTCGTCGGTGCCGGTCTGCAGCTTCCCGCAGTCCACGTTGCCGCAGAGGCACACCTGGTCGCCCACGAGCCGTACCACCTCCGCCATGTCCACCCCGCCCTGGGGGTCGAGGGAATGGAGGGCGTGGGGAAGGGCAGATGATTTCGGACTGCGGATTTCGGATTTCGGATTGGGTTCGGAGACTTTGCTCCCGCCTGGTATCGAGTGCGTTCCGGACCCATCGCCTCGGTTCCTTTCGGCTCCGGGCTCGCTGGTCCCAGAATCCGCAATCCGCAATCCGCAATCCGAAATCCCCGAAGGCACCAACCGGTCCAGGATCGGCATGATGTTGCCGTCCGTGTGCTTGGTCACGTAGAACCCCCGATCCCGATACTCCCGGTAGCTCGCGTGCAGGTACGGCGTCACGAACCGGTCGAACCACGGCATCGGCAGAAAGCACCCCGAATTGAAGCAGTAATCCGAGCACAGCGCGAAGCCATCCAGCACCCCGTGGGCCGCCAGCCGGTCGGCCCGCTTCAGGTGCCAGTCCAGGCTCCGCTGCGCGTCTTTCTCGACCGCCTCGGGGTCCTCGTTCATGCGCACGCTCATCTCCTCCATCTGCGCGCCGCTGGGGATGGCGTAGGTCGGGTCGCCGTGCATCATCAGGAAGTACTTGCCGCCATCGATGTCTCGGATCGCGTCGAGCAGCCGAATCTCCTCGGCGACGCCGCCGGGGTTGGGGTGGACGAAGATCGCGTCGTGCTCGAAGCGCTCGGCGGTGTCCACGAAGAGCTGAGCCATGTCCTTGCGGTGCATTTCGCGCTCGGCTTCCGACATTTGGTGCCATTGTTCGTAGTAGCGGTGGCTGGGGTGGACCTTGCCGAACGCCTCCATGGTCAGAAAAAAAACGAGCTCAAAGTGGGGCACCCGGCCGGCATAGGGCCTTCTCTCAAGTGCAGAAATGAACCGTTCGCGCGGGGTCACACGGGGATTGTGGCGCAAGGAGTGGTTCCGGGGAACTCCCTCTCCCTCGCGCTCCAGTGACGACGCCCTTCATGAAATTGGAATAGCGGGGGAGAGGGCCGGGGTGAGGGGGCGCATTTCCCAGGCTTTCGTCCTTCAACCCTCGTCCTTCAACCCTCAACCTTCGGCCCTCGCTAGCACCCCCACCCGGCCTAAAGGCCACCCTCCCCCGCGACGAGAACGCATGGGGTGAACGAAGGCTCTATGGTCGCAGGAGAGGGAGAGCCCGCGGCGATGAAGCGTTCGCGCGGGGTCACGAGGGGATTGTGGCTTCCCCCGGCGACGAGAACGCCTGGGTTGAACGAAGGCTAGAGGGTCGCAAGGAAGGGAAGGGCGCGGCGATGAAGGGGGCAGGGGTTGAAGGCTCCCGGTTGCCCCCTATGGCGCGCCTACCGGCTGCCCGTTGCGGCCGGGTCGATCGTGGACGACTTGGCGATCTGGACCGCGATCATGATCTGCCCCATGGATGCGCTCTGGACCTCAATCCTTGCTCGGTTGTCCTTGCCGCCGGAAGTGCTTACGAAATTGGTCGCGGCTTTGCCAGAGAGCGTGGCCACAGAAGGGTTCAGGTTCGCCAGCGTGAGATCGAGCTTGCGGTCGGTTCCCAACACGCGGACGGTATAGACCGCCTTCTGGCCGACGACCAGCGTCTTTGGCGGCTCGACCGATAGGCTGATCGCTTCGATCGGCTTCACGTCGTCCACGGACATGGAGATCTCTTCAGACAGGAGGTCTTGTCCGTGTCCGTCGGAAAAGGCGATGGTGTGCGTTCCAGGGGCGAGGTCCTGCGGAATCCTCGCGACGCATCCGGTGGGCGATGTGGCAAGGATCTCGACGGGCTTGCCGTCGATCTGGATGACGGAGTTTGCACCGCCATTGGTCCATCCGAAGGACGCCTCTTGGCCAGGCTGGATGAAGCTGGGCGGATCAATGCGCGGAGCGGCATTGCCCTCGCCGGAAGGCCGAATCCATGCGTTCGCCGCCACGCCGAGGCCCACCAAAGTGAGCACCAGCTTGTCCGAATCGTTCGGCGCTTTGACGGTGGCTTTGCCATTGGCGTCAGTGGTTGCTTGAGTTCCATCGGGCATCGAAACGACCACTCCTGAGAGGAAAGCGCCCTTAGCATCCACGACGCGCACCATGGCGTCCTGCCCGGCGATCACCGAGCCCGACATGATGATGCGGGGCTGGCCGTTCAGGTCCATCGGCTTGATTTCGGGGTCGATCGTCTTCGGCGCGTTGCGGTGCTCGTGGGAATTCAGCCACCACTGGAAGTGCTCGCCACACTCGAACCGGTCGGGGGTCTCACAGAATTTGTGGTCGCCCATCTTCAGACTCTTTTGGTTGGGGTCCTTGGGCACCACTTTGCCGCCCTTTAGCTCGTGCGTTCGGGGGTCGAACGTGATGACGGGAGGCGGCTCGGGCTGCTTGGCGGGGTCCTTCTTGCCATCAACCTTCTTTGGGGGCTGAGGCTGCCCATCGCCCTTACCTCCATCCTTCTTGCCGCCGTCGGGCACAGCCGTGGCGCCGGAGTTTGTCGTCTTTTCGGCCTTCTTCTTCTTGGCGTCTTCCTTCTCTTTCTTTTCGAGTTCGTTCGCCTTGTCGAGGTCTTCCTTTGACTCGTAGTAGACGATCAGGACGTTAACGACTGCCGAGCCGGCGGTCGAGGGGGCGGCCTTGGCCTTGGCGTAAGGAGTCTTCTTGCCTGTGACGCCTTGCGAGACGAGTTCGCCCTTTCCGCCAGGGGTGTTGGTGCTCTTCACTTCCCAGCCGACGGGCTTGGGCGGATCATCCTTGCCTTGAGCTTGAGCGGGTCCGTGGATTCCGAGAGTCATGGCGCTGAGAGCGCCAAGGGTCCAAACGATCTTTGCAATCTGAGAACGCAAGTGCTGCATGTTTCTTGCCTCCAGGTCCGCCTTGTGTATAGGTTTCTCACACGATGCGGCGGGTATGTGGGCTTTGAAGAAGCAAGGCGCAAAAGTGTTCCCGATTGAACTTGGAAAGAGGTTTTGGGGCATCCGCCCGCCGCGGGCCGACGTAGCACAGGCGTCTCGCCTGTGCTACTATGCCGACAGCGCTCAAAAGCCGGAGCCGTAACCTTGAAACCTACGGCATCCGCTCGCCTCGCGCCGCGACGTAGAGCGTGTACCACTCCTCGCGCGAGAGCTCAAGCCCGTCGGCCTTTGCCGAGTCGGCGATGTTCGCCGGGTTCGCTGAACCCACAATCGGGATGATCCCCGAAGGGTGCTTCATCAACCAAGCCAAGGCGATGACCGTGCGGCTGACAGCGTGAGCGATAGCGACCTTGTCCATCGCCTCAAGCAGCGCCAGGCGCTTGGCGTCGTCGGCGGGCGCGGCCTGGCCCTCCCCAAGGGATCCACCGCCGAGCGGGCTCCACGAAAGCGGCACGATGCCATCTGCCAGGCACTGGTCGAGCGTGCCATCCACAAAACAGTCCAGCCGCTTCAGGCTGACCTCCACCTGGTTGCTCACGATGGGGAAAGGCAGGCTCTTCTGCAGGAGCGACACGTGTGTCGGGAGAAAGTTCGAGACCCCGAACCAGCGGACTTTCCCGGACCGATGCAGCGCCGTGAACGCCTCCGCCACCTCCTCCGGGTTCATCAGCACGTCGGGACGGTGAAGCTGATAGAGGTCGATGGTCTCGACGCCGAGACGCTTCAGCGAGCCTTCGCAGCTCTTCAGGATCCAGTCCTTGGAGAAGTCGTATCGGCCCGGGTCGCCGGGGTTCGGTGTGTTGCCAAACCGAATGCCGCACTTTGTGGCGATGATGGTTTGGCGGCGCAGTTCCGGCGAATCCTTGAGTAGCCGGCCATGGTGTTCCTCGCACGCCCCGGAGCAATAGATATCGGCGTGATCGAACAGCGTGTAGCCGGCCTCGTAGGCGGCGATCAAGGCCTCGCGTGCCGATTCGGCTCGGGCCGAAGTGATCTCTCCGGGGTTCCACGTCCCCACGATGCGCATGCATCCGTAGCTGAGGCGGGAAACGGTGAGGTCGGTCTGGCCGAGTTGGAGAGTGGTCATGGCGTCAAGGAGATTCTATTCTCTTCCAGCGCGACTTGACGTTCCCTCACGGACACTCCGTTTCGCCCTTTCGCCCTGTCCCCGTTTCACCGACTCACCCTCTCACCCATTCCCCTTCTCACGCACTCACCGACTCACGCTCCGCCCATCCCTCGCGATCGGCAACAGCTCCGGCACGGTTTCGCCGCTCTCCTTGTACTTCAGGCCGTGGCTGCAGTACTGGATCACAAACGCCTTGCGGATCCCCTTGCTCCGGTTGGCGGCACTCTTGTGCATCGTCAAGGACCAGAAGCAGATCACCGACCCCGCGGGCACCGGCACCGCAAGGCCCTGGTCGGGGTCCTCGGCCGAGTGGCCTGTCCATCCGAGGTCGGTCCACTCATGCTTCCTCAATCCGCCCAAATGGGAGCCGGGCAGTACGCTGATGCAGCCGTTCTCAAGGGTCGCATCGCTGATCGCGAGCCACAGGGTTAGGTAGGGCGCGGGGTCGACCTCGGTGTAGGCGTCGTCCTGATGCCAGGGGAAGATCTTCTCGCCCTCAGGGTGCTTGAACACGGTCTGGTTCCAGTAGAGGTCGACGTCTGGCCCAAGGAATGCCGTCGTGATGTCCACGAACTCCTGGCGCTCGCAAAACGCCCGCACCAAGGGGTCGTTCTCGGCCAGATGGTCGTTGAACGTAATCTCGTTGGCCCTCGAGATCCCAGAGTCACCCTCGGTCTTGAGCTGCTCGTGGCGTCGGCGCTCGTACTCCTCGACGGTCCGCGCCAGACCGGCCATGTCGTCGAGGCTGAATAGCCGTTCGAACACGGTGAAGCCCAGAACCGCCATCTGCTCGCGGCGATCCGAGCCGATCTCGACGCTCATTCCACGGTCACGCTCTTGGCGAGGTTACGAGGCTGGTCGATGTCGCAGCCCTTGATCCGTGCGATGTGATAGGCCAGAAGCTGGAGCGGGATCACCGAGAGCAGCGTGTTCAAGAAGTTGTAGGGGGTGCGCGGGACGTGAAGCGTGTAGTCCGCCGCCAGCCGCACTGCCTCGGATTCCTCCGTGGTCACCGCCACCACCGTGCCGCCTCGCGCCCGGATCTCCTGCATGTTGCTCACGGTTTTGTCGGTGAGCGCCGGGTCGTTCGCGCCGAAGACCGCCACCACGCCCTTGGTCACTAGCGCCAGCGGACCGTGCTTCATCTCGCCGGCGGGCGATTCCTGTGTGGGGATGTAGGCGATTTCCTTCATCTTGAGTGCGGCTTCCAGCGAGGCATAGGCGTCGGCGCCTCGACCCAGGAAGAAAAAGAGCGGTGCGTCCTGGATAGCCTCCGCGAGCGCGACAACCTGGGGCTCGACCTTCAGCGCCTCCTCGGCTAAGTGGGGCAGCTCGCGGAGCACCGCCACCGCATCCGGGACGCGGATACCGGGGGTCTCTTGAACTTGCGCGATGTAGAGCGCAAGCAGGGTGAACACCGTCACCTGGGCCACATAGGCCTTGGTGCTGGCGACCGAGATTTCGGGTCCGGCTTGGGTGAAGAGGGTGCGGTCGCACTCCCTCGCAATGCTGGACCCGATCACGTTCACGATGCCGAGCGTGCGGATGCGCCGCTCCTTGCATAGCCGCAGCGCCGCGAGCGAGTCAGCCGTCTCACCGGACTGCGTCACGAAGATCGCCAGGGACCTGGGCGAGAGCACCGGATCGCCGTAGCGGAACTCGGAGGAATAGAAGACGTCCGTGGGCAGCCGCAGCAGCTTCTCGAACATGAACTTGCCCATGAGCCCCGCGTGATAGGCCGTGCCGCAGGCGATGATGTTCACCCGGTCAATCTCATGCCACACGTGCTCGCTGAAGATGTTCTCGAACCGAATCCGCCCGCTGTCGTCGATCCTTCCTGCGAGGCACTGCTGAAAGACCTCCGGCTGCTCGTGGATCTCCTTGAGCATGAAGTGGTCGTAGCCGCCCTTCTCCGCGGCCTCCAGGTCCCAGTCCACGTGCAGCACCTTGACGGGCTCCTCTTTGCCTTCGAGCGTGAGGATCCGTATGCCTTCGGTCGTGATGACGCCGATGCGCTGGTCTTCGAGGATCACCACTTCGCGGGTGTAAGGGATGAGCGCGGTGATGTCGCTGGCGAGGAAGCTCTCTTCCTTGCCGAGGCCCAGCACGATGGGGCTGGCGCTGCGCACGGCGACGATCTTGTCGCGCTCGCGCTTCGACATGACCACCAGCGCGAACGCGCCACGGAGCCTAAGCGCCGCCCTGCGGCAGGCCTCTTCGAGGGGCACGCCGTCCTTGTATTCCTGCCCGATCACGTGCGCGGCGATCTCGGTGTCGGTCTCGGAGTGGAAGTGATGCCCGGCGGCCACGAGTTCGGCGCGAAGCTCCAGGTAGTTCTCGATGATGCCGTTGTGGATGATCGAGACTTGCTCGAACTGGTCGTAATGAGGGTGGGCGTTCTCGTCGGTGGGTCCGCCGTGGGTGGCCCAGCGGGAATGGGCGATGGCGAGATGCGAATCGGGTGGGTTCTCGCCGACGAGTTTGCCGAGCTCTGTGAGCTTGCCGGCGCGTTTGAGCACCTGGATGTTGCCGTTGCTCAGGAAGGCAATGCCGGCGCTGTCGTAGCCCCGATATTCCAGCCGCTTAAGCTGGTCGAACACCACATCGATCGCCTTTCTTGGGCCCACATAACCCGCAATTCCACACATGACGGCTAGGGTACCCGGGGCCGGTTCCCAAAGCGAGGTGCTTCGGGAGCGACATAGTCGCGCATCGCATTGCGCTTGATGACGCCCGGATTTGAACCAGTGTATGATAGTCTTGTTGGAGCAATCGATTCCGTGGGAGGTATCCGGCAAATGGTCACATTCATCGCGTGTGCATACCTTAGCTCAGTCGCTTTAGCGTTTCTGCCAGAGCAGCATCATTCATATCGAATCGCTGGGATTGAACTAGGAATGTCTTCTGCAGCGGTGGTAGGAGTCTTGGGGATTCCAGAGTCAAAGTCGGGACCACTCGCGTCTAGGAGTCTGCAGACAGCGAGTTGGAAGTCGTATGACTTATGGGTTAGGTTTGATGGTGGAAAAGTCGTAGCGATAGTGACTCACAAGCCCAATCCGAAGACGTCTCTTGTTGATGTGGGAAAGAAAATCGGTGACGCTGTAGCTGCATATGGCGAGCCGACTGACATCTTGAACGAGCCATTGGAACCCAGCGAACTCGCTAAGTCAAGAAACCTCTTTTTTCAGGATTGTCTGATAAGATATGCCTGTGATGCCGATCAGACAATAACGGAGGTAGGGCTAGATCAGAGGGCAAACAATGCTGGGAAGAAGTACAAGGCGGATAGACTCCCAGATTACAGACTGAGCATAGAGGGTCTTAAGTGGTACCAGATCCCTCGTCAATCTGATAATCCAGGAAGAGGCCATAATCCAGGAAACAGCAAAGGGGTTGAAGCCCAAGGCCTTGTAATTAACCGACGTACTTATGAAGTCAACGTAACGGTTAGTATAAGGGTGTATGACACTTACGGCAAACTCTACGGTGAGAGTTCGCAGGGCATGCAGTCCGTTAAGCCTGGCGAGTTCAGGTCGTTCAGTATTAGATATATGAGATCAGGTATGGTAATTGGGAATGTCGTGGTAACATCGACAGCTCCGCTGCGTGATAAGTAGTAACAGTATAGTGCATGCTCTGATGTCCGTCTGATTATGTGCCATGGCGTTAACACACTTTGGTTCGATCATTCTCCGAATTGCTTCACTCCGTCAGCCGGTAGATATTCAGCAACGTGACCTCGTCATACTTGATGTGCCATTCCACAAGGCAGCACCACCCGTAGCGGCCCCTGTTTGACCTTCTTCCCATCCGGCCCGACCTTGACCTTCCCGTCCCAATTCAGCTCCGTCATTTCACTTCAATCGTGGCATCTTCGTTAGCCAGCGGTCGCGATGCGCACTGATCCACTTCTGCACAGCGTCTCCTGGCGCTTGTCGCCATGAATTCGGTCGGGTGTGTTTGACCCCGGTTGTGTCGAGAAATGAAGTTGGGAACTGGCAGTGAGGAAAGAGTCCAGCGTCGACCCTGGTGTACCGGTCGGAAACGTCGACGAGCGGTTTGGCTCCCAGAATCCGCTCTTTATCGAGGGCAGGAATGCAGGTGACGATTTGCTGTTCGGGCCGGCGCTTCTTTGCCAGGGCTATCGCCGGCACGATGTCGGTGTCCCCTGTCACCACGATCAGCTTGTCGTAAAGTCCACGGTGCGTATCGTCGACGATTGCGATCGCGATGCTGACGTCTGTGTGCTTCTCCTCAAAGCCAGGATAGTCTCGCGGCCCCTTGTAGTCACACCCTGCTACTCGGCACTCCCTTCTTTTGGGTTTCATCTCGCCCAGGACAACACGAACCTTTGGCTTCGTCTGAAGGGCATCCAAGTAGGCCTCTTGGTTGGCTCGATTGGGGCCCGTGACCAAGGCCTCGTAGAACCCGATGAACAGGATGTCGTCCTGTGGGAACTGTCGCTCGAAATGCTGTTGCAGGTCCACCCATTTGCATCCGAGCGGCTTGGCGAGGCCGTAGTAGAGATTGAACCCGTCAATGTAGACAGCCGTCGCCATGTGCGCGGATGCTACCCTAAAAGCAAAATGGCTCCGCACGCGGAGCCGAGCCGCTCCCGTGGGCGCGGCAAGTCGTAATCTATTATACGGCGTTGTGACAGATTTGTCTACAAGTATTTTTAACAGGCGGAGCAAGTCGCGGCCAAATGAGACCTGGGCCCCACTGCCATGTCTACCATTTCGGTGACGTCAACGAAATGGCCAATGCGTGTTCCGAGCTCCAGAGGTTGACGGTCTGCACATCCGGGATCCTAGCCAGTGTCGCACCCGTGCCAACATGCGCCCGATCCAAATGCCATGGACTCGGGCCTAGCAATGGCAGGAAGGAAGCTGTCATGAGATCGATGATGAGTATAGGTTCCAGGGAATCTGAACACTCTGGCCTGGAGATGTGGGCGATTTGCGATGCACGATGGCCGGTGAGGAAAGTACTGAAAATCCCGAAGTGAACGAGTATTTGGAGGATTTCAGGGATTCTGGAGGTCGGGCGCCCCCATGAGTCCCTCTCAGGTACAAACCAAGCGGGTTCATTTTCTGCATGAAAGTTTTCGTCACCGGCGCTGCCGGATATATCGGCAGCGTCGTCACCGAGCGCCTTTTGGATGAAGGCCGCCAAGTCGTCGCGTTCGACAACTTCGACACCGGCAACCGCCAGGCCCTCGACCCCCGTGCCGAACTCATCGAAGGCGACCTCCGCGACCTCGAAGCTGTCACAAGGGCACTCAAGGTCGCGAAACCCGACGCCGTCGTGCACCTGGCCGCGCGCTCGCTGGTCGGCGAATCGGTCGAGAACCCGGCGCTCTATTTCGAGGTCAACGTGGGGGGTGGGCTGAACCTGCTGCACGCCATGCGCGAATCGGGCGTGAACCGCATCGTGTTCTCCAGCACCGCGTCGGTCTACGGCGAGCCCGAATACGCGCCCATCGACGAGGACCATCCCAAGCGCCCCGTGAACCCCTATGGCGAATCAAAGATCATGTTCGAGCGGATCCTTGGCTGGTGCGGCCAGGCGCACGGCCTGAAGCACGTTTCACTCAGGTACTTCAATGCCTGCGGGGCGTCGAGCCGTTTCGGCGAAGCCAGAAAGTGCGAGACTCACATCCTGCCGATCCTCTTTCAGGCCGCCCTCGGCCGGCGCAAGAGCTTCAGCTTGTTTGGGACCGATTACGAGACCCCCGACGGCACCTGCGTTCGGGACTACGTGCACGTGATCGACATTGCCAACGCCCACATCGCCGCGCTGGAGCACATCGATGAGGTGAAGTCGAGGGCCTTCAACATCGGCAGCGGCGCTGGGTATTCGAATCTCGAGATCATCGAGGCGGTTAGGCGGGTTACGGGCGTGAACTTCGCCGTGGAGTCGGCCCCCCGGCGCGCGGGCGACCCGGCAAGGCTGACGGCATCGAACGAACTGATCCAGCGGGAGCTCGGCTGGAAGCCGCAGTTCACTTCGATCGAACCGATGGCTCGATCGGCTTGGGACTTCGCCCAGAGGCACCCGAACGGGTATTCGAACTGAACACAAGAACAGATCTGTGAAACAAAACGGACCCTCCTGGCGCAGCGCCAGAAGGGTCCTGAAATGCCTAGCCGATTACTTCTTTCGTCGGGCAAGAAGCATGAGTCCGGCGAGGCCGAAACCAGCGATGCTCGCAGGCTCGGGAACAGGAGTCACCATGATGTTGTCCCAGAACAGCGAATCGGGGTAGGACGCCGACCCACCGCCCATCACGACGGACATGGCAGGCGTGGATCCGCCCGCGCTGAGGGTCCCGTACAGGAACCCGCTGCCCGATCCTGGCAAGGAAAGGGTGAACGTACCCAGCAATGAGCCCGTACCGTCTGCACCTGTATAGGCGCTGAAGTACGCTTCATCGTCGTCCGAAGGCACGAAGTCTCCAACCTCGACAGAGAAGGAGGTGATCCCTGTACTAAAGTTCAGCATGAAAGGGCCGCCGGCCGTGCTGAAGAAGGGAGAAAGGGTCCGATGGCCCCAGCCCGCCGGGGTTCCGGAATAGATGGACATGTCGGTCACATCAAAAGCCGAGCCGGGCCGCGTGATTACCAGAGTCTGGGACCCGCTGGTCATGCTGACAGCGGTGTATCCGCCAACGGCGTAGCCTCCAGAATCCGGCACGCCCTCAAAGTCAAATGATTGAGCTTGCGCAAGGCCGAACGCCGAAACGGCAATCGCCAGCGCAACGTAGCGCATTGTGTTTTTTCGCATATGATCTCCTTTTGGTGGGTCAACTAACCCAAACCGAGGCCCCTCGTGCCTCATGACCATTATCCAACAACTCCCATGATTAAAGGTCTCATTGGGTTCGTTCCAGTAAATTTGCCAGTAGCCTATCGAACGGCTCCGATTCAACACTTCGGAGTTGCAATCCTTACAATCTCGTATAAAATGAACCCATGAAGCGAATCGCAGTACTTACCCTCTCGACTCTTGCGTCCCTCTCCGCCTTCGGCCAGGGGCTCAGCCCCAAACAGGCGTTCGAACAGCTCAAGAAGCTGGCCGGGACCTGGGAGATGGGTATGGGCGACCAGAAATTCCAGGTGGTCTACAAGGTTTCTGGCGCCGGGAGCGCCGTGTTTGAGACGCAGTTCGCGGGACAGGCACACGAAATGGTCAGCGTGTATCACATGGACGGCGACAAGCTGATCATGACCCACTACTGCGCCGCAGGCAACCAGCCCACGCTCGTATACAAGCCCGGTAAGGACGCCAAGGTCCTGAACTTCGAGTTCCTAAGGGCTACGAACCTGAAATCCAAGGATGTCCACATTCACGGCGCTAGGATCGTGTTCCAGGGGCCTGAGAAGCTCAAGAGCGACTGGATCGGCTTTGCGAACGGCAAGGCCATGGGCACGACGACATTTGACCTAAAGAAGGTCGCGCCTGCAGACGCGATCAAGTGAAGAGCCGAGCGAACACCGGCAGGCCCCATCACAAAATCAGCATCGCATCGCCGAAGCTGAGGAAACGATAACGCTCCTCGATCGCCTGGCGATAGGCCTCAAACACGGCTTCGCGCCCTGCCATCGCCGAGATCATCATGAGCATCGTGGTCCGCGGCAGGTGGAAGTTTGTGAGCATCGCGTCCACGACCTGAAACGGGTAGCCGGGGCGAATGAAAAGCTTAGATTGTTCGGCCCCGGATCGCACCTGGCGGGGCCCCGTCGCCATCGTTTCCAGCGTGCGAACGGTGGTGGTGCCGACGGCGACGATGCGGCCCCTGCATTGGGCGATCGCCTCCGCCGACGCCTCCGGGACGCGGCAGGTCTCCCCGTGCATGACGTGCTCGTCCAGCACCTCCGCCATGACGGGACGAAACGTGTCGATCCCGACATCCAGTGTCACCCAGGCAACGCCAATCCCCTCCCGTCGCAGTTCGTCGAGAACGCCTTGGGTGAAATGGAGCCCCGCGGTCGGCGCCGCGCTGGACCCCTCCTCGCGGCTGTAAACGGTTTGGTACCGTGCCGGATCGTTGAGCACCGTATGGATGTAGGGGGGCAGGGGGGTCCGCCCCGCCGAGGCGAGCTGCTCTGAGACATCGCCTGAAGCCACGAACCTCAGCGTGCGCTCGCCGCCCTCGCCGACGGTCTCCACTTCCGCCTCGAGCCCCTCGCCAAAGCCGATGCGCGTACCGGGCCGCAGGCGCTTGGCGGGTTTGGTGAGCGCGACGTATCGGTTTGGGGACAGCCGCTTCGTGAGAAGCGCTTCCACATGCCCACCAGACGCCCGATGCCCCACTAGACGCACCGCGCTGACTCGGGTGTCGTTGAGCACCAGGAGGTCGCCAGGACCTAGATGACGCCCCAAATCGCGAAACCGCCCATGGGACACCTTCCCAGTGGCCCTGTCAAGAACAAGCAACCGAGAGGCGGAACGGTCCTCAAGGGGGACCTGCGCGATCAGCTCCTCGGGCAAGTGGTAGTCATAATCGCTCAGGCGCTCCAATCCAGGGCTCCCCTTATCTCCTTCAGGCTGGCGATCCTGCGCGAGGCCCGGTCGGTGGCCGCCCGCCGATCGATGAGCAGAGCCTGCATCCCCGCGCCGAGCGCCCCGGAGACGTCGTCGATGGGATCATCGCCCACGTGGAGCACCTCTCCGGGTTCGAGTCCGAGCTTTTCCAGCGCGACCTCGAACAGGCGCCGGTCGGGCTTTTCGACCCCCTCCTCAAGCGACGCCAGTACGAACTCGAAGCGGTCTGCGACGCCGAGAGCCCTCACCACGCGATGCAGCGAGACGTCCCAGTTGCTGATGACGGCCAGCTTGAGCTCCCCCTGGGCAAGCCGATCAAGGCATGGAAGCACGTCGTCGTACAGCGAGAAGTAGTGGGACGGGCCGGAGTAGAGGAGCCTGTCGGCGACCTCCAGGACGTCATCGAGGCGATAGGGAGGCACATCGATCGAAGCCATCCAGTCCGAGGTCAGCTTCCGCCAGTAGTGCTCCACCAGCTTCAGGTCGCGCGAGGCGTTCACGACCTCAAACTCGGTCCTGCGCGAAAGGAACAGCCGGTCATAGCGCTCCGCAGCGACCTGGGGATCGTGCGGGATGCCGAGTTCCGCAAGGCAATCCACACCGAACGCGCCAGGCTGCCAGCCCACGCGGACGAGGGTGCCTGCGGCGTCGAAGGTGATGGCGCGGATAGGCATATCGGGCGGCGCGAGATTACCGCCTGAAGTGGGCGGCGAGCCAGAACACGAGCGTCAGGACCGCGCTGATCAGGAGCATGGTCGTCATCGGAAAGAAGAACGAAAATCCCTCCCGATGCACCCATAGGTCGCCCGGCAGACGGCCCAGCTTGAGGCCCGTGGAGGCTTGGAGCAGCCAGACGGCTGCGCCAAGCGCCACGAGCCCCAGGCCCATGATCACCAGCGTTCTTCCGAGGTTGTCCATGACGTTCTTTCTACGTGCTACTCTATCGCCAAACGATCATGCGACTGTTCAAGTTCGCCGCGCCGAAGGGGCCGGGATATGGCATTGCGAGCAACTTCCAATTGGACGTGCTGGCAGGGACCGCTCATCTGCCGGCGCTGCTCATGTTGGTCAACCCACAAGGCGAGGCCGGTGCTGTGGCAGGATTTGGCGCGCCGCTGACCCAAGGCGCCACAAAGGAGGACTTGGCTCGGCCGATGAAACGGGGGTCTTATGTGGTGGCCTCTCCAGACAAGAAGAACGTCCTGCAGATGCTGGTCTTCAGCAAAGAGGAGGGTGGTTTCGACCCCGAGGCTGTCGCCATGAGCCGTCTGGCCGACGAGCTTTCACCCGACCTGCTCGCTCGGATTCGGGCCACCTGGATGCTGGCGCAGTTCACCGTTCGCTCCCACGACGCGGCGGTTTCACCGGCGATCAATTTCATCAACCGGCTGGCAGTGAGGTTCGCTCAGCTCACCGACGGCTGCATCGCCGACCCGATGTCCGAGCGTTACCTGCTTCCCGAACAGGTTCCGGTGAGCCGGTCGGACCAGGAGCCCGTGCTGGCGGTGGACCACGTGTCGGTGCGCACTGCGCCCCGCGAATATGGGATCACGGCGTTCACGCTCGGCATGAGGAAGTTCGGTCTTCCCGAGGTCGAGATCGACGCTTTGCCGATCGGTTCGGAGACTCTGGCAGTCTCGTTCTTGCTCGGTGTCTGTCAGGGCGCCTTCAGCGGCCGGCTGCTGCGAACAGGCGACCGGGTTGGGTCCACCAAGCAACCCTTTGTGGTTGCCGAAGGTGGCCTCGACCGTGGGCGATGGGAGGGCATCTCCGTCTTCGAGTTGCTTCCGCCCACAGGGGTTCCCGCCGAACAGGCGATGAAGGCCTGGGCGGTGGAGGAATCGGTGAGGTAGGGGAGCCATCCCATGGGGGCTATAGGGCAGTTCGGAGAACCCTCAGAAAGTGGAGTGACTTTGGATGAGCGGCAGCCCAAGGGAATCCGGGTTCCGGGTGACGGGGTCGGGTTTTCGGGCCCGCGATGGGAAAGGGTGGCCTTTGGCCGAGTGGTGGTGGATGGTGGTGTTGGTGGAAGTGCCGGCAGCACGGGAGCCGTTGCGCTATTGCCCGCACTTCAGAATATAGGCTGGCACGGGCTCAGGCTGGCCCTTCAGCTCGAAGGAAGCGCGTTCGAAGCCTTGAGGCGGCGACGACTCCAGATAGGCTCCCCCCAAGATGATCTCCCCCCCTCCCGCCTGGCCTTGGAGCCGGTTGGCGACGTTGACCACGTCGCCCATGGCGGTTAGGTCCACCATGCCGACAGCGCCCACATTGCCGACAAAAGCCACACCCGAATGGACCGCGATGCCGACCGGCAGGTCCCTCAAAGCCGGATGAGACTGCGCAAGAGAGCGCTGTGCGGCCTGCGCGGCGGCCAGGGCCTTTTCGTTGTACCCCCTGCCCGCCACCCCCTCAAGAAACAGCGCCTGCAGGCCGTCGCCCATGTACTTGTCGATGAGCGCATCGTGATCCAGGAGCACGCGGGTCACCAAGTCGAAAAACCCGCTCATGGTGGCAGCGAGTTCAAGAGGTGGAGTCCGAGCACTGAGTCCGGAATAGTCGCGTACGTCGGCGACAAAGACGGCGACCGGCACCTCCGCGCCGCCCGCCGGCAAGCGATTGCTGCAGAAGCCGCAGATATTCGGGTTCTTGCTCGAGGGCGACCAACCGAACGGCCGCAACAGCCTGCCAAAACCCCTGAACGGGGCGCTGCAGACTTTGCACCTTGGCGAGGCCGGCAGCCTGGGAAACAGCCACCGGGCCACTCCCTCCAGCCGGTGGCCGTGGGTCAGATAGTCCTTCCACCAGTCTTCGCTGCCTCGCGTCGGCACGGGAGCAGTATGCGCCAGGGTTAGGGGATTGGCGCAATCGCGGCGATGGTGGCCTGGGCGGCGGCCCAGTACAGATCGCCGTTCACAGGGGCCTGGCCCGTCACTTCCCTGGTTCCCGACTCCTGGACGATCCGTCCCTTCACAACCACATGGTGCTGGGAATCCTGATCCTGAAGCTGAACCTCGACAAGTTCAAAACCTGCGCCATTGCCCAGGCGCTCAAGCGCTTTTGCCGTCGCCAGGGCGATCGCCTCCACCAAGGGCTGCCCGGTCCGGCTCTGCACGCCGCTCGCCACTTTGCCTCCGAGGCTCAAAGTCACCGACGCGGGTGTCTCACCCAAGCCGTCTGCCGAGACGTCGATCACGGTGATCGCGTTTCCCGATTTGGCCGTCGAAACCCCTTGCGACCCTGAATCCCGGTGTTGCTCAGCGGGTCCGCTGCGCGCTTCGACGTGGCGTGGCGCTTCGGCGATCGCTTCCCGGGCGGCTTTGGCGGCGGCTTTACTCGCCAGCGCGGCTTTGCTCGCCATGTTGATCAGCGCGTCCAGGGTGGCGGCAAAGTGAATCTGCTCCCGCTCGCGGGTGCGCCTGCCACCAAAGATGCCGACGGAGAACGAGACCGGGTCAGTGCTGTCGCCCACGAAGAGTCCGGCGCATTGCCGCTGGACGGTCTCTCCGAGCTTCTCAACGGCCTCTCTCGGGCGGATCGAGGCGATCGCAAACTCGTCGCCGCCATAGCGCACCAGCAGATCGTCTGCCTCGTCGACGGCGCCCTTCAGCATCCCCGCGATGCGCTGAAGCACCCGGTCGCCGACGACGTGACCGAACTCTTTGTTGTAAGCGCCGAAGTCGTCGAGGTCCACAAAGAGGATGGTGACCTCGTGCCCCTCTTGCAGCATCGCCACTCCCCACTCGCGAAGACGGTCGCTCCAGTTCAGCCCGGTCAGGGGGTCGTAAGTGCGGCCGACAATGGGCAGCAGCATCGTGGCGGTCACCATGCCGAGGTATTTGCCCTTCGCCGTGGCGGGCACGTAGTCCCAGTCTTTGGTCGCAAGGAGCTGCGCGACGTCGCGGATGGACTCTTTGCCCTCGACCACCGTCGAAGGCTGGAGCATCCAGTCGCGGACCAGAGCTTCAGGTCTCGCTTCCGCCATTCGCGCGGCCGGCAGCACACCCACAAGCTGCCCGTCCTCGAGGACGGCAAGCGCACGGAGGCCGTGGCCTTCGATGAGAATCCGCGCCGACGCCATGAGGTGGTCCGGGTTGGCCCAGACGGGTAGGAGTTCGAGGTCGGCGACGGTGTTCACGGCAAAGGTGGGCCGGCAGGGATCCATGCGGGAAGGTGCAGGGTCCCCTGCCCGTTATATCAGGGAAGCGCTTCCGGCGCGAATGACGGAATTGCCTGATTTGCATGTTCCCGGCAATCTTAGCAGGAGACTTGCTACATCGGTATATCTTGACTTCGGCGCGCGTTGATCGTCAGGGCGAAAGGGTCCGGGATGGTTGCGAGGCTCATCTTAGGCTCAAACCTGCCTGATTTGACGGGATTGCAGATGGGGGCTTGCACGAATGGAATTCCTCATCTATAATGCGGTTGGTACACCGATGTATCAAGAGCCAAAGAAGTCAGATCGAGGAGAAGCGACGGGGGCGGTCACGATCCGCGCCGTAGCAGCAAGGGCCGGGGTCAGCCCGACCGTTGTTTCGCGCGTGCTGCATAACCGCGCAACCTCAATTCGTGTGAGCGAGGCGACCGCCGAGCGAGTGCGCCAGGCGGCGAAGGACCTTGGCTACCGGCGAAACGTAATGGCCCGGCTCTTCCGCGAGCGCCAGACGATGATGATCGGCGTGCTCCACGGCATCGGCTTCGGCCGCCCTCATTTCGCGGGAACCTCCCAGTATTTCGCTGCCCTGATGGACGGCGTCATCGACGGCGCGTTTACCCATGGTTATGCCGTAACGTTTTGCCCACACCTCTTGGGGCAGACGCCCGAAGACGCGATGGCCGATGGACGGTTCGACGGCCTCGTGTGGTACAGCACCTACCCTTCCGGTGAGAACCGCGCCATGCTCGAGCGTTGCTCGGTGCCGCTGGTGTTGATTCACACGCCTTCGAGCGAGTTCGCCGACAAGTTCCCGTCCGTAATCTGCGACAACGAGCAAGGCATTCATTTGGCGCTCGACCACCTGGTGCAGCAAGGCCACCGCCGCATCGCCTTTGCGCTCGAAAGCGAAGACCTCTTCGGGGAGGCCGTGCTCAGAAGGGACGCCTTCTTGAAAGAGATGAATGCTCGGGGCTTAGGGGCCTCTGAGAGCGACGTCATCGACATCCGGTCCGACCGCACCGGTTTGCACATGTATCTGGCCTCGGGTCTGCGCCATTCGGCCGTCATCGGCACGAGCGATGGCGTGGCGGCATCCTTCCTCAATCTCGCGCCCGGATACGGCGTTCAGGTACCGAGAGACCTTTCGGTCATCGGTTTTGACTCGACTTCTTATTGCGACCAGCTTCGGCCGGCGCTCACCTCGGTTTCACAACCCCTCGTCGTCATGGGCCGGAGCGCAGTCTCCCTGCTCGTCCAAAGCATCAATGGAGACGCGCCCGACCCCGCTGCACTCGTTTACCCGTGCGGCCTCGATATTCGAGGTTCCACATCGTCTATCTCGGCAGGTCAATCATTATGAAACGTAAGGGTTTCACCCTCATTGAACTACTCGTCGTGATCGCGATTATCGCGATCCTCGCGGCGATTCTCTTCCCGGTCTTTGCGCAAGCCAAGGCCGCGGCAAAGAACTCGCTCGATCTTTCCAACACCAAGCAGCTCGGCCTTGGCCTTATCATGTACAGCACGGACTATGATGACGTGCTCGTTTGGGGCATGGACGAAGCTTGGCAGCACACCTGGGCCTCTGAAGTCGTGCCGTACATCAAGAATGGCGACATGAGCGGAAAGGGCCTCGGAAGCGAAACCACGCCGAACTCCGGCTTCGGCATCTATCGTAGCCCGTTCGACTCCAACTTCGGCTGGCCGTCTTGGGTCCACCCATACGACTGGGCGCTCGGCGTCACGATGTCGTATGGCGCAAACGGTGCGCTGAACGGATGCGACGGCGGGCCCTGCTTGTTGCTTGGCCTCTTCACTCCGATGGCGCAGAGCTGGATCAGTCCGCAGAGCGTGAGCGCGACGGCAGTTTCGTATCCTGCGGACACCGTGATGCTCGCGGACAAGTTCAACGCCGACGCGCAGAAGAACGGCAGCATGGGCGTGTTCAGCGCGTTCTGCGGCAACGTCTTCATGAACGTCGACTGGTTCGACTGGTGCGCCCCGAACGAGATTCCCAATGGGAACCCTGCGGCAGGCTACCCCTGGATATTCAACAACGGGACCGCCTTCCCAAAAACCCGAAACGGCGCAATCGGCATCACGCACGCCGGCAAGACGAACTTCGTGTTCCTGGATGGCCACTCGAAGTCCATGACCCCGGTGCAGACCAACCCCGACCCGCAGAACCAGCCCGCAAAGAACAAGTGGCTGAGGGACCGGCCATAACCCATGACGAGACGAATCCTTGCCCTCGTCATCCTCGCGGGATCGATTGCTGCCGGTTGCAACAATCAACCCGTCATGTCGAAGCAGGATGAGGCCGCCTTCCGGGGCGCCAAATCCGGCGACGGACCAAGGTCGCCAGAAGCGCAAAAGGCTATTGGCGACTTTGCCGAAAAGTACAGGAAGGAGCACCTCAGCGCGGGCGGGCCGCCCAACGGCCAGCCCATGGGCGGTGCTCCTGGCCAGCCACCGGCTGGCATGCCTCAGGGCCGGCTGGGCGGCTCGCAGTAATCCTCTGAGAGCGGAAGAACGGCGTCCCTACTTTTTGTGGGGGCGCCTTCTCATTTTGATCGAGGGTGATTTCAGGGCGAGGACGCCTTCTAGGGGCTTTCATGCAAAGGACG